>JANXRN010000084.1 GCA_025352995.1 Acetobacteraceae bacterium
CCGGCCATGCCGTCGAGATATTCGCTGCCGTCAGCATCGCGAATGGTCGAACCCTGGGCGCCCACCAGCACCATCTGGGCCTTTTCCAGCGCGCGGTGCTGCACAATCGGGTGCATCACGTTGTCGAGATCCTTCTGCACGACAGCAGCACGGATCGCGGGATCGGGGGCGTTGGTCAGGCTCATGCGGGGACACTCCATGGCGAAAGCGGGAGGCTAGCCGAGGACCCGCGCGCTGTCACGCCTGGTTTTGGCGGTGGGGGGTGTGCTGATATATTTCTTCAGGCTTCAGCCGGCGGTTTCACACAACCGCCAGTCCGCCATCCACCAGCAGGCTGGCGCCATTGATATACTGGCCGGCGTCCGAGCAGAACAGCAGCGCCGCGCCGACCAGATCATCCGGTCGACCGAGGCGTCCGACCGGAATCCGCGCTTCCATGTGGGCACGATGTTCCGGGTCTGACATGCGGGCATCATTGCGCGCGGTCCAGATCGCGCCTGGGGCGAGGGTGTTGGCGGTGACGCCGGAGCCGGCAACCTGGCGGGCGAGATTGGTCATCCAGCTCAACTGCATCGCTTTGCTGCCAGCGTACACCATCATGTCCCGCGCCGGGCGATATTGCTGGACGCTGCCAATGCCGAGCACCCGGCCCCAGCCGCGCGCCTTCATGCCGGGCACCAAGGCTTGCAGCAATTCCAGCGGGGCGCGCAAATTGATCGCCACCTGGCGGTCAAAATGTTCGGACGTGATCTCGGTATAATCTTCCACCAGTTCGATCGAGGCGTTGAGCACCAATATATCAACCGGGGCGAGTTCGGCGCCGATCCGGGCCGCGAGGGCTGTGCCAGCGCCGGCACTGGCAAGGTTGGCGGCAAAGTTCGCGGCCTTGCCGCCGGCGGCAGTGATTTCGGCCAGTACGGACGCAGCGTCGTCATGTTCTTCGGCATCGG
Source organism: Acetobacteraceae bacterium (assembly GCA_025352995.1). GTDB lineage: Bacteria > Pseudomonadota > Alphaproteobacteria > Acetobacterales > Acetobacteraceae > CAITOL01. The sequence goes on from JANXRN010000084.1 coordinate 951, forward strand.
CGCCAGCGTGATGGATGGCAATCGCGGCCCCTTGGGCGGCAAGCGCCACCGCAATCGCACGGCCAATACCGCGCCGGGCGCCGGTGATAAGCGCGGTGCGCCCGGCGAGATTGAACATCGCCAGCGCGGCGTTGCCGGCTGATGGGGGTGTGGTCACCATGGTCGAACGCCTCCGCACTACAACATCGTTGGGCGGAAGCATGACCTGCTTGGCCGATGCAGGCAAACGGCCCGTGCGCTGGCGCACGGGCCGGCGCGGCCTATTTGGCCATCATCACCTGGCCGCGAATTTCGCCGCCTTTGTTGTTGGCGGTGTGGATGTTGAAATACCATTTGCCGGCGGCGAGATCGGCGATCTGGGCGTCGGTCAGAACGGCCTGGCCGGCAATCGGGCTGGCGAGGTTGCCGGCGATCGGCACCACCGGCGGCGCGTTCACCCCAGCTGCCGCCGGGCCGTGGAAATGCGCGGCGGTGGCGGGCCCGGTGAGGCCGGAATAGGTCACGGTCCAGGACAAGGTCTTGGTCGCGGTGTCGAATTTGGCGTCAACCTTGCCGGTGCCTGGGCTGGCGACGGGTGGGACCTCACCAGGTCCGCTGAGGGTGGCCGGGTAGGAGACGATTGCGGCGAAGCTGGAAGCTGCGAAGAACATGGCAGCCGACAAGGTTAGCGCAGTCAGTAGGGGGCGTTTGGTCATGGGCGTTTCCTTCGCGGGGTTGGGCGGGTGCTGGGGTGGCGCCCGCTTTTCGTAGCTGGGCGTGTCTGCGCCGGTTTCAACCCACGCAAACCTATATTGCAGCCACGCCGCCCGCGCGGGAATAGATCGGAGATCGAACTGACCGCAAGCTGGTTTTTCCGCTCCGCCCCCTTTCGCTCCCGCGTCGGGCGGCTTAGCCTTTGACGAACGACAACTGCCGGGGAGGTAAAACATGGCCTATGAATTCTGCACCGTCCAAGACGAGGGCCGGGTGCGCATCGTCACCCTCAACCGACCCGAGGTGATGAACGCGCTGCATGGCGACGCGCATCGGGAATTGCATGATGTGTGGAACGAATTTGCCGCCCGCGACGATTTATGGGTCGGCATTATTACTGGAGCGGGCGATCGGGCATTCTCGGCGGGCAATGACTTGAAGGTGCAGGCATCCGGCTTGCGTCGGCCGGGCGCGAGCAGCGGTTTCGCCGGGCTGACCAGTCGTTTCGACCTCGACAAGCCCTTGATCGCGGCGGTGAATGGCTGGGCGATGGGCGGCGGGTTCGAAATCGCGCTGGCCTGCGATATTATCGTCGCTTCGGAAAACGCATTATTCGCGCTGCCGGAACCGCGGGTCGGGCTGATTGCCGGCGCCGGCGGCGTGCATCGGCTGCCCCGGCAAATCCCGCAGAAGCTTGCCATGGGGATGATCCTGACCGGGCGGCGGGTCCCGGCGGCCGAAGGCATGGCGCTTGGGTTCGTGAACGAAGTTGTGCCGGTTGGCCAGGCGTTGGAAGGCGCCAAGCGCTGGGCGGCGCAAATTCTTGAATGCTCCCCGATGGCGGTTCGCGCGTCCAAACAGGCGGCGATGCGCGGCTTGGGCGAGGCGAGCGTGGCCGCGGCGTTGGGCAATGTCTATCCGGCGCAGGTCGCCAACAGCACCAGCACGGACTACGTCGAAGGGCCGAAGGCGTTTGCCGATAAGCGCAAGCCGGTGTGGCAGAATAAATAAAGAACGATCGTAACTGTCCAGGTTTTTGTTAAGAAAGGCTCCAAGTCAGGGGAGGTCAGAAGGCAAGAAGTTCTTTTTGTGAACAAAAAGAACCAAAAAAACTTTTTATCCATTCCTGGCCGTTGGCGTGCGCCCCCCCGCAACAGCGGAGCGCTCTGAACCAAAGTGGAAAAGTTTTTTTGCTCCTTTTTTTCAAAAAAAGGAGTGCTTTCTTGACTTTAGTCTTCCTACGATCCGGGCCAGCGAGAACCCGGGCAGTTACGAAATATCTTCTTGTCCTGAATTCTGATTGGATTTGAAAATGACCGACGAATGGGGCCTGGCCAACAAAGTCGCCATCGTCTGCGGTGGTGGCGCGGTGGGCGATGGCA
>JANXRN010000108.1 GCA_025352995.1 Acetobacteraceae bacterium
GTTCAGGAACGCGCGGCGGGTAAATTCGCCGGCCTCGGCAGGACGGGCGCCGAGGCGTACGAGCGCGTCGGACACTGCGGACAATACCGCCCGGCCGCCGTGCAGATGGAGTTCGGCGCAATCCTCTCCCGTGTAACTGCCGGGGCCCGGCAACCAAAGCACCAGCGCCCGATCCAGCGCTTCGCCGTCCCGCAACGTCCGCACCGCCGCAACTCTGGGCGCCGGGCGCCGGCAGAGGCCATCGAGCACGGCGCCCGCGCCCGCACCACTGATCCGTAGCAAGGTCACAGCCGCGCGGCCAGCACCTGACGCTACCGCAAAGATCGTGTCTCCATCTTGATACATCGAAATCGCTATGAAGCCGGCAGCATCAACTCCGCCACCCGGCCCCCATCACGGATGTGGGTTTCCAGCACCCGATCAACGTCCGCTTCCGTCTCGATCTTATACCAAACGCCTTCTGGGTAGATCACCATGCACGGCCCAAGTTCACACCGGTCCAAACACCCGGCGATATTCACCCGAACCCACTTCAGCCCCATCGCCTTGGCGCGCGTCTTCATATAGTCGCGTAGCGCTTCCGACCCGCTCGCCGCACAAGACCCACGCGGATGCCCATCTGCGCGGCGGTTGCAGCAGACAAACAGATGCGCGGCGTAGAATTGCCCGTCTTTCTCGTCCATGGTGATCTCCTTCTTCGCCCCTATCCCCCAGTCGCTGCCTGCATGCAAGGACCGCCGAGATGACCGAGAATTTTCTGCGGCACGAAACCTCCCCATATTTGCTGCAACATGCCGATAACCCAGTGCATTGGCGGCCGTGGGGGGCCGCGGCGCTGGCCGAAGCGAAAGTATCCGATCGACCGATTTTGCTGTCGATCGGTTATGCCGCCTGCCATTGGTGCCACGTGATGGCCCATGAATCGTTCGAGGACGATGAAACCGCAGCCCTGATGAATAGCCTCTACGTCAACATCAAGATCGATCGGGAAGAACGGCCCGACATCGACCATCTCTACATGCAGGCGCTGCATCAGCTCGGCGAACAAGGCGGCTGGCCGTTGACCATGTTCCTGACGCCCGATGGTGCGCCGTTCTGGGGCGGCACCTATTTCCCGCCTGAGCCGCGCTGGGGCCGGCCAAGTTTCCGCCAGGTGCTGGTGGGGATTGAAGGCGCCTATCGAAACGAGGGCGACAAGATTGCCAAAAATGTCGCGGCACTGACCAGGGCGCTGCATGCCATCGCTGCCGAGAACCCCGGCGCGCTGCCGACGCCGGCAACCTTGAGCCATGCGGTCCAGGTCCTGCTGCGCACCACCGACCCGGTGCTGGGTGGCATGAAGGGCGCGCCGAAATTTCCCAATCCGCCGATTTTCCGTTTTCTGTGGCAGGATAGTTTCCGCACCGGCGATCAGGCCGGTGCGGACGCGGTACATTTGTTGCTGCGGCGCATGTCGCAAGGCGGCATCTATGATCATCTCGGCGGTGGCTATTCACGCTATTCCACCGATGCCGAGTGGCTCGCGCCACATTTCGAAAAAATGCTGTATGACAACGCCCAAATTCTCGATCTGCTGGCGTCTGCCCACGCGGCCCGACCAACTCAGCTAACTGCCCGTCGCATTGCCGAAACGATCACCTGGATGGTCCGTGATATGACGGCCGCCACCGTCGATGGGCACGCGGCGTTTGCAGCGTCCGAAGATGCAGACAGCGAGGGCGTCGAAGGCAAATTCTATGTCTGGACCGAAACGGAAGTTGACGCGCTGTTAGGGCCGGCATCCCAGGCGTTCAAAACCGCTTATGACGTCACGCCAGACGCCAACTGGGAAGGCCATACAATTCTTCGTCGTAACGATGATGGGGAGGACAGCCCGGCGCTCGCCGCGTCGCGCGACATTCTGCTGGCCGCTCGCAATTCCCGCATTCGTCCCGGCCGGGACGACAAGGTGCTGGCGGATTGGAACGGACTCGCGATCGCCGCACTCGCCAAATGCGCGGCGGTATTCTCGCGCCCGGACTGGCTTGCCATTGGGCAACGCACTTACGCCTTCGTTCGCGCCAATATGGCGGTAGAAACCCCGGACGGTTTGCGCGTCGCCCATGCCTGGCGCCTTGGCCGGGTGACGGCTGCGGGCTTGCTCGACGACCATGCCGCGTTGGCCCGCGCAGCACTTGCACTGCACGAGGCAACCGGCACCCAATCCTACCTGACCGACGCCATCGCCATCGTTCAAGCAGCCGAAGCATGGTTCGCCGCTGATGGCGAGGGCAGTTATTTCACTACCGCATCGGACGCTACCGACATCCCGCTTGGCCCGGCCGCCCGCCCGCGCATCGTTGCCGACAACGCAACCCCCGCCGGCAACGGGGTGATGGCGGAGGTGTTGGCGCGGCTTTATCACCTCACCGGCGACACAACCTGGCGCCGCCGGGCGGAAGCGTTGTTGATCGCGTTCGGCGGCCTCGGCGACCGGCTTGCCGCGGCCCCCACCCTGCTCGCGGCGGCCGACCTGCTGGAGGCGGGAGCGACAATCGTGGTCGCCGGCCCGCCGGACGCCCCTGCCACCCTGGCACTGATCGCCGCCGCTCTGGGGGCGCCCGATCCGGCGGTGATGGTGTTGCGCGCGCCCAACGCGCAGTCCCTGCCCCCAACCCACCCCGCCTTCGGCAAGGCCGAAATTGCCGGCCAACCGGCAGCCTATCTCTGCCGGGGCAATGTCTGCGGCTTGCCAGTCACCGATCCGGCCATGCTTGCCAACCAATTGCGGAGCCGGCAGGCCTGATGTCATTCACTGTTCTTGCGGTGCTGACCGGCGCGGTCGCCGCCGGGTTCGTATCTGGCCTGTCGGGCTTCGCATTTGCGATGGTGTCGATCAGCATCTGGGCCTGGGTGCTGGCCCCCAAGCTGATCGCGCCCTTGGTGGTGGCCGGCGCGTTGACGGCGCAATTGGTCTCCCTCGGCAGTTTGCGCATGCGGGTGGAGTGGCGGCAGTTGCTGCCATTCCTGATCGGCGGCGTGATTGGCGTGCCATTCGGGATTGCGTTGCTGGACATAATTGATCTGCATATTTTCCGCGCCGTCACTGGGACGGCGCTGATCATCTACTGTGCGGGGATGTTGCTCCTGGCCAGCCTGCCGGCGATCCAATGGGGCGGCCGGCTAGCGGACGGCGTATCCGGTCTCGCGGGCGGGGTGATGGGCGGGCTCGCCGGGCTTACCGGCCCAGTGCCGACCTTGTGGTGCAGCCTGCGCGGCTGGGACAAGGACGCCCAGCGGGCGATTTTCCAAAGCTTCAATCTGGTGATGCAAGTGATCACGCTGCTGGGCTATGCCTGGGCCGGCCAGATGACCATGGAATTCGGCCGGTGGTGCGTACTGATTTTGCCGGCAGTGCTCGTGCCGGCATGGATCGGAACAATGCTCTACACGCGGCTGAGCGACCAGTCGTTTCGGCGCATCATCCTCGGGCTGCTGCTGGTATCGGGAGTACTGCTGGTGAGTTCGAGTTTTTAAGACGCCACCTGTCCGTTTTGTGGAGCCCGCGTCGAATATCACGTGCGACCCTTCCCTTGTTGCGAATACTAATCTAACCTTTCCACGGAAGGCGGAAAATCCTGCCTTGGGGACGTGCTAACTATGTCAACAACGATTCTCATCAGTCACATAGATGGTTCAAAAGCCAATAAAATTGATCGATTTCCGTTGGATTCGAGCGCTGAACTGACGATTGGTCGCGATCCAAGTGCACGCATCTCTTACGATCCGCTGCGCGATGACATGGTCAGCCGACGCCACGCAGTGATCATCGTTACGCAGACTTCGCCCCCTGGCGCTCGGATCACAGATCTTGGCAGTGCCAATGGCACCTTGGTAAATGGCGAGGTCATTGCGACTGCTACCGAATTGCTTCCGACCGATATTGTACAGCTTGGCCGTAACGGCCCGAGTTTTATATTTGATCTCGATCCGCGCCCCCTGAACACGCGCACCCGCGTGATCGCAACTGCGTCGCCAGCAGTGACGAAAATAGTTGGTTCGGCGGGTGCTGCAGTCCCGGCAACCACCGTATCTGGCGACGTCTCGTCCAGCGCCAAGAGTACGATCGGCCGCCAGACTTTGATGGGTATTTTATCTGTCGAGCGGGCGAAATCAACGCGTACCTGGCTGGGGGTCGTCGCGGGTATTGTTGCTGTTGTTGCAATTGGTGGCGCAGGCTTGTTTGGATGGATGCAGAACAAACAACAGGAAACCGAGGCAAAACAGCAGCAGACCGCGACGCAGGTTGCGCAAGCGACTGCCTTGGCGCAATTGAATGCCGATGACCAGAAAAAAAAGCTGGAGGAAGCCCAGAAGCGGCTGACCGATCAAATCGGGATGACACCGGCGAAAATTGCCGAGAAATTTGGTGCCTCGGTCGTGCATCTGACGATGCGTTGGCGGCTTTATGATGCAGCTTCGGGAAAGCCGTTGTTTCACAAAACCATGGCGTATGAAAATAGAATTCTTCTGCCTGTCTACGTTATCTTGAAGGATGGCCGGGTCGTTCGTTGGCTAACGACCGAGGACAGTCGCCAAACCAATAAGGAAGTTGGTTTCGGTGGCACCGGTACAGGCTTTGTGGTGTCCGATGACGGATTTATCATGACCAATAAGCATGTCGCGGCACCTTGGGCGATTAGCTATAGCAATTTCAGCGCATATGAGGATGGCCGGGCATTTGTCTGTCCCGAGGGTGCATTTTCGGCCCAGGATTTGACGCGGTTGTGTTAGGCAGTCCCTGACCTCCTTGAATATGGGGATCTGATCCGATGGACACCCAAAGATGGCGGGCAATTGTTCGATGCCAACGCACCGTTTCGTCTTGGCCAATCCACACATCGTTTTGATGGCCGCAATGAAGCCCTGGAAGTCCGCTTTCCAGGAGCCCGGCAAAGCGTGCGGGGCGACCTGGTGAGCTTCTCCCCAGATGCCGATGTTGCGGTAATAAAAATTTCGCCCGTGACCCGCTTAGTGCCGCTTGAGATATCGCAGGTGGACGATGTTACGCTCGCCGGGAACGTTACTGTTATAGGATACCCAGGCGCCTCCCTCCAGGATTTCGCTGTTACGACTACCAAGGAGGCCGGAGTGGCGCAGTTGAACCGGGAGTTCATCCCCGCGATCACGGTCAATACCGGCGTGATCTCCCGGCTGACCGCGGCCCAGCAGACCGCGTCCGGGGCGGCAAGCGCACCGGCGGGAACGCGGATCGACAGCACACTCGGTGATGTGTACCAGCTAACCGCGACGGCTTCCGCGGGGAATAGCGGTGGTCCGGTGTTTGATTCCCACGGCAAAGTGATAGCCATATTCACCTACGGGTCGACCAAACGGGAAACCAATACATATGCCGTTCCAATTCACTACGGGCGGGAAATGATACCTGCGCAGCGGCGCAACTAAGTGTCTGGATCGACACTGAGTATTATGCGTTTGTTCAAAAAATGGCTGCACCGCCCGCGGCGTGCCGATCCGACGAGTGAGCCGCATTCAAAGTTGCGTGTCACGGGAAACATGAAAACCCATGTTGGGTTGGTTCGAACTCAAAACGAGGACCGCGTTGCCTACGTCGACTTGCCCGACCTCGGGTCGAGCGCAAGCTTGCTGATGGTTGCCGATGGCATGGGTGGTCATGCAGCAGGCGAAATCGCCAGTGCACTTGCGGTCGAAACCTTCACGCGCGCGCTCTCGCAGTCTGTCGGCACGATCCCGCAGCGCGTTGCGGCTGGCTTGGCAGCAGCCAATACCGCAATTTTTTTGCATGCTCGCGAAACCCCGGATTGCAATGGGATGGGCACCACTTGCACGGCGCTCGTCATCAACAATGGCCGCGCGTATCTCGGCCATGTTGGGGACAGCCGGGCCTATATCCTGCGGGGGGGGGGGCTGCGTCAGCTTAGCATCGATGACACCGTGGTTGGCGAACTTGTACAGTTGGGGCGGCTGACCGATGATCAGATTGCGGAACATCCAGACCGCCATGTGTTGCTTAAAGCGCTTGGCGTTCGTGCGCAGCTTAAACCGCAAGTCTGGCGTGAAGGGCTTGCGTTGCGCGTCGCCGATCAGCTTTTGCTGAGCTCGGACGGGCTGCATGATCTGGTTTCGCTATCGGATATGACCGCAATGCTGGCCGACAACCCGCCGGAGCAGGCCTGCCAGGCCATGATCGACGCCGCCCTTGCTGCCGGCGGTGAGGACAATATTTCAGTTGGTGTTTTCGTGGTCAGTGACGCTACTTGCGTCGTTGAACCAGCCGCTCGTCCGACCCGCCGCGACCCGGTCGACGCATCGTGAGCGCCAGCCAACCCCATCCGGCCAAGTTGGGTGAGTTTCAGATTTTGCGCGAACTCGGGGCGGGTGGCATGGGTCGCGTTTACGAAGCGCTCGACCCCGAGTTGGATCGCCGGGTTGCGATCAAGACTTTGTTGCCGGAAATTAGTGGCAATCAGGCGTTGATGGAGCGGTTTCGCGCCGAGGGCGTTAGTCTCGCGCGGTTGAACCACCCCAACATCACGACGCTGTTCGCATTGCGGCGCGATCAGGCCACGATGTTCTTGGTGATGGAGATGATCGATGGCAAGCCGCTCGATCACGTCTTGGCCAAACTCGGCAGGCTTGGGCTTACGGAAACCCAAGCGATCGTCAGCCAGATTGCCACAGGCCTCGGCTATGTTCATCGCGAAGGGGTCATTCACCGCGATATCAAGCCGTCCAACATCATGCTGATGACGAACGGCGTATTGAAATTGATGGATTTTGGCATTGCCCGGATGCGGGGCAGCAAGCGTTTAACCACCGAGGGATTGCTCGGGACTTACGCCTATCTTGCGCCGGAGCAGTTTGACGGTGCCGAGGGTAGTGAAAGCAGCGATCTCTACAGCCTGGGCTGTGTTGTTTATGAAATGTTGAGCGGTGGCATTCCGTTCGATGCGTCCACCGAAGCAGAAATGATGCGCGGCCACCTTACCCGTGCACCGGCGCCGTTGCGCACCCGTTTGCCAGATATTCCCCCTGAAGTGGACGACGCGTTGATGCGGGCTTTGGCGAAGGACCCGTCGGATCGCTTCGCTTCGGTTGACGAGTTTGCTCAAGCCTTTGGCGCAACGATGTCGGATACGGTTGCGCGAACCACGATCCGTGACTGTATCATGGCGCGGGTCCCATCTGCGCTACGGGAAACCCGTGTCGCCGGCAATGCGGATCCCGCGCGCATATCTGGCCGCCGCCCACGCAGGAAAGTCGGTTTGGCGCTGCTTGGTGCGCTCCTGGTCGCGGTCGTCGGTGTTTCAGGTTGGCAGTGGGGGATCTTTCATTCGCAACTGACGGAGACTGTCCCGCGAGCGATGACCTTGCTGGTGTCGCCCCCGCCCTCGCCCCCGCCCACGGTTGTGCCGGCGCCCGCGATACCGCCATCGGTCGATCGGGTCATCGCGTTACCGGCTCCGACGCCAAGTATTGCGCCAATTGTACCAGCCGTTGTCCCGACGGCACCGGCACCCATCAATGTCGTGGTACCACCGGTGCCCGCATCGATGCAGGCCGGCGTATGCCCAGTCGCCTTACAGGCATTGCGCGCAATCGATATCATCTCCAGGTTGCCGATGCCGCCACCAGAGGATGTTGTTTGTGAAGCGTTACGGCGATTGCGGTCAGGCCAGATCGCGGATGCGGACATGTTGTTGGCGACCGCTGGGGAAGTGCAGCAATTCGCCCCAGCGATCGGTGCGCTCGCCCGCCGTTACGATCCGCTTCAGCCCAATGGGCCGGGTATAAAGCCGGATATTCGCCAGGCAGCTAATCGGTATAAGCAAGCGGTGCTAAAGGGCGACACCACGGCGGCGCCGGATCGGGAAGCGCTGAAAAAGTTTCTGGAATCCGATCCAAATCCTGTAAATGTTATGCTTTTGAGGACGTTTTGGTAATGAAATGGATATTGGCCGCGCCAGCTGTACTGGCTGCGGCTATGATGCCCGCGTCCGGACCGCTGGCCCGCCCTACGCCTAAAGCACCGGCAGGGGTTGTGCGGATCGCCGTCATATCGCCCGCCTTCACGTCGCTAGACGCTCAGATTGAGGCGATTTCTGTGATGGCGAACTTCATTTGGACATTAGAGCGCTTCACCGCGTTTATAACCGCCTACAGCAAATTGTACCCCGAACGCGCGGCGCAAAATACCGCTCTGGCTGCTCGCTGGCGGTCCGACCAGGACGACGCGCTCGATGTTTATACCAGAACTCTCCTGCAAATCGCGACGGGACCCAATCGCGCGAGCATCCTCGAACGCATCACCGCGGTGCGCGATGATATGGAAAGCCGAAGCCAGCTTCGGCTGCGCGCATTTTTGCCAGTTGCTCAACGCCATGTCTTGCAAATCTTGACCGGCCAAACTCCATCGCGTGACGACATGCGGGACGACATTCTGGCCGTTGCAAGCTCATCCAAATAGTCAGAGCATGTCGTTCAGCAACTTGAGCAAGCTGGACTGACGGCGGTCGATTGCCCGCAGATCGCCAAGATCGGTGGGTGTGTTTACCCGTGCTGCGGCTGCCTGCAATGCTGCCACGGCATCGAATTCCCGTTGCGCACGCGCGACCGCGTTTTGATCCACGCCAGCGTGGGCTTTTACTTCACCAAGGCGCGCCGATAAATCTCCCAGTCGCCGATTGAGGCGTGCGAGTTCCTCCTGCCGGGCACGCAGTTCGCCCTTCGCGGCCGTCGCATCGTTGCCGGCGGCGGTTGCAACCCGCTCTAACGCCGCTGCTTGCCCCTGGGCAGTGGCGACGTCGCGTTGCAAACCGGCTGTGCGCTGGTCATATCCGCTTGCCGCACAGGCCGCGCCACCGATGAAGCCCACCCGGTTCGGATCGCAATTGCCTGCGCTGCAGCCCGCGAGCGCCAGTAGTCCAAGGATGCTGCCAACGCGGGTCAACCGACGGGTTCCGCGGCAAGAACGCGGTCCAACGCGTCCAAACTCGCTTTTTCGGTTTGTTGTGCAGCAGCGATGGCGTTCGCCGACGCCAACATGTCGGCCCGAGCTTGTGGGTAAGTTGCCGCGTCAGCCCGCAATTGTTCGATCTCGGGTCCCATCGCCGCAACTTGCTTGCGTAGTATGTCGGCACTGTTCTGATACGCAATCAAATTCTGCTTATACTGGGCGGCGGTTATCGTTTTTGAGCGTACTTGATCGGCCAATACCGCTGCACGGGCACGCGCATCATTGGCGATTTGCCGTGATGCCTCCGCCGAACGGGAGTAACTGTCGGCGTCGGCTTTGGCTTCGGCGATCGCCTTTTTCAGGTCATCTTCGGTGTGGGCTTGCTTCAGGTTGTTGCGCGCCACAAGATACCCCGCAGCCCCCCCAACAACTGCCCCGGCTGCTGCGCCGATCATGATGCTTTGTGCCGGATTTCGTCCGCCGAGCAAGGCACCGGCTGCTGCTCCCAAAAGAAGGCCGCCGATTGCCCCTTCCGCTGTCGTTTGATTAAATCGTTTGTTAGATTCAACAAGTTGTTGTTGCGCAGGCGTCATCGGCCCCGCGGCGATCATTCCAGGCGCACATCCCGTCACAAACAAAAGGCTTGCCAGCGCAAGCGAGGTGAATTTCCGCCCCGCAGCAAATCGTGCAAATGTTGGCATGCTGGTGATCCTTATTGAATTCTTTGTGCGTTTATTAGAAGCACGGATCATTACCGAACGCAATTGGCCTTAAGCTCCATCAAGACCGCACATGGGACCGGTGCGCGTGCGCTACCGCGCCAGCGTAATCGACCGCAGCGCCACAGACAAATAACGCTCATCCCCGGTGCCCGGATCAATGCGCCGCACTGACAGAAAATTTGGTGGATCGATGGTCAGCAGGTTCAGATCAGATGCAAGAACCGCCCGGTCCGTATCAAGAACATACCAACCTGGCTCCACTTCGTTAACCTTATGCACCAATTGCGCACCATTCAGCCGCAGGCCAATCCCGGCAAGGTCATAGCCAGGGAACGGGCAGTAAATATGCAGCACAATTCGGGCAGACCGGCTGGGCGCATGGAAATGCAAGGCCGCCGGACGTTCCGACTTCAACCAGCAGAAACCGTCCGGTTCGATTTCATGGAAGCCCCGCCGGCCGGGAATCGCGGCGATCTCGGTTTCCACATTCAGCGTCGGTCGGAAGCCGCTATCGGCGCGGGCGCTAGCGGACAGGACCGGACTTTCGATCCGGCTGGGGAATTCCGCGGCCGCCCAGGCATATAACCCCAGATCAAGCTGATTGCGGCGGATCACGCTTTGCAAATCGGCAACGTTGATGCTGGAATCGGCCTTGTCAGTGGCATTTTCCCACGCTGCATCAAGCCCGCCTGTCAGCCCCCATTGCCGGGTC
>JANXRN010000225.1 GCA_025352995.1 Acetobacteraceae bacterium
GTTTCCCATCAACTTATTGTCGATCATGGAAATATTACGACCCAAAAGATACGGCTCGTCTGCGGAACTCAGCAAATCGCCCGCATCGACCGTGAACAGCCGCCGAGCGCCGTCGCCATCGCCGCCTTGCGCGAAAACTTCGAGGCGGAAGTACAGGATGTCGAATTTGTGATTTTTTCCGATTACGCAAAAGGCGCGTTGCGTGAATTGCCGCAACTCATCGCCATTGCGCGTAAATACGGGCGCAAGACGCTGGTCGATCCAAAACTCGCCGACCCTGAGTTCTATCGCGACGCTTTCATTCTCAAGCCGAATGAATCAGAGTTCCGCGCGTTGTTTGGCGCCTTCTCCGAGGAAACATTGATCGAAAAAGCTATGACGGCACTCGATAAATACAATTTAGGTCATATTCTACTGACCCGAGGTCCCAAGGGCATGCTGCTCGTTTCCTCCGACAAGAAGGTTTTCTCGCTACCGACAGAGGCGATCGAGGTGTTCGATGTGTCTGGCGCCGGTGACACAGTAGCCGCGGCTTTCTCTCTCTCGATAGTTGCTGGCGTGCCAGTCGATGATGCTGTCGCTGTCTCGAATGTTGCCGCAGGCGTCGCAGTCGCGCATCTCGGCACCTATGTAGTCACTCGCCACGACATAGAGGAACGGCTGGGTCTGAATGCGCCGGGGGGCCAAAAGATATTGTCGAACGCTGCTCTCGCCGCGCAAATAGCCGCGCGCCGGGCCAATGGCGCGAAAATTGTCTTCACTAACGGCTGTTTTGACATATTGCATTCCGGTCACGTACGGGCGTTGGTTGCTGCGCGGCAGGAGGGCGAAATTCTGGTTGTCGCGTTGAATACCGATGATTCAGTCCGCCGTCTTAAGGGACCAACACGGCCGGTGAATTGCTTCTCTGACCGGGCGGAGGTTATCGCGGCGCTGGGCTGTGTAAATTATGTGACGGGGTTTTCCGAAGACACGCCTTATGATCTCATCAAACTCATCCAACCGGATGTCTTGGTGAAGGGAGGCGATTATTCAGAAGACAAGATCATCGGGGCCGATATCGTGAAAGGCTGCGGCGGGCGCGTGGTGAGCGTCGCATTTCACGAAGGCTATTCCTCGACCCGCATCCTTGAAAAAATATTGGCCCCATGACCGAGCGCTGATCCAGCGTTTCCTCCCAAAGATCATCAAAGTGAACCGATCCTTACAGCCGCACGGCGCTCAGGCCGAATTTCACTTTGACCCTTCCGCGGCCTGGCAAACCATGACTTTGGCCGGGCAAGGCAGGCGGCAGCGCTAGCGTTTCCAAAATCTCCGAGACACCCAGTCCATAAAGGCATTCGCGCGACATACAGGCGTTGAGCGCGCGAACGTCAAAACCGACGCATGGGCTGCAACTCAATTCGCGCGTGACGACCCTGTTGGAGAAGCCGATGGGCGCAAACCGCTCCGGTGGCGACGGGCCGAACACCGTAAGAATCGGCTTGACGGTGGAGCATAAATGCGCGCTTCCACCATCGACCGCGATGACAAGTTCGAACCCTTCGAGCCATTGCTCCAGCGCATGAAAATCATTTCCACCCACAAAAATATGGGTGCGCTCATCGACGCCGATCGCGCGCGCTATCAGACCTCCCTCCCATATTTCCGCAGGGCCAACCAGAATTTCTACCCGCACGCCCCTGCGCCTCAATGCCTGGCCGAGCTCCGCCCAGGAGAGTGGCGACCATTTCTTGAAAGGAAAGCCCGTGCCAATCGCGAAAACAACTGACTGCGGCTCTCGTGGAAATCTGGGACACTCTCCGCCGAAAAACAGATGGTCTATGTTGTAATCTCCAGTCACCGGCGCGATCATGGAATGCTCAAGTTGAGCCTGATGCCGGTCACCCCGATCGTCGATGAATAAAGCGTAATCGGTCCACTGGCTGAAGTCTTGAGGCGTGAAAAAACCATCGACGCGCATGAACAATACCAGATCGAACCCACGCAGGCCACAAAGAACCCGATAAGCCGCATTCCAGTTGGCTTCCATCGACTTCCGATGCAAATGCGGAAGATCGAGCGCAACCAACTCCAAATCGGGAAAATGATAGCGGGCAAGCGCAAAATTGCCAGAGGCTATGTAAAGCACCACCTCGTGCTTTTTTGCCAGCAACGCCCGGATCTCCGGACGACACGATCCGCAATTGGTCCCCGCCTTAGTCGCGGCACCGACCATGTCCACGGTTTCACACCCGGCGCGAATGGCCGCACCGATTTCACGCGCGCCGATGCCGAAGCACACGCACACCGCCTGTTCCGGAACCGCCCCCTCGACAGGCCGCCCCGCCAGCAAGGCGCGACGCTCCACCACCGTGATACGATCGCGCGCGAACAGCGAGATCAACCAATCCCGCGGCGGCAACGCGCTGGTGCGGCCCAGGAACACGACGGCACGAAGCTTTCCATCATCGATCAGGGCCGCGCGGAACAGCGCATGCGCGCAATCCTGCAACACCAGCCACGCACCGGGAACAGTGCAGGCATCGCGAAGCCGGGCGAATTCCAGCGCCGGGTCGGC
>JANXRN010000236.1 GCA_025352995.1 Acetobacteraceae bacterium
AGCGCAACTCATCGGGCTCAACTGGCGACATAGCGCCCGGCATCGATGCGTTCGATATTGGTCGGGATCGGCGCCGTCCAGCCCAGGAACGGATCGGCCCACTGGTCCAGATTGGCGGCGCCGTATTCGCCCGCGAAGGCATTCTGCTTCACCCCAAACCACATATTGAGCTTGTTGCCGAAATAGACCGCCGACACATCATGGTGCTGGCGGCAATGCTGCAACAGCGGAATGCCGTAACAGCCGCAGGCGGCAATCACCAGGTCAATGCCATGATCGACAATTGCGGCATCTACCCGCGTCGCGAGGGCGGCGAAGCTTTCGCTCCACGACCCGTGCGGCGCATTGGGATAGGTGGACACAAAAGCCGGCACTGTCCGTACATTAAGCGGCGGTGGGCGTAGGTTTTTCCAGATGCGGGCAATGTTGCTGCTGCGCAGCGTATGGTCCACCGCGCGGGCATAGGGGGTGACGAACAGGACGCGGCGGCCGGCGAGTTGGCGGTAAAACCCTTCGAGCGACGGGAACAGGCGCGGGGCGCGCCGATCAAAATGCTGGCCCGACTGTTCGGCCAACAGGCAGACCGTGTGGCCGAGCATGGAATAGTCCCACCAGTTGAACAATTCATGGGACTGTCGCAATCCGTCGCAATAGCGGCCGGCCCAGTCGCGCAGGCTGCGTTCCAAGCTGGCGCCGTCGCCATACATGCCGGCGTTGGTCATCAGCATGCGGATCGTCCAAAGCGGATCGGCGGCATCGGCATCATTCGATGCCCAGGGCGCGTAGATGAAGCCGTCTTCGTGCTGGCGGGCGGCAATATCCTGGCACATCGCGGCAAGCTGGCCGTCATGCTCCAGCACCGTGCGCAGCGCCCGCAACTCAACCACGCCCGGCCGGGCATAGAACGCGGGCGCGTCGCCAAGCTCCATCGTCGCAAAGCCGCAGCGCGTCTCGGCGATCCGCCCGGTCAGCCGGTGATACTGGTAGTGGAAATGCAGGAACAGCCAATGGATGTCCGTCATTTCGACCAGGGTTCCGCGGTGCAGCAAATAGGGATCAAACCCATCCCAGTTGAGCGACAGCCCCACCCATTGATTGGCACGATGCAGCGACGCCATGATGAAAAGCGGATAGCGATGCTCGCGGCCAACGATTTGGGTCAACCGCGCGAAATTGAGGAACATCCGCCCTTGCAGATCATGGCGGCACAGTGGCCCGCCTGGGGCAGCTTCCAGGACAAGTTCGGTAACCGAGACACCGTCCGCTGGCGGCATGGTGTATTCCGCCAGGAAGGTGGCGATATTCGCAAGCGAACCCGGCTCGATCCCCAGGCCGGCCATTTCCGTCGTGATCAGCGTCCTGTTGCGCTCGGCCACCATCAATTCAGCCTTGACTGCAATGCGCCCATCAGCCCGCGCGCCGCAACCGCTGCTTCCCCATCAGGAACCAGCGCCAGGAACTTGCCGAGACTGCGAACCGCGGCCGTTACCTGATCGAGCCCTTGCTGCAAGCTGGCGGCCTCGCGCCACAGCCATGCTTCGTCGGGGGCGATGCGCAAGATGTTCTCGGTGGCGGCAAGCGTGCCTTGGGCGTCGCCGGCGGCTTTGCGGCGGGTGCGGATATTGTTTTGCAAGCGCAGCAGCACCGCGCGATTGCCCATCGGGCGCAGCAGGCCGGGGCGCAATTCCGCCCGTTCGCCCTCATAGGCTTTGATCATGGTCCGCAATGTCGGCACGCTGAGCGCCTGGCCGCCGCCAAACACGTCAATCACCACTTGGCGCGACCCGTTGGCGACCGTCGCATCGGCGACCGCGACCAGGAAATGGCCGGGGAAATTCACCCCGTGGCCGCGCCAGCCAACGGCGGCGATGGTGTGGAGCCAGATGACCCCCAACGCGACCGGCAGGCCGCGCCGGCGTTCGATCACCCGGATCAGATTGGCGTTGTCGGCTTCTTCGTACTGGGCGGCGGCACCGCGATAGGCATGATGATCGGCGAGCAAGGTTGCCAGCAATTCGGTTTGGCCAACAATGTCATCCTCGGCGATGTTGGTTGCAGCCGTCACCGCCTCGCGGGCGAGGGTGGTCAGATGGGCGCGGGCGGCGCGCCAGTCGGCATCGGGGGCATCGATACGGGCGAGTTGCAAGGCGGCCTCGGCGATGTCGATCTCGGCATCCGGTAATTTTCCGATCGCCTCCAACGCTGCGATGGGATCGGTCATCCGGGTTGCTCTCCGTTTGGGTTGGGCATGGCGTCAAAGATCGCCCGCAATTCAGGATCGGCGGCAATTTCGGCGGCGCGGGCAACGTAGATGGCGTCGATCTGATCGGCGGCAGTGGCAATTTCGGGAATGGCACGCAAAGCGGCAAGCTTTTCCTCGATCCGCGCGATCACCACCGGCTCGACCGGCCAAAGGTTTTCCGGAGTCGCCGGCCGGTTGAACTGATGGAACAGGTCAATATGACGAACGCCGCCGGTGAAGCCGCGTGCGCGCTTGATGACGAAATCGGTGAAAGACCGTGCCCAGACATGCTCAATTCGCCCACCGGCATCAGATTTTGGCTCGCTGGACCAGCGCGCGTCGCCGGGCAACTCGGCCAGGTTTGAATCGACCAGCGTGACGCCGGGGTCGAGGTTGGGGAAATGGATTTCCATCATGCTGGTGGCAACCGACGGACGGACGGCGGCCTTGAACAGCTCGTGGACAACGGCGTGCGGGTAGTTCGCCAGGGTCATGCCAGGCGGGCGACTGAAGCGATGCGGCCAGAGGCGCATGCGCCATGGCAACAGGATGGCGCCTGGTCGCGACGCCAGCGCATCGGCGGCGGCAAGCAGCGGGGCGATCTGATGGTCGTAGCGCGCATCCGGAACAGTGTATTCATCGGCATCAGGGAACAACACCCAGGCGAAGTGACGGAGTTCCGGCAGCATCAGCAGCGCATGCTGCAAGGCGCGGCGCTGGGCCCAGACACCGGTCCCGCAGCGCTGCACGACCAAGGTGATAATGTCGTGCTCGGACAGCGCCGCCAGCAACGCGTCGCTGCCATCGTTGTTATCATTAGTATAAACGAAAATCCGCTCGACCCCGATCGCCTGGTAATGCGCGACCCATTCCAGAAGATTGATCCCCTCATTCCGGGTCGAAACCATCGCCGCCACGGTTTGGCTAGGCGGGATCTGGCGGAGCGCGAGTACGCCCAGCCACTGCCACACGGTCCAGATTGGCAGTCCGCCATGCTCGGCCAGGAAATCGTGGTCCAGCCCGAGCTCGATCATTCCGCGCCCAGGTTGACCCAGGCGCTGGGCGCGGCTGCGGGCGATTGCATCGAGCCAGATCAGCGCCTGCGGATTGTCGGTCTCAACCACCGGGAGTGAAGCCTCCGGGTCGCAAATTGCGTCGAGCAAACGGCACAGGATCCCGTAGGCGGGAGCATCGGCGAAATGGCGGGCAAACACCGCCGCGAGCCGGGCCGATCCGTCCGGGCCGGCCAGGGTTGCCTGGCAGCGCCCGACATTGTCGGCCGTCCAGGGTTGGAACGGGTTCGGATCAGATAAGCCGGCGAACGCGGCGGACATCGCCGGGTCCGCGGCAATCGCCGCCGCACGGATGGTGAACCGGGCTTCGACCTCGGCAGCCGCCAGCGCGATTTCGGGGAGCGCCAGCATCCGCTCCATTGCGGCGCGGGTTCGCACGACAATGGTCGTTGGCACCGGGCGCAGATTTTGCAGCGTCATCGGCGCGTTCCAGGTCTGAAACAACGCCGTATCGCGATTGAAATCAATTGTCGGGATCTTGAGGGCAGCAGCGCGCTGCCGCTTGACCACGAATTCGACGAACGACCGCGCCCAAAAATGCTCAATCCAGCCGTTGTCGCTGGACTTGATCGATGGCCCCCAGAGCTGGTCGGGGCTGACTTCCATCAACCCCGAATCAATCACGATTTTTCCATCGTCAAGCGTCGGGGCATGGACCGAGCACATCCCCAGCGCGTCCTGCAACCGTACCATGGATTTGAACAGGAAATGCGGAACGGCGTGCGGGAAAAGGCTGAGCAGCATGCCGGACTGACGGTCGAACCGGTGCGGCCAGAGGCGCCATTGCCAGGGCAGCAGGACCGCACCAACGCTCGCGGTGGTTTCAGCCGCGGCGATCAGCCCGGCGAGGCAATGATCATGGCGCTCGGCGGGAATGGTAAATTCATCGGCATCGACGAACAGCACCCATTCGAAATCACGCAATTCGGGCAGAAAATGTACTGCGTGCTGAAGCGCCTTGCGCTGCACGTTGATGCCGAGTGCACTGGTATGCGACAGCAAGGTGATCAAGCCGTGCTCGGCGAGGCTGGCAAGCAAGGCGTCCGAACCATCGATATTGTCGTTGCTGTAGATGAATATCCGTTCGACGCCGATCGCCTGATGATGGGCCACCCATTCGATCAGGTTTATCCCCTCGTCCCGAACCGCGACGACCGCCGCGATTTTGCGGGTTGGACGTATCTGGCGCATTGCCAGCAAGTTGACACGAAACAGCAGCGACCATGCAGCGATGATGTGTGTTTCCGGCAGAAAATCATATTCATGGCCAAAGCTGACCGGCTCGTGGTTCACCGTGCCCCGCCGAAGGGCGCGGATGTGCGCGATGTTGCCCAGCGCAAGCGCGTCCTCCCCCTCGGCCCAGGGTAAGCTTGGCATCGGCGCGTCCGGATCCAGGATCGCGACCAGCAACGCGCGCAGCACTGGCAGCGCGGGGTCATCGGGGAACCGCAGGGCCAAATCCGCAGCCAGCCGCGCCGGGCCGTCTGCCGCCGCCAGCATGGCCATATCCCGGCCCAAATCCTCCGGCTGCACCGCCAGGATCGCCGCCAGATCGGCAATGATAATATCGGTCTCGGCGCAGGCCAGCAGATCGGTCCGCTGGGCAAGTGATTCCCCCCAGGCGGCCGGCACTGCGGTGCGGTGGGTGCCGACAAACACCGCGATCCGTCGGGTGGTGGCGGCTGCGCGCAGGGCGGTGCCGTACTGGGTGGTCAACAATGTGCGTAGCCCGTCCGACATGTGCGCCACACCAATGGAAAGCGGGGCGGACGGCGTAGCCAGGTGGGTCGCGGCTAACATCGCTGCTGCAACGCCGTGGGCATCGCCGCACCAACAGGACACCGGAATGGCACGGGCACGTAACGCCATTTCCACCGCAGTCACGCAGGGGTTGGAACGGTCCGGGAAAACCAGCAACACACGTCGGACATCGGCAGTTGCCAGGGCAATTGCGACGCAACGCAGGTAAAACGCAGCCGGAGGGCGCGCGCTGCCAGCGTGCAACGCCTCGTCACCAAGAAAATGCAGTACCAGCATGTCGGCCGTTACCGTCATCGCTGGCAGATATTGGGCGATGAACGGGGCGACCTGGGCCCGCACATCTTCATCCACCGCACCGCCATGCAGTCCCGCAAACAGCGCGTCGAACCCTGGCGGGTTCTGAGCAGCGTCGGCAGGCAGGATCATGCGGTCGGCTCCTCGCGGATTTAAGCGTGGCAAAGGGAAGCGGGGGCGTCGTGGAACGCCCCAGCGCTTGCCTTCACATCGCCCCCACGATGCGCCCGATATCGAGCCGGAGCAATTTCGGCGCGCGCCAGGCGGTGATGGCGGCGGTGGCGATGGTGATGGCGCCGCCGAGGCACACGGCGGGTCCCGCGCCGATCAGGGCGGCGGCGACGCCGCTTTCGAAGTCGCCCAGCTCGTTCGATGAATTGACGAACACCATGCGGACGGCCGCGATCCGGCCGCGCATATGGTCGGGGGCGAGCAGGCGGACGATGCCCTGGCGCACCACGACGGACACGCCGTCGCAGGCGCCGGTGAAGAAGATGGCGGCGAGGGACAGCAGGAAGCTGGTAGACAGCCCAAAGACGATGATGCCCACGCCAAAGCCGGCGATGGCGAGATGCAGCGCCAGGCCGGCGTGGCGGCGCGGCGGATAGCGCC
>JANXRN010000257.1 GCA_025352995.1 Acetobacteraceae bacterium
GCAGGCGAATATGCCCAGCCAAGGTTGGTGGCACGCCGCTGATCATCGCCCCGCTGACCGAAATATCGGCAAGCGTGGCGGCAATCACCGTGCCGTCCGGCAAACCTACCTTGGTGGGCAGATCGGTGCTGGTGCGCGCCGCGTCGCGCCGTTCGGTTTCGCTGTTGGATGTGCGCACCACCCGGATCACCGCAGTTTTGAGATCACCCACCGCGACGTTCAGGGTGCGGCTGTCGCCGCGCAATTCTTCGGTGTGGCGCAAGGTTTCGCTGGCTTCCCGGCGCACCTCGCGGATGCGGCTGGCGGCAGATTGCGCGGCGGACGCAGTCCGGCCGACCGACTGGGCGATTTCGGCGGTCGCTGCCCCCTGCTGTTCGACGGCGGCGGCAATGGTCGCGCTGATGCCGTCCACTTCTTCGATCGCCGTGCCGATGCGTTCCACCGCATCCACCACCCCGCCGGTGGCGACCAGAATGGCGTCGAGTTCGCGAGAAATATCCTCGGTCGCGCGCGCCGTCTGTCCGGCAAGGCTTTTGACTTCCCCCGCCACGACCGCAAAGCCGCGCCCAGCTTCGCCCGCCCGGGCGGCTTCGATGGTGGCGTTGAGCGCGAGCAAGTTGGTGCGTGACGCGATTTCGCGGATCAGCCCGGCAACGGTGCCGATCTGGCGGGCCTGGGCAGCAAGGCGGGTGATCACCCCTTGCGCGTCGGCTGCCGCAGCAACCGCACGATGGGACACGCTGGTGGAATGGGCGACCTGGCGGGTGATTTCATTCACCGAGGAACTGAGCTGTTCGGCGGCTGCCGCGACGGTTTGGGCCGCCCCCAAAGCAAGCTCAGCAGCCAAAGCGGCTGCTTCGGCCGATTGCGTGGTGCGCCCGGCCGATTGCCCCATGATGCTGGCGGTGCCATCCATCTGCGCGGTCATATCGCCGACCCGCGCCATGGCGTTGGACGCTTCGGTTTCAATCGTATCGGCCATTGCCCGGAGGGCTGCGCGTTTTTCAGCAGCGGCTGCCTCGGCGGCCTCGGACGCGGCGGCTTGCATTGCTGTCGCTTCATTGGCGGCAATGCGGAAGGCATTGAGAGAAGTGGCCATTTTGCCAATTTCGCCGCGCCCGACCAAGTGCTGCAAATCAAAGCCGCGATCATCGCGCGCCAGACGGTCCATCGCGGTGACGATCGCTGACAATGCGCGGGTCAGCAGCCAGCCGAGCAGTCCGGCAAGGGAGGCCATGCCGACGAGCATGCTGGCCGTGACCCAGAGCGCCCGCACCCGCATGTCCGCGCGTGTGTGCACCAGGGCGTCAATGGTCTGGTCGCGCATTGTCTCCACCCGTTTCTTCCAGCCACTGATCGCTGGTTCGTGGCTGGAATAGAATTTGGAGATCGCGGCGACCTTGTCGTTGAGCATGGTCTTGATCGCGGCGAATTTGTCGAAATCGGCGCGATAGAGCGCCATGGCGCTGGCGATTTTGATGCGCGCGGCGGGGTCGAGATCGGCTGCTTGTAAATTCGTGCTGAAAGCCGCGAAAGCTTTGACGAACGCGTCGCGATAGGACGCGGTGCCGCGCATGATGAAATCCGTTTCATGCCGGCGCAGCAGCAGCTGGCTGGCAAGCAGGCGCGGCTGATCGAACTTGGCCAGTTCCGCTTCCACCGCCTGCACCGCCGCGCGCAACCTGCCTTGCAGACCGGAATTTTCGTCGGCGCCGACGTCATTGAGCAAGCCGACAAGCTCGGAGAAAGCCGCGGCGTAGGATTTCGCCGTCGTAAGGAAATTATCGCCATCGCGGGCCAGCGGGATCAGCCTTGGGTCAGTGGCTGGCTGGCTGACCTGGTGCAAATCCGCGAGCGCGGCGTAAGCCTCTGCCATCGCAGCGGCGTGGGCGGTGATTTCGGTGGGCCTGCCGGTGGCGATGAAGTTTTTTTCTGCCTTCTTGGCAAGCAACAAAGCGCGATCGAAAGCCGCCGCGTCTTCATAAACCTGGGTCGCGATATTGGCGGCATCGAGTGAGCGTTCGGCGATATGGTCCGAATAGAGGAAGAAGCCGGCCAACATCACCGAGGTGGCAACGCCCGCGAAGGCAAGCAAGCCGATCTGCACCCGCAGACCGAGGCGGGATATCAAACCATCAAGGAATTTCATCTTCGCTCCCAGCTGCTGCACAAGCGCAAAATGGCAGCGAAGTGCGAACAGATGGTAAATCAGCCAAGCAGCGTGCGGAACGTGGCCAGATCGTCGGCGCGATCGAGGTCCGGGCGAAGTTCGGCAATGCGTGCCCCGTGCAGCGCGAGGCCGGCTTTGTGGCGGGTGGAGTGCGCCACGGCGTCAAATGCGATGTCTGCCACCAGGCCCGACGCCACTTCACGCACTGGGCCGAACTTGGCGCCGCCATGGTCGCGCACCCAGGCTTCAAGCGTGGCGCGGTCGGGGGCAGAAACCTCGGTGACGCGCGCAATCGGCACCAGCCCAGCGCCATCATGGACCCCGAAACTGTAGAGCCGTTCGAGCCCGACGCGCCCGGATTGCGCGGTGAGCAGCATGGCCGTGACCTGCCCGCCTTGCCCTTCCGGCGCCTTAACCGAGGCGATCGGGCGGATCTTGCCAGTGGCCAAACGCAGCAGCGCATGGCGCGACGCGGGTTCGGCGGCATCGAGCCAGCCTTCCAACAGGCTTTCGGCGTGTTGGGCTTCGATCACCTCAGCAAGGCTTGGCGGCGCGGCGTTGGTGGCACGCGCCGGCCAGATCAGCGCGAGGGTTTCGGTGAAATCGCCAAGGAATTCCTGCGACAGGGCAAAAAGCGCCGGGTCGCAGCGGGCTTCGGCCAATGCCCGCAGCACGGCCAGCTTGATCGAACGCAATTTGACCTCGCCCCGCAGCAGCGCCTGCGCCTCCGGCGAACCGGTCGCAAGCACGCGGGCGCGATGCGCTGGCGTCGGGCAAAAGCGCAGCCGATCAAGCAGGGCGGCAAAATCCTTCACCCCTCCGCCCCGTAGCCGACCAGCCGCAGCGCCCGACCAGTGATGCCGCGGCGGGTGAGTTCATGGATCAGCGCATCTTCACTGCCATGGGTTACCCAGACTTCCGGCGCGCCGGTTTCGCCGATGGTGCGCAGCAGCCCGTCCCAATCGGCGTGGTCAGAGATTGCCATTGGGATTTCCGCCCCCGATTGCTTCGCCCGCCGCGCCGACAGCATCCAGCCCGAAGCAAGGCAGGCGACCGGATCGGCGAACGCCCAGCGATCATTGGCGCAATTGGGTGGGGCGAGCACGATGGCGCCAGCAAGATCGCCCTCAATAGGACGCAAATCGCCCAGGCGAATGCCGAAATCCGCGTAGATTTTGCACATCGGCATGAGCGCGGGATGCACATGGATCGGCCGGTCCCAACCGGCATCGCGCAGCAAAGTGATCAGCCGCTGGGTCTTGCCGAGCGAATAACAGCCGACGACATGGGTACGCTCGGGGAACAAGGCGAGACTGTCCGTAAGCCGGGCGATTTCGGCCACAGGATCCGGCATGCGGAAAACCGGCAGCCCGAACGTCGCCTCGGTCACAAACACATCGCACGGGACAGGGACGAAGGCTTCGCAGCTGCGGTCGGGCTGGCGCTTATAATCCCCGCTTACCACTACAAGCTGCCCGCGATATTCCATCGCCACCTGGGCACTGCCGAGCACATGGCCGGCCGGTTGCAGCCAGATTTTCACCTCCCCCAGCCGCAAAACCTCCCCCCAACCGAGCGTTTGATACGCCGTGCGCCCGCGGCCGAGACGCGCTTGCATTAGCGCCGCGGTCTCCGCGCGCGCCAGCACCGCCTTGTGTCCGCCACGCGCATGATCGGAATGGGCATGGGTGATGACGGCGCGATCAACCACCCGGACCGGGTCAATGAAAAACCCGCCCGGCGCACAAAACAGCCCCTCGGGGCGCGGATGAAGCCAGCTTGCGGGATGCGTCATGCGCCATATTGGGCCGATTTACACCGCGCTCGCCAGCCACCTCGCAAAATGCTACAACGGGCGAAGAACAATGGGAACGGACACGGCCATGCCGAGCGCATTCTATCTGGTTTGGGTGTTGTTGCTGGTCCTTATCGTCCTCACCATGTTCGCCGGGGTGAAGACGGTGCCGCAAGGCGAGGTCTGGACGGTTGAACGCTTCGGCGCTTTCACCCGTGAACTGCAACCGGGAATGAGCTTCCTGGTGCCGTTCATCGACCGCGTCGGCCGCAAGATCAACGTGCAGGAAACCGTGCTCGATATCCCCGAGCAAAGCGTCATCACCGGCGACAACGCGACCGTCGCCGTCGATGGGGTGATCTATTATCGCATCCTTGAAGCGTCGAAAGCTGCCTATCAGGTCGCCAATCTCAACCAGGCGCTGTCGACCTTGGCGATGACCAATATCCGTGCGGTGATCGGCGAAATGGCGCTCGATGCCGCTTTGTCGTCGCGGGAGCGGATCAATTCGCAATTGCTGACGGTGATCGATGGCGCCACCACGCCGTGGGGGGTAAAGGTGCATCGGGTGGAAATCCGCCGCATCGAGCCGCCGGAAAACCTCATCAAGGCGATGAATTTGCAAATGACCGCCGAACGCGAACGGCGGGCTTTGGTCACCAAAGCCGATGGCGAGCGGGAAGCAGCGATCGCGCGTGCCGAGGGCGCTAAGCAAAGCCTGATCCTGGCCGCCGAAGGCCGCCAGCAAGCCGCTAACCGCGATGCTGAGGCACGCGAAAGGCTGGCAACCGCGGAAGCCATGGCCACCAATGTCGTCGCCCAAGCCGCGCGCGATGGCGGAGAAGCGGCGTTGCGCTACTTCATCGCCCAGGAATATGTCAAAGCCTTCGGCGCGATGGCGGCATCGCCTTCCAGCCGCTTGGTGGTGGTGCCGATGGAAGCCAGCGCGATGGCCGGCGGCATTGCCCAGGCGATGGAGTTACTGCGCGCGCCGGCGATCGGCGCGGTCGCCTCGGCCACCGGATCGGTGCCGCGCGCATGACCGATGCGGTGATCTGGCTGGTGGCAGGGCTTGCGCTGCTGGTCGCCGAAATCATCATGCCCGGCGTGTTCATGATGTGGCTCGGGATCGCCGCAATCGGCACCGGGGCGCTGGTTTATTGGCAGGACCTGACCTTCGCCTGGCAGGTGGTGGCGTTCGCCCTGCTGGCGGCAGTCGCACTCGGCATCGGGGTGCGGGTGCGGCCGGCGCGGGTGCGCAGCCCGTTGAACACGCAGGAATCGGGGCTGGTTAATCGTGGCGCGCGGGTGATCGTCGCCGGCGGGCAGGAAATCCGCGTCCGGGTCGGGGATAC
>JANXRN010000275.1 GCA_025352995.1 Acetobacteraceae bacterium
GGATGACGCGCGACCCAGTTTTCCGGCCAGGGCGCGCCGTGGGGGACGAAGACGAAATCGAGCACGAGATCTTCGGGCAAAGCGCGGACCTTCACGGCTTAAGGGATCGATTTAGGCTAAAATACCTAAAATTTCGTTAAAGTCAAGAAAATTCGCCCATTCCGTTAGTTCGAGACAAAATAGAAAGAACCCGGTGATTTGGTCGAACCGATCCCCGGCGCGCGGGTCGTGAGGGTTGGGATTGCGCCGCTCGTTTTGCCAGTTGCCTTGCGGCTCCGGCATCGAGCCCATCTTCATCGAGATAGTGATGCGCATAGCGGCGCGGATGGAGACCGAAAAATTGGCTTGACCTGAAAGATATAAGTCCTATATGTTCCTTATATGTTCACTTTTTCGCATTTCCTCACGATGCTGCAAGCGGCGATTGCCGTGGCGTCGGCCCGCGACCGGAGCATGCCGATGTTTTTCATCGCGCTCTGGAATCGCATTGGGCGGATGCGTACGCGGTTGGAAAAACTCATCAATCAATGGCGCGCTGGGACTTTGCCCAAGGCACGGGTGCAGAAATCGCAGGCCGCGGAGCGGAAAGACCGCATTCGCCAGAAGAGTTTGAGCTTTCCGCAAGGGCACGGCTGGTTGCTGGGGCGGGTGCCGGATATTTGTCAGCGGATTGGCTCACTGGAGCTTTTGCTGACGCAGGAGGAATGCCAGCGGTTCCTCGCCGAAGTGCCGGCGGCACGGAAGATTGTCGGCGTGCTGGAGCGGATGTTGATTGTGCTGCCCGGGAAGCCGGTGCCGACGATGAGGCGGGAGGTGATTTGGCCCCCGCCGGCGTGGCAAAGGGCGGTTGAGCAGGCTGGGATGCATGTCGAACCCAATGGTCGCTTGAAATGGAATTAGGCGTTTTGGCAGAGGTTTGCGTATTTCGTTTCGATTTAGCAATAAACAATGTGAATACCCGACCCAACGGGCAGGAAGTCCCGTAGAAAAGTTTTTTTGCTTCTTTTTGTTCACAAAAAGAAGCATCCTTTCCTTCAATCCCCCAACAAAGCCGCCGCGCAGGCATCCAGAATCGCGTCACTATCCAACCCATATTCGCGATAAAGATCGACAATATCCCCGCCTTGGCCAAACCGATCCGGCCCCAGCGGCACCACCCGTTGCCCGCGCACGGCGCCGAACCAGGCGTGGGCGGCGGGATGGCCATCGAGCACGGTCACCAAAGCCGCGTCACGCGACAAAGGTGCGAGGATGGTTTCGATATGGCTGGTAGCGCTGCGGTCTCCGGCGCGGCGGGCACGACCGGCGGCGAGCCAGCCGGCGTGGAGGCGATCGGGGCTGGTGATGGCGAGCAGTCCGGCGCCGGGTTCCTCCGACGCGAGTTCGGCGAAGGCCGCCTCGGCTTCTTGTGCCACCGGCCCTTGATAGGCGATGGCAATTCGCGCACCGGGGGCGGGGGGGACGATCCAGTGGGCACCGGCGATGACGGTCGCCGGATCGAGGGTCCGCTCGGGTTGTTGCAATTGCCGGGTGGAAAGGCGCAGCCAGACGGCCGAGCCATCGGGCTGCTGCATGTGGTGGAAGGCATGGCGCAGCAGGATGGCGGCTTCATCGACATAGGCGGGTTCGAAGCTCGCCAGCCGGTCGGTGCTGATGCCGAGCAGGGGCGTGTTGATCGACTGGTGCTGGCCGCCCTCGGGGGCCAGGGTGATGCCGGACGGGGTGGAGACCAGCAGGAAGCGGGCATCCTGGTAGCAGGCATAAATCAGCGCATCGAGGCCACGATTGACGAACGGATCATAGACGGTGCCGATCGGCAGCACCCGGGCGCCGTGCAAACGGTCCGACAGGCCGGCGGCACCGAGCAAAAGGAACAAATTCTGTTCGGCGATACCAAGCTCGATATGCTGGCCTTTGGGCGCCATGCCCCAGCGCTGGGCGCTGGCAAGTTTGGAATCGCGGAAGACATCGTTGCGGGTGTGGCGGTCGAACACGCCGCGCCGGTTCACCCAGGGGCCGAGATTGGTGGACACCGTGACATCGGGCGAGGTGGTAACGATTTTCTCGGCCAATTCCTTGAAGGAACCCTGGCCACGGCCGATCTCGGCGAGGATTTCGCCAAAGCCGGCCTGGGTGGATGCTTTTCGCCCGACGACGTTCGGGGCGGGCAGTTGGGCGGGTACCGCGACGATCGGTGCCGACAGGAAGCGACCTTCCGGGGTCATTTTGGTGGCAAAGGGCGCGGCTTCGATCAGCGCGCCGACCGCCGCGGCATCGTCCCCCAAGCCTTCGAATTTGTCCCATTCATGGTCGGGGCGGATGTTCATCTCACCACGGAACAGTTCCATCTGTTCCTTGGACATCAGCCCGGCATGGTTGTCCTTGTGACCGGCAAAGGGCAGGCCCATGCCCTTGATGGTGTAGGCGATGAAGCAGGTTGGCTGGTCGCCGGCGGCGTGGGCGGCGCGAAATTCCTCGATCAGCACATCGACATCGTGGCCGCCGAGATTGTTCATCAGCGCGGCGAGATCATCATCGGACAGCGTATCGATGATCGCCCGCACGCCTTTTTCGCGGCCAAGATCGGTCAGCAGGGTTTGGCGCCAAGCGGCACCGCCCTGGAAGGTCAGCGCGGAATAGAGCGAATTCGGGCAGTCATCGATCCAGGCGCGCAATTTTTCGCCGCCCGGCTTGGCGAACGCGGCCAGCAATTTGCGGCCATATTTGATGGTGACGACGTTCCAGCCCATGTCACGGAACAGGCCTTCGATGCGGCCGAACAGCCGATCGGTGACGACCGAATCAAGGCTCTGGCGGTTATAGTCGATCACCCACCAGACATTGCGGACATCGTGCTTCCAGCCTTCGAGCAAGGCTTCGTAGATGTTGCCTTCGTCGAGTTCAGCGTCCCCGGCGATGGCGATGTGACGTCCGGCGGGGAGGTCATCGCGGCCAAGGCTGTGCAGGCGGACATAGTCGCCCATCAACGAGGCAAAGCTGGTCATCGCCACGCCGAGCCCGACCGAACCGGTGGAGAAATCGACTTCTCCGCCATCTTTCACCCGGCTGGGATAGGGCTGGGCGCCGCCGAACTGGCGGATGCCGCGCATTTGGTCAATCGTCTGGCGGCCATAGAGATAATTGATCGCATGAAACACCGGGGCCGCGTGCGGCTTTACCGCCACCCTGTCTTGCGGGCGGAGGATGTCAAAATAAAGCGCGGTCATGATGGAAATGCACGACGCGCACGACGCCTGGTGGCCGCCGACTTTCAGCCCGTCCCGATTGGGGCGCAAATGGTTGGCCTGATGGATCATCCAGGACGACAGCCAGAGAAGTTTGCGCTCGACCTGACGCAGCAGGGCAATGTTGGCCATGATCTAAAGGCCCGCGAGGAAGGAAATCAGGGCGGCGTTGACCTCGGTCGGGCGCTCCTGCTGGATCCAGTGACCGGCGCCTTCGATCAGCACCTGGCCGCGCAGGCCGGGAACGCTGGCGGGCATGGCGTCCAACGCGGCCTTGCCGAAGCCGGTGATGACGACATCGCGGGTTCCGGCAATGAACAAGGCTGGAATGGTGATCCCTGCCCCGGCCCAGGGCGCGGTCAGGTCCCAGTTGCGATCAATGTTGCGGTAGTAGTTCAACCCGCCGCGAAAGCCACTGCTCCGGAAGCGATCGGCCATGAAGTCGATATCATCGGCGGTGAGCCAGGCGGGCAGGGTTTCCGGATCGATACTGTGGGCGAGGAAGCCACCCCCGGGCGGCAGGCTCAGCCCCATGCTATCGCGGGGTGGCGCATCGCCCGATCCGCTGAACAGCACCTTGCGCATGGTGGCGGCGGGATCGGCTTCGAACTCGGCTTCGGCAACCCCTGGGGTCTGAAAATACTGCCAGTAGAAGTTTTCGACCCCGGCGAGCTTCAGCGCCTGCAAGGGCGCCATTGGGCCGCGGGCGCGGAAAGGCACGCTCATGGCGACAACGGCGCGGAACAGATCGGGGCGCAGTTGGGCGCATTGCCAGGCGATGGCGGCGCCCCAGTCATGGCCCACGATGACCGGGTGGGCATCGCCGTAATGGGCGGCGAGGGCGACGATGTCACCGACCAGTTGCATGATGTTGAAGGCGTCGATCTCGGCGGGCGCATCACTGCGGCCATAGCCGCGCATGTCGGGGGCGACGACTTTGTAGCCGGCGGCGGCGAGGGCGGGGACTTGATGCCGCCACGAATAGGCCAGTTCCGGCCAGCCATGGGCCAGGATGACCAACGGTCCGTCGCCCGCTTCTACGACGTTGAGGCGAATGCCGTTGACCTGAACATCGCGGCGGGTGGGGGACATTGGTGGCTCCGGTTAGGATTGCGGCGCACCAGACCACGGGGGCGACATCCCCCGCAAGCAGGTGGCGACCGCGGCGGGCAGGTCTTCGGCGATCAGGCCCGGTCCCAGGGCGGTTGCGGCAGCGCCATGCAGCCATGCGGCGGCACAGGCCGCGTCCCAAGGCGGCATCCCTTGGGCAAGCAAGCCGGCGATGAGGCCCGCGAGCACGTCACCCGCACCGGCGGTGGCGAGCCAGGGCGGGGCGTTGGCGTTGATGGTGACGCGACCATCGGGGGCGGCGATGATGGTGTCAGCCCCTTTGAGCAGGACGACCGCGTTGGTGCGGGCAGCGGCCGCGCGGACGGCGGCAACGCGGTCCGGGCCAGGCGGGCCGAAGACACGGGTGAACTCCCCCAGATGCGGGGTCATAACCGTCGCACCAAGCAGCGCGTTTGGGGGGCCGGTAATGGCGTCGGCATCGACGACGATCTGTCGGCCGGCGGCGAGCAGCGTCGGCAGGGCAGCTTTGGCGGCATCGATGCCGAGGCCGGGGCCGCAGACCCAGACGGTGCGGCGTGGATCGGTGAGCAAGGTGGCGATGTCGCGTTCATCGACCAGCAGCCCTGGTTCGCCGGTGCGGTAAATGTCGGCGGCTTCGGGCGGGCTGGCGATGGTCAGCATGCCGGCGCCGACCCGTCTTGCGGCGGCAGCGGCGAGGCGGGCGGCACCCGTCATGCTGGCACCGCCGAGGATGGTGACGTGGCCGCGCGTGTATTTATGGGATGCGGCGTCCGGGCGTGGGACGCGCCACAGGGCCGGGCCGTTCTGCCAGCTTCGTGGCTGGATTGTTTGCAGCACTTCGTCCGGCAGGCCGATATCGGCGAGCACCAGTTCGCCGCACAGGGTTCGGCCGGGCAGCAACAAATGGGCGGGCTTCCTGCGAAAGAAGGTGACGGTGAGCGCCGCCTGCGCAACCACCCCGCGCGGGTCGCCGGTGGCACCATCGAGGCCGCTTGGCACGTCAATCGCAACAATGCGTTTGGCGGCGGCGAGAACGGCGGACATCTCGGGGGAGACATCGCGGGTCAACCCGGCACCGAACAACGCATCGACTACCAGATCGGCGCGGGCGGCTTCGCCTGGCGTGAAGGGCAGGTTGGGACCGTGCCAGCGCGCGGCGGCTTGGATGGCGTCGCCCCTGGGTGGCGCGCTGGCGGCGACGGCCACCGGCCAGCCGATTTGCGCCAGGCGGCGCGCGGCGACGTAGCCGTCACCCCCGTTATTGCCGGGGCCGCACAGCACCAGCACCCGGCAGGGCGGGAAACGGCGGCGGATCGCGTCGGCCACGGCCGCTCCGGCGGCTTCCATCAAATCGACAACGGAATGTCCCAAGGCCACCGCCGCTGCATCGGCACGGGCCATTTCGGACGGGGTCAGCAGGTCATGGGTCACCAAGCAGGGTCAAGCCATGGCGGCGAGCATCGCATCGCGGGCGGCAAAATCGCCCTCGGCATGCACCGGCTGGATGCAGACATGGGTAGCGCCGGCGGCGAAATGGGCGTCAATCCCCTTCTGCACGCGGGCCTTGTCACCCCACAGCACCATCGCATCGATAAAGCGGTCGCTGCCGCCATCGGCGAGGTCGGCCTTGGTAAAGCCGTTGCGCAGCCAGTTATTGCTATAATTTTCCAACGCCATGTAGCGCGACAATTCCGCCCGGCCGAGCGCGCGGGCCTTGGCCGGATCGGTTTCGAGGCAGAATTTCTGTTCGACGGCGAGCCATTTATCCGGCCCAAGAATGGCTTTGGCCTCCGCCGTGTGGGCCGGGGTGACGTTGTAGGGCAGCGCGCCCCGGGTGCGGGCGGCGGCGAGCTTGAGCATCAGCGGGCCGAGGGCGGCGATCGCGAGCGGCCAGTCGCCAGCGTCGGTCGTGCCACGCTCCATCGCATCGAGGTAGGCGCGCATTTCCGGCACCGGCTTGCCGTAAACATGGCCGCGGACGCCTTCGACCATCGGGCGGTGGCTAACGCCGAGGCCGAGGACGAAGCGGTTGCCGTAAAGCGCGTTGAGGCTGCGCATCGCCTGACGGGCGCTGACCGCGTCGCGCGCGTAGATGTTAGCGATCGAGCTGCCGAATTTCAGGGTTTTGCTGGCGCCCAGCATGTAGCCGCCGAGGCTGAATGCCTCGTGCCCGCGCGATTCGGGATACCACAGGGTGGAATAGCCGAGCTTTTCGACCTGGGCGACGAAGCCGCCGATCATGCCGGGCTGCATCTTGTCGATCGGATACCAGACGCCGAGTTTACCGAGTTCCATCGTCCGCCGCTCCTAAACCACTGCCACGGAAACCGGCGGATGACCGGCGGTGACTGCGCGCATCCAGACGCCAGCACCGGCAATGGCTTTCCGCCCGGCGGTCAACTGCAAATGAAACAGCGGCCAGACATGGACCATTTCCGGCCAGATTTCCAACGTCACCGCCACGTCGGCAGCCCCAGCCACCCGGGCCAGCCGGATCGCGTCATCGAGCAAGGTTTCGGCGGCACCGACCTGGATCAGCAACGGGGCCAGGCCAGCGAAATCGCCATAAAGCGGGGCGGCCAACGGATCGCGCGGATTGGCGTTACCGAGATAAAGGCCGGCCATCCCGAGCAGCCCCGGCTTCTGCACCATCGGATCGGCCGCAGAACGGTCCTCCATGCTGGCGCCGATCGCTTCCATGTCCACCCACGGCGAAATGCACCAGCCACCAGCGGGTTGCGGCAGGTCGGCATTCTTGATTGCCAGCATGGCGGCAACTACCAGCCCGCCGCCTGCACTGTCCCCGGCAATAACGATCTTGCCCGGCGCGATGCCTTGGGCGAGCAGATATTTATAG
The DNA here is from genome assembly GCA_025352995.1 of Acetobacteraceae bacterium. Taxonomy (GTDB): domain Bacteria; phylum Pseudomonadota; class Alphaproteobacteria; order Acetobacterales; family Acetobacteraceae; genus CAITOL01. The sequence goes on from JANXRN010000275.1 coordinate 7,195, forward strand.
CCAGCCAGCGCATCATCGACGGCCGCCGGAAACGGGCTTTCGGGCGCCAGGCGGTAGTGCAGCGCCAATGTCCGCCCGCCAGCGGCTCGCCCGACTTCGGCCGCCAAGGTGCGGTGGCTGTCGATCGAACCCAACACATAGCCGCCACCATGCAAATAGAGCACTGCCACCCCGGCATCAGTGCCTGGCGTCGATGTCCATTCCGCTACCACGCCGTTGGCGTCGCACGGCGTGACCAGCACATCGGCCGGCACGCCACGGGCAAGCCCGGTGGCATCAAATCCCTTGCGCATATCGGCCAGTTCGGGCGGGCGGACCCGGGCGGCGAGGGCGGCGCGCAGGGCAGTGACTTCGGGATTGGGCATGGGGCGTACTCCTCCGAATGGATTTACCCACATCCTAGCCAGCCCAGCAGCGATTGGCTAACGCCCGCGTCAAACGCCCGCAGCACAAGCCTGCACCCGGTTCCATGGCTCGCCCTCCGGAAAGAGGCTTGTTCAACGCCAAACGGATCGGCATTGTCAAAGCAGGGGGACGCAAGAGACGACAATGAGCACGGAACCGGAATTTGACGCCGCCCGGCTGGATCGGGCCTTGCGGGACCGGCTGCCCGCCCTGGCTGGGGCGATGCGGCTGCAGCGGATTTCGGGTGGCCAGTCCAACCCGACTTTTTTCGTGACCTATGACAATCGCCGCCTGGTGCTGCGCAAACAGCCGCCCGGCCCGCTGATGCCATCAGCCCACGCGATTGACCGGGAGTACCGGGTGCAGTCAGCGCTCGCGGCAACTGACGTACCGGTGCCTGAGCTGCTGTTTTTCGAGACCGACACTGCCATCATCGGTACCCCGTTCTACGTCATGGAACGGCTCGATGGCCGGGTGTTCGCCGATGGCGGCTTGCCCGATGTGTCGCCTGCCGATCGTCGGGCAATGTATCGTTCGATGGCCGAAACCATGGCGCGGCTGCATCGGGTGGACTTTACTGCAATCGGCCTCGGCGATTATGGCCGCCCCGGCAACTATTTCGCCCGCCAGATCGCGCGCTGGACACGGCAGTGGGAACTCGCGGCCCAGCCTGCGATCCCTGAGATCACGGAGTTGCTCGCCTGGCTGCCCGCGAACATTCCGGCCGAGGAAGCGGCCTCGCTCTGCCACGGCGATCTGCGCACCGGCAACATGATGTTTCACCCGACCGAGCCACGGGTGATTGCGTTGCTCGATTGGGAATTATCCACCATTGGCCATCCGCTGTCCGACGTTGCCTATAACGCCATGGCCTGGCGCACCTTGCCGGATGAGTATGGCGGCATTCGCGGGCTGGATTTGCCTGGCTTGGGTATTCCCGACGAAGCCGAATATCTCGGCCATTACATCAGCGCCGGGGGCCATGCGACGCTGCCGGTGCCTTTTCATTTCGCCTTCGTTATGTTCCGTTTTGCGGTGATTTTCGCGGGCATCGCGGCCCGAGCCGCCGCGGGAAATGCCGCTGCCGACAATGCCGCCGAGGTCGGCGGCAGGCTCACCCTTGCACTCGCCCGTCGCGCCGTTGAGGCAATTACCCCAGCAGCGTATCGCGCGCTTGGTTAATCCGCGCGGCGAGCCAATCGGACCCACCGGCGTCAGGGTGGGCGGCCCGCATCAGCCGATGATAGGCGGCGCGGATGTCGCTGTCGGTTGCCCCGGATTGCAGGCCGAGAATTTCAAAGGCCTCCGTCCGCGTCATCGTTCCGGGTGCGGCACGAGGGCTGGGCTTGGCGCCAGGCGCTGCAACCTTGGGCGTCATCCATTGCCAAACCAGCGGCCCGAGAAACATCAGCGCGGACACCGCCACTGCGCCACGTCCGGTCAGCAGCAGCAACGCGCCGAGCGCTAGGCCGCCGATGGCTGCGACCCATGCGCCAAATCGCTTGATGTCCTTGATCTGCGCCCGCGAAAACATCCCGAGCGCGCCCATGAACACCGCCAGAGCCACCAGCCCGAGGATGAAAATGATCATCCGCCGGTTTTGGCCCGCAGATCGCGCGCTTCCAGCGCTGCGACCGCGGAGATGTTGACGATGCCACGTGCAGTCACGCTCGGCACCAGCACATGGATCGGCTTGGCCATGCCGAGCAGCAGCGGTCCGACCGGCAGGCCGTCGATGGCGGATTTCAGCAAATTGAAGGCGATGTTGGCGGCGTCCAGGCTTGGCATGATCAGTAGATTGGCAGCACCGGATATCTGGCTGTCCGGCACCGCGCGATCGCGGATGATCGGGTCGAGCGCTGCATCGGCATGCATTTCGCCGTCGATTTCGAGATCGGGCGCACGGGCGCGGATGATGGACAGCGCTGCCCGCATCTTGCGGGCGGATGGTGAGTTGGAGGCACCGAAACTGGAATGGGACAGCAAAGCGGCTTTCGGGGTCAGGCCGAAGCCCCGCACCGCATCGGCGGCGAGCAGGGTCATTTCGGCGATTTGTTCGGCCGTCGGGTCGGTGTTCATATGCGTATCGCAAATGAACAGCGCGCGGTCACGCAGGATGAGGCAGGACAGCGCGTAGATGCGGCTGACTTCGGCGCGGCGTGGGATGATCGGCATGATATACTGCATCGTCCGCCACCAATCGCCCGAGCCGCCGACGATCGCCACATCGGCAAGGCCGGCATGCAGCAGCATGGCCGCTGTCACTGGCGCGCGATTGAATACCCGGCGGGAGCCCGCGTCAGGCGGGGTCCCCCGGCGCCCAACCAGGGCACGATAGGGATCGACCAAAGGCGCGGTGATGTGCTGATCGAGTTCGGGGTCGATCACCTGCACGTCACGATCAAGCGCCATGCGGAGGCCCATTTCGGCGATTTTGGCAGTGATGCGGTCGCGTCGACCCAGCAAAATCGGTTTGGCGATGCGTTCATCGACGATCGTCTGGGCGGCGCGCAGCACGCGCTCATCTTCGCCTTCGGCATAGACGATGCGGGCGGGCGTCGCACGGGCGGCCTCAAACACCGGATGCATCAACTCACCAGAGCGGAACACGAACCGTTCAAGCTCATGTCGATAGGCATCCAGATCGGCGATCGGGCGCGACGCAACGCCGGACTCCATCGCCGCCTTGGCGACGGCGGGGGAGATTTGCAAGATCAGCCGCGGATCGAAAGGCTTGGGAATAATATAGTCGGGGCCGAACACCGGTGCTGCGCCACCATAGGCGGCGGCGACGACTTCGCTGGCTTCTACCCGCGCCAGTTCGGCGATGGCTTCAACGGCCGCAAGCTTCATTGCATCATTGATCGTTGTTGCACCCACATCGAGCGCGCCGCGAAAAATGAAAGGAAAACAGAGAACATTATTGACCTGGTTGGGGAAATCGCTGCGCCCAGTTGCGATAATCGCGTCCGGGCGCGCCGCGCGCACCAAAGCCGGCTGGATTTCGGGCTCCGGATTAGCCAACGCCAGGATCATCGGTCGGGGCGCAAGCTTGTCGAGCCATTCCGGCTTCAGAACGCGCGGCGCGGACAGGCCAAGGAACAAATCGGCGCCATCGAGCACGTCTTCCAGGGTGCGCGCGTCGGTTTCGCGGGCGTAGCGTTTTGTACGTTCATCGAGCCCGGCACGCCCAACATGTACAACGCCATTGATGTCGGTCAGCGTGACGTTTTGCGCCTGGACGCCCATCGCGACGAGCAGATCGACGCACGCCATCGCGGCAGCACCAGCGCCGGACGTCACAAGCTTGATGTCAGCAAGCTGCTTGCCCTGCAGCACCAGCCCATTGCGCACGGCGGCTGCAACCGTGATCGCAGTGCCATGCTGGTCGTCGTGGAATACCGGAATACGCATCCGGGCCTGCAAGGCGGCTTCGATCGCCCAGCATTCCGGCGCCTTGATGTCTTCGAGGTTGATGGCGCCAAAGGTCGGCTCCAGCGCTGCCACAACCTCCACGAAGCGGTCCGGATCGGCCTCGTCCACTTCGATATCGAACACATCAATGCCGGCGAATTTCTTGAACAGGACCGCCTTGCCCTCCATCACCGGCTTACCGGCGAGCGCGCCGATATTGCCGAGGCCGAGCACGGCGGTGCCGTTCGAAATCACCGCCACCAGG
>JANXRN010000276.1 GCA_025352995.1 Acetobacteraceae bacterium
CGGGCATGTCGAAAACCCGAGCTACGAAGAAGTCTGCGGCAAGCGCACCGGGCATGCCGAAGTGGTGCAGGTGACTTTTGACCCCGAAATGATCAGCTACGAAGACCTGCTGCGCATCTTCTTCACCATCCACGACCCCACCACCAAGGACCGCCAAGGCCACGATGTCGGGCCGCAATACCGATCTATCATCCTGACCCATGACGCGGCGCAAAAAGCCAGTGCGGCGAAAATCATCGCCGAAATCGCTGCCGCCGGCATCTGGCGCGATCCTTTGGTGACCGAATTGCTGCCTTTGGTGAAATTCTGGCCGGCGGAGGCCGAGCATCATAATTATTTCGCGCGCAATCCTTATACGGGGTATTGTCAGGCGGTGGTGGCGCCGAAGGTTTTGAAGTTTCGGAAGTCGTTTGCAGATAGGCTTAAGTAAGAATCTTCTTTTTGTGAACAAAAAGAAGCAAAAAAACTTTGACTATTGTTGCCGTTGGCTTGGGTCCCTCCGCGGTCGCACGGCAACCGTACCAAGTGAGAAAAAGTTTTTTGTTCACAAAAAGAACTGCTTAACAAAGGAAACATCTTCAATGAAAACCTTGTTGCTGGGCGCACTTATGGCAATTCTGGCAACAACGGCCGCCGCCGCCGACTACCCGGCCCCCCACGAAGCCGACTGGACCGCGCCGAACTTCCGCTTCCACAGCGGGGAAACCATGCCGGTGCGCTTGCATTACACCACCGTCGGTGCCCCGACCGGGGAGCCGGTGCTGGTGCTGCACGGCACCGGCGGCAACGGTGCCTCAATGTTGAACCCGGCCTTTGCCGGCACATTGTTTGGACCTGGGCAAGCGCTGGACGCATCGCGCTATTTTATCATTCTGCCCGATGCGCTGGGCGCCGGAAAATCCACCCGGCCGTCCGATGGGCTGCGGGCGAAGTTCCCGGCCTATAATTATGACGACATGGTGCAGGCGCAGTATCGGCTGGTGACCGAAGGGCTAGGCATCAAGCATCTGCGCCTGGTGATCGGCAATTCGATGGGCGGGATGCAGACCTGGAACTGGGGCGTGACGTACCCCGACATGATGGATGCGTTGGTGCCGATGGCGTCCCAGCCGACGGCGATGGCCAGCCGCAACTGGATGATGCGCCGGACCCTGACCCAGGCGATCCGCAGCGATCCGGCGTGGATGGGCGGCAATTACACGACGCAGCCGCAGGGTTGGCGCAACGCGCTGGTGATGTTCAACATCGCAACCATTGGCGGAACGCTTGCCTACCAGACCCAGGTGCCAACCAGTGCCGCGGCCGATGCGCTGGTGGCGGCCCGGATGGATGGTCCGATGCCGGCGGATGCCAATGATTATTTGTTCCAGTGGGAATCTTCGCGCGATTACGATCCCGCGCCCCAACTCGGCCGGATCAAGGCGGCGCTGCTGGCGATCAATGCGGCCGATGATGAGCGTAACCCGCCGGAAACGGGCCTGACGGAGGCCGCGATCGCCAAAATCCCTGGCGCGCGGCTGTTTCTAGTTCCAGCGAGCAGCGAAACCCGGGGACATGGCACCACCGGGATGGCGAAGTTTTGGTCGGCCGAATTGGCAAAGTTCCTGGCCGGCGCGCCGAAGCGGTAGTGCGTGCTGCAAACGGCCTGGCTCCCTGTAGGGTGTCAATGCCGCTTGGCATTGCACCGGCTTTCGGGGAACGAACAGTTTCGCGGTGCGAACGGTGCAGTTCCAAGTGGAACTGACACCCTACGAGGGGGAACCGGCCGCCGCCGCCGCGCGTCGCGCGAGCATATTCTCCCGGAACTCATCGGTGCTGTTCACCCGCGGGAATGGCGTTTCGGGCACCGGCACGCCGAGGAAAGCGCACAACGGCACCCAGCCTTCGGCGACGTTGAACACCAATAGGCGTTCGGGCGGCACATCGCGGATCACCCCAGCGTTGTGGGCCGCGAAAGCCGCCAGGCAGGTGTCCCGGTCATGCGGTTTGTTATTGAAGTTCTTGCTGAAAATCGACCTGATCATTGTGCCGGCAGGGGTTTCGGCCGCGGCCATTGGCGAATTGATTTCACCGAAGATGGTTTGCTGGGTACTGCGGAACCAAGCCTCCGGGTCGCGCAAGGTCAGGATGATTTTGGCGTCCGGCGCATAGGCTGCCAATTCGCGCCAATAGTCGGTCGATGGCCAATCGACGGTAGATTGGTAACCCGCGAACACCGCGTCCCAATCCATTTTTTCGCCATTCGCGGCGGCGGCCCATTGCAGCGGCCGTTCCGGCACGGGAAACACCTCAACCATATGATAGCACGGCCCGAAGCCGATCTGTTCCAGCGCCAGCTTCAGCGACATGGTGCCGGTGCGCCCGAACCCGGCGCCGATAACTTTGAGTGCCATTCGTCCCCCCTAGTCCTTGATTTTTTCCTTGGCGACGAACACCCGCGCGGTGGCGTAGCTCAGCCAGACCCGGTGATTGCGCAAATAATCCGCCCCCAGCAGCATCTCGGTATCGCCCGGCAAGGGGCCGACCAATAATTGCGGATTGTTGAAGGTTTCACCGGCGATGCGCAAGCTGTCGAAGCGATGCACCCGGATTTGCACGACGCGGTTGGATGCGCCGCGGGTTTGCCCGACCGGATCGGTGGCGAGTGCTGATTCCAGCACGCCGATTTTCGCCGCCGCCTGCGGGGTCAGGATGCTGTTGGTCGCCCCGGTATCGATCAGCGCCCAGATGATTTTGCCATTGACCACCAATGGCACTTCCAGCCGCGCTGGGCGCTGGGCGTTGCGGTTGGCCGAAAGCGGCTCCCCGGCGATCAGGTTTTCCTGCTTGGCCCGCCGCGCTTTGAGTTCGAACGCCGCGCCCGGCCATGGCGATGTGGCTTCGGGGCATAAATGTCCGCGAAACAGCTTCACCCGGCTGCGCTCCAGGTCGATATCGAGATCGAACAACGACAGCAGATCGAGGCCGAACAACCCATCGCGGGTTTGCCCAGGCGCGCCGAGCGTTACAGGGGAAACGATCAGATTGACCGACCGCAGCGTCGCCGTGCCCACCCGCATCGTATCAATGAAGCCGCGCTTGACCGTCACCCCGCCACCCACGCCGGTGAAGGTGCGCGCCTGCAAAGGCTGGGCGGCGCTGGCATGGACGCGCGAGGCAAATCCATCAGTCACCATGGTTTCTGACGCCCCGGTATCGAGCACCATGGTGGCGACCGTATCGTCCATGCGGATATCGACCAGCGGTTGCAGCCCAACCATCAGCACTTTCAGCGTGTCGTAGTCGGCCGGCAATCCGCACGGGTCCGCGGCCTGCGCGGTGGAGGCTGCCAGCAGCATGGCAAGGGCAAGAAAAATTCGGCGCATCGCGGGACCTGCATTCTCGTCGGGGCAGCCCCAATATGACACAGACTGTGTCCCTGCTATACCGACTCAGCATTTTAGTGGGTGATCCCGCCCGCCGAGGAACCAATCATGGCCCGCCGCCGCCAGCTTTATGAGGGTAAAGCCAAAATCCTGTTCGAAGGGCCGGAACCCGGCACCCTGGTGCTGGATTTCAAGGACGAAGCCACCGCGCTCGGCGGCCAGCGAAAGGGCATCATCACCGGCAAGGGTGTGCTCAACAACCGCATCAGCGAATATCTGATGACGCGGTTGGGCGAAATCGGCATCCCGACCCATTTCGTGCGCCGGCTCAACATGCGGTCCCAACTGATCCGGGAGGTCGAGATCATCCCGGTGGAAATCGTGGTCCGCAACGTCGCCGCCGGCGGGCTGTCCACCCGGCTGGGCATCGCCGAGGGCACCCGCCTGCCGCGTTCGATCATCGAATATTATTACAAGAACGAAGCGCTGAGTAACCCGCTGGTCTCGGAGGAACACATCACCTGCTTCGGCTGGGCGGTGCCGCAAGACATGGATGATATCGTCGCCCTTACGCTCCGGATCAACGACTTCTTGTCCGGCTTGTTTCTCGGCGTCGGCATTATCCTGGTCGATTTCAAGATCGAGTTCGGGCGCCTGTGGGAAAACGACGAAATGCGCATCGTGCTGGCCGATGAAATCAGCCCGGATAATTGCCGGCTGTGGGACAGCAAGACCAACGAGAAAATGGACAAGGACCGCTTCCGCCGCGACCTCGGCCAGGTCGAGGAAGCCTATCAGGAAGTTGCCCGCCGCCTGGGCATCCTGCCGGAAGCGGGGGTGCGTGACATGAAAGGGCCGGAGGTGATGCAGTGAGGGCAATTGTGACGGTGATGCTGAAGGCTGGCGTTTTGGACCCACAGGGCAAAGCCATCGGCCAGGCGCTGCAGGGCTTGGGCTTTGCCGGCGTCGGCGAAGTGCGGGCGGGGAAAATCATCCATCTCGACCTCGCCGAAACCGACCCCGCCAAGGCGAAAACCGCCGCCGAGGACATGGCGCGGAAGCTGCTCGCCAACATGGTGATCGAAAGCTTCAAGGTCGAGATCGCGGCATGAAGGCGGCGATCGTGGTTTTCCCCGGCATCAACCGCGAACGCGACATGGCGATCGCG
>JANXRN010000123.1 GCA_025352995.1 Acetobacteraceae bacterium
TCGGCGACGGTCCTGAGCGCGCCATGCTTGAGGCACTGGCGGCCGAACGTGGCATAGCCGATCGCGTCACCTTCACCGGCCATGTTGCGGCGCCGCAAGGTCTTTATCGTGGCATGGATATTTACGCGTTGTCGTCAGACACTGAACAAATGCCAATGACCGTGCTGGAAGCAATGGCCGCCGCCCTGCCGATCGCCGGCACCGATGTCGGCGATGTCGCTGGCATGGTGGCCGAGGAAAACCGCCGCTTCATAGTGCCGCTGTCGGATGAAGCGCTTGCCGCCAGCTTACGCACCCTGGTCGACAATCTGGCGTTGCGTATAAGCCTTGGCAGCGCCAACCGGGCCTAGGTGGCGCTAGATTATGACCAGCAAACCATGTTCGACGCCTATGCCGCCCTGTTCGATGGATTACCTGTTCGCCCCCGGCACCCATAAAACATCGCCGCCAACCGCTGCGTTCAAATGCCGGCTCAGCACGAACAAATGGTCCGATAGCCGGTTGAGGTAGCGCACCACCGCGGGGTTGATCTCCTCGATATGCGACAATGCCACCACCAGCCGCTCCGCCCGACGCGTGACGGTTCTGGCAAGATGGGCGCCCGCCGCCCCGGCGCACCCGGCCGGCAACACGAAGCTTTTCAACGCCGGCAAGCCCGCGTTCATCGACGCCACTTCTTCTTCCAAACGCACTGACGGCGCGTCCGTCAACCGCAGCCCGTCGCCCATTTCTCCCGGCACGCATAAATCGGCGCCAATATCGAACAGGTCATTCTGGATGCGAGCCAGCATGGCGTCGGTCGCGCCATCGCAATGCAGCCGCAGCAGCCCGATCGTCGCGTTGGCTTCGTCGACCGTGCCATAAGCCTCCACCCGCAGCGCGTCCTTCGGCACCCGGCTGCCATCGCCGAGGGAGGTTTCCCCCGCGTCGCCGCCGCGGGTGATGATGCGATCGAGACGGACCATGCTGGGCTACTCCAGGAAAAAGGTGAATTTCTGCTCTCTCGCATCGGGCGCAGGCTGTCCGTTCTGCAGTGCCGGCGAGAAACGCCAGGTTTTAACAACCCAGCCTTGCGCCGTTGAGTCGAGCAACGGATACCCTGACGATTGAACAATCTCAGCCGTCACCACCGATCCATCCGCGCCCACATGCAATAGCAACTGTACAGTTCCCTGCATGCCTCGCCGTTGCGCGTAGGCAGGATACGGCGGTAGGCCATTGCTCTTGTAAGGTTCTGACTGTCGCTCTCCGTCACGAAGCACCGATTGGCCAGCGCCTTCACCCAAGTGAACTTCAAGTTCCGATTTCGGCTGCGGCGGACTTGGCGGTGCTGGCCGGGGTGGCGGTTGGGGTGAACGTGGCCCCGACTGTGGTGGGACAGGGCGCGCAGTCGGTTGCGGCGGCGGCGCGGCTGGTTGCGCCTGTGCTGGCGATGGCTCAGCCACGGGCCCTGTGCGCGGTCCCTGATCCGGGGCTTGTGGAGCCGCCGGCTCGCCATCGGGAACAGTAGGTGGCTGCTCGGGCGCCTGAGGCTTCGCGGCTGGCAATTCAGTCGCAGGCTGGGGAGGTTGGTGATCTTGCGCCGTTGCGCTTGGTTTGGTCGGGCTCTGATCAATCTGCGGCGATAGGGGCTGAGGCGGCACAGGGGTTTGCGCGCCCTGCGGTGTAGCGCCACGTGGATTTTCAGGCGAAGACCCAGGATTGGATCGCTCGCCTTCGCCATGTTGCATTTCGATATCGATATGAGGCGGGTCCGAAGGTATCGGAAGACGAAAGTGTGCCGCCAGGAAGAAAAGCACACCCCCAATGGCGATGTGCACGATCCAAGAAACAGCCAGTCCAACTCTCATCTCGCGCTCGGCGGCAGCAAGCGCGGGTGCGGGTCAAGCCCCCAGGGCAAGCCAAAAGCGGCAGCGGCCAGCGGCACGATCTCGGCCGCCGGCACATCCGCAATGATCCGGCCGCGTTCCATCAGCACCGCCCGATCCGCATAATCCCGCACCAGATCCAACGCATGCAGCACCACCACAATCGCCGCCCCGGCCCGCGCAAGCCCGGCCAGCAGCCCCATGATCGCATGGGCCGCATCGGGGTCGAGATCGGCCGTCGGCTCGTCGAGCAGCAATATCCTTGCTTCGGTGGCAACCACCCGTGCCAGCATCGCGCGTCGTGCCTGCCCACCGGAAATGCGATCGATGCGGGCGTCCCGCAAGTCGGCAATGCCACAAAGCTGCAACGCCCGCGCAATCGCGTCCGGATTGGTATCGCCATGCGGCAGACGGCCGAGCGCTGCAACCTCCCCCACCGTCAACCCCCAGGCGCTGCGCGCACCTTGCGGCAAATAGGCCACCTGGCGCGGATCGGGCACTGCCAGACCGGGCAGCAACCCAGCCAGCGCCCGCAGCAAACTGGTCTTGCCCGCCCCGTTCGGCCCGCAAAGTGCCACCATTTCACCCGCCCGCGCCTCGAACGCGATGTCATGCAGCACCGGCACCCCACCCAGCGCGATTTGCCGTGCGTTGAGCCCGATCACGGCGCCACCGTCCGCGCAATCCGGATCAGGAACGGCGCGCCGAGCAACGCGGTCAGCACCCCCAAGGGCGGTTCTTGCGACAGCGGCAGCAGCATCGGCGCCGCCCGGGTCAGCAAATCCGCACCCAGCAGCAATGTCGCCCCCGCCAATACCGACGCCAGCAGTAGCCCGGACGGCCGTTCCCCCAGCCAGGGCCGCAGCAAATGCGGCACCACCAGGCCAACGAACCCGACGCTCCCCGCGACCGCAGTCCCACCGCCAACCACCAACGCCGTGCCGACCGCCGCCCAGCGCAACGTGTGGCCCACCGGCTGCCCCAGGCTTTGCGCCACATCCTCGCCCAGGCTCAGCGCATCAAGTCCCGGCCCAAGCCGCAGCAAGATCGCTCCGCCGAGCAAAATCGGGGGCGCCGCCAGCGCCAGATGCGACAGGCTCCGATCTTGCAACCCGCCCATCAGCCAGAAGGTGATTTCCGCCAGGGCAAACGGGTTGGGCGCCAGGGTCAGCGCCAAGGTCAGCAACGCCGCCGCCAGCGCCGAAATTGCCACCCCCGCGAGGATCAGCGCCGGTCCTGACGGCGCACGGCCGGCGAGGGTGAACAGCGCGAAGCAGGCCAGCCCCGCCCCGAGCAATCCGCCGATCGGCAACGCCGGCGCGAACGCGGCCGACACACCCCAATAGAATGCCAGCATCCCCCCCAACGCCGCGCCGCCGCCGATGCCGAGCAACCCGGGATCGGCCAACGGATTGCGCAATCCACCCTGCAAGACCGCGCCCGACAAGCCCAGCCCGGCCCCGATCAGTCCGGCGAGCAAGGTGCGTGGCAAGCGCAATTCAACCAGAATTTCCCGCGCCGGCCAGCCAAATCCGCCTGCGCCGAGCAGCAGGCCCGCAACCACCAAAGCCAGCAATAATGCCGCCAACCCCTTTATCATCGCGCGCGTAGCGCGTTGCTTTTTCATAGCGCCAGCATCGCCACGGCATCCGCGGTCCACGGACCGCCGCACACCAGCAATGCCGGCGGCAGCCGCATTGTCTTAATCCCCGCCAACACCGGATGGCGGAGGAAATCAGTGGCCAGCGACGGGTACGCCGGGGCGTCGGCCATCACCAGCAGGGCAGGGGGCTGGCGCGCCAATTGTTCCAAGCTCATCCGCATCCCAGCCGCCAAATTGCGCAAACCCGCCGCCTGCATCATGGCATCGGTCAGCGACCCGGCCTGCCCGGTATAGCCGCGCGGTTGCAACAACACCGCGCCCACCGGCGACCGTCGCGCAACCATGGCAAGGGTCCGGTCCATCCGGGTCAGCAAATCCGCCGCCCGCGCTTCTACCCCCAATACCTGGCCAAGCCGCGTCGTCTCGGCCCGGATCGCGGTAAAACTCTGCGGCAAGTCGCTGCGCACCACCTGGCTGCCATGACGTTCGAGCGCCGCCAGCGTCGCCTGCGCCCCCCAATTGGCCGCCAGCACCAGATCGGGCTCCAGCGCCAGCACTGCCTCGGCATCGGCGCGCACCCAGGGATGCGCCTTTGCCGCCTCGGCGAACACCGACAGCGTCGTATCCCGCGCCAGGAAGCTCAGCGCCGCAATCCGCTCCGGCGCCAGGGCCAGCAGGAATTGGTCAGTGCATAAATTGAGCGAAACCACCCCCCTCGCCTGCGCCGATCCGGCGATCAGCAGCGCCAGGATGATTGCCCGCATCACAGCACCAGCACCCCGCGATGCTTGGCTTTGCCCTCGGGTTCGACATGGATGGTGATCATCAGCCCGTCCATTTCCGCCTTGAGCGCAGCCTCGATCCGGTCGCAAATATCGTGCGCGGCGGCCACGCTCATGTCGCCGGGCACCACCAGATGGAACTCCAGAAACGTCAGCCGCCCGGCATGGCGGGTGCGCAGATCATGCGCCTCGATCGCGCCGGCGGCGTGCTGGCCGACCAAAGTGCGGATGCGGTCAACAATGGCGCCGGCCGGCGCGGTATCCATCAACCCGCCCACCGAATCGCGGATCACGAAACCGCCGGCCACCAGCACGTACACCCCGGTAATCGATGCCGCCACCGGGTCCAGCCATTGCAGCCCGGTCAACTGGATCAACCCCAACCCGGTCAACACGCCCACCGAGGTCACCACATCGGCGAGGATATGATGGGCATCGGCCCGTAATGCCGGCGACCGCAGCGCGTGGCCGCGACGCAGCAGCACCCACGCCCACCCAAGGTTAACCACCGTCGATGCTGCATTCAGCGCCGCGCCGAAACCCATCGCCTCAATCTGGCGCGGTGCCAGATAGACCTGCCAGGCGTGCTGCATGATGATCAGCGCCGCCACCACGATCAGCACGCCTTCGATGACGGCGGCAAAAAACTCCGCCTTGTCGTGGCCATAGGGATGTTCGGCGTCCGCCGGCTTGGCCGCCAGCCGCAAGGCCACGAACGCCACCGCGGCCGCCACCACATTGACCACGGTTTCCGCCGCGTCCGAAAACAGCGCCGCACTGCCGGTGACCCACCAGGCCGCCAGCTTCATCGCCAGTACAACACTGCCAACAGCAATGCTGCCCAGGGCGAGGCGTTCGGCTTGGGTCACACATGATCCTCAGGTTCGACTTGTGGCGCGGTCTACCAAACCCGTGCCGCGCCGTCACGTGCTGCGATTGCCGGAAAGCAAGGTCTTCTTTTTGGGATCAAAAAGAAGAAAAAAACTTCATCTATTCCTGGCCGTTGGCTTACTCCCCCTGGCGATCTCCGTCGTTATTGCGGCCCTCGTAGGGTGTCAGTTCCGCTTGGAACTGCACCGCTTCAACGTATTAATTTTGATATCGTAACAAATCAGTCGCAAAAATCCGCCGCATCCTACACGCCCGAAAATTGAAACCCCGGCGGAACCACAACCCCCACCCGGTCCACCGAAGGTGCAACACCCGGCTCAGGCTTCACCCCGCCAAGCACCTCTGGCAAAGGATCGATGCTCAGCATCCGTAACAGTGGCCGCAACATCCGCCGAGCCTGCGGACAGGCTTCCAGAAACGCCGCGCATTCGGCGTCGGTCATCAGATGTCGCAATTGCGATCCATAGACCGCGACCTCGTAGCCAAGCTTGCGCGTCAGCCAGGCCAGCGAACTCGGGAATGCCGGTTTTGTCCCGGCTGACCGTTCAGTTGCTTCCCGAACTTGCGCCGCCACGGGCTCCGGCAGCATCCCCGCCCGCCAAAGTGCGACCAGCCGTTCCAACCGCGTGCGCATCCGCGCAATCCGCCCCCACAGGGCGACCAGCAGCACCGTCAGCGCGCGATTGCGCGCCGCGTGCACCGCGATCACCTTTTGCAGGTCGGAGAGGATATCGGAAAAACTAAACATAAAAAGTAATATAAAATAACTTATAATGTTTGTCAATATTTTTTATGCGCGGCCGGGCGACATTGGCCCGGCTAGTGTTCGCCCGCTTACGCTAAGTGTCTGTCCGGAAAGTCTGCTGGCCGAGGGCCGGCGAGGGATTTTTGGTCCTGGGAAGGAGGAAATGCCGCCAGGATGCGGGGACATCCTGGCAAATTTCCGACGCTCCCAGGGGCAAAAAGCGCCGTCGGGCCGACCCGGCAGACTTTCCGGACAGACACTAAGCCCGCGCCGTCCGCAGCGCGCTTTACGGAAACAATTTCCCCGCCGCCCACCCGGCAGCACTTCGGGTGAAAGTCGTACGGTCATGTAGCCGGAACGGCATGTCCTGCCAGAACTCGAACCAGGACGGCACCACCCGGTAGCCGGACCAATGCGGCGGGCGAGGGATCGCCTCATCGGGGTAGCGTGCCTCGAACGCGGCGAGCCGCGCTTCAAGCTGCCCGCGGTTGGCGAGCGGGGCGGACTGGATTGATGCCCAGGCGCCAAGCCGGGAAATCCGTGCCCGGGAATTATAGTAAATATCGGCCTCGTCATCGGTCACCGTTTCAACCCGGCCTTCGATGCGGATCTGCTGATGGCTTGATTTCCAGTGGAACAGCAGCGCCACGTTCTGGTTTGCGGCGAGTTCATGGCCCTTGCGGCTGGTGGTGTTGGTGTAAAAAACAAAGCCGTTCGCGTCCCAATCCTTCAACAACACAATCCGCGCCGAAGGCAGCCCGCCCGGCGTCGCAGTGGCCAGGGTCATGGCGTTGGGATCGTTCGGCTCAGCCGCGCGCGCGGCGGCGAACCAGGTCTCGAACAGCGTAAAGGGAGATTGATCAGACATCACCGCACCTTCTGTAAAAGCTTGCACTCTCTGCGCCACGGGTGCAGGCAAGCCAGGATAGCTCACGCGGCGACAGGCTAGATCGTTTCCACCCGTCGTGGAAACGGTGTAGAAGCTTGTCTGAGAATTTGCTCTGGCGCGGCAGAGGCGGCCTCTTGGCCGCCGCCCGGCGGTGCTGAGCGAGCACCGAAGCGGAGCGGCCGCTGGGCCGTGAGCATCGGCGCGCAGATCAGCGCCGTCGGATGCCCGCCAGAGGTGAATTCTCGGACGAGCTTCTAGCCCCTTGCCGGCGCGGGGGGTGCTATGCCACGAACACGCATGCTCGCCAAAGCAGCAGGAGCCGGTTGACCATGCAAGACGGTGAAAAATCCACCACCACCCAGACGCGCGGAAATCTGCTTGCCGGCAAGCGCGGCCTCATCATGGGGGTCGCCAATGATCATTCCCTCGGCTGGGGCATTGCTGCGGCTTGCGCCGGGCAGGGGGCCGCATTGGCCTTTACCTATCAGGGCGACGCGCTGGGCAAACGGGTGAAACCGCTCGCGGCAAGCCTGGGGTCCGATATCGTGCTGCCCTGCGATGTCGGCGACGATGCCAGCATCGATGCCGCCTTTGCCGAAATCGGTGGGCTGTGGGACGGCATCGACTTTGTCGTTCACGCCATTGGCTATGCCGACAAAGCCTATTTGCGCGGGCGCTATGCTGATACCCCCCGCGCCGCCTTCCTGCAGGCGATGGATATTTCCTGCTACAGCTTCGCAGCCGTCGCCCAGCGCGCCGCCAAAATGATGCGGCCGGGTGGATCGCTGCTGACCCTGAGCTATTACGGCGCCGAGAAAGTCATCCCGCATTATAATGTGATGGGCGTGGCCAAGGCCGCACTTGAAGCATCGGTGCGCTACCTCGCCGCCGATTTCGGCGCCGCCGGCATCAGGGTCAACGGCATCAGCGCCGGCCCGATCCGGACGCTTGCCGCCAGCGGCATCGGCGATTTCCGCTATATCCTGAAATGGAACCAGTACAACTCCCCGCTCGCCCGCAATGTGACGATTGATGAGGTTGGGGGCTCGGCCGCCTATCTGGTCTCCGACCTCGCCGCCGGGGTGACCGGTGAAATCCACCATGTCGATTGCGGCTATCACACGGTGGGCATGAAGAACCCCGATGCCCCCGATATCTCCGCCGCCAACGATAAAGAATGACTCCAACTACCCCGTAGTCTAATGTAGCCCCATGCAAGATCTCCTCACCAAGCCCACCCCGGTCAGCGTCCGTCTGCCGGCCGATGTGACCGCGCAGGTGACTGCGCTGGCGGCCGCCCTCGATCGCCCGAAATCCTGGGTCATCGAACAGGCGGTCAAGGACTATGTCGCGCTGCAATCCTGGCAGTTGGCGGCGATTGACGTTGGCATCGCCCAAGCCGATGCCGGCAAGTTGGTCGCCCACGAAGATGTCGCCGCCTGGGCACGGTCGCTCGGCAAGCCGGACGAATTGCCCCTGCCGGAATGATCGTCGCCTGGACGGAAGCGGCGCTGCATGATCTGGCAGCATTGCGGGCTTATATCGCGCGCGACAATCCCGCCACTGCCGATCGTCAGGTGAATATCATTGTCGAGGCCGCTTTCGGCCTGGCGCAATTTCCCCAATCCGGCCGCGCCGGGCGGCGCGCCGGCACGCGTGAACTGATCGTCGGGCGCACTCCGTATCTGGTGCCCTATCGGGTGCGCGGCGAAACAATCGATATTCTCCGGGTGCTTCACGGTCGCCAGCGTTGGCCGGATTAATCTCTGCGTCTGCTGGCTGGCTGAGACTCTCCCGGGCCTATGGACCGAGAGGTTCGATCGCTTCACCTTTTCATTGGAGCGGGCAGATGGCACAGTCGGGTCGGCCTTGATTGCCACTTCGGGGGGAGATCAATCATGAAACAGAATTATGGCTGGGTGATTGTGGCGGTTGGCGCGGTGATGAGCTGCGTTGGAATGGGGGCGATGTTCTCGCTCGCCGTCTTCCTGCAACCGATCGGTGACAGCACCGGCTGGTCCCGCGCGGGCGTTTCGAGCGCGATGACGCTCAACTTCATCACCATGGGCATTGCGTCCTTTATCTGGGGTTCGATCAGCGATCGCTACGGCCCGCGGGTGGTGGTGACGATGGGGGCTTTGTTGCTCGGCCTCGGACTGGTGCTGGCGAGCCGGGCGACCAGCCTGCTCGAATTTCAGCTTGTCTATGGCATCATCATCGGTGCCTCGGCCGGTAGCTTCTACACCCCGATGATTGCCACGACATCGGTCTGGTTCGAACAAAATCGCGCGCTCGCGGTGTCACTGGTGTCCGCCGGGACCGGCGTTGCGCCGATGACCATTTCGCCCTTCGCGCGCTGGCTGATCACCAACTATGACTGGCGCTTCGCGCAACTGGCAATCGGCATCGGCGTGTGGCTGCTGCTGATCCCGCTGACGTTTCTGGTGCGCCGCCCGCCGGTGGTAGTGGCCGCAGCCCCGATTGCGGGCGTGCCGACCAATGGCATGACGGTCCGCCAGGCGCTGCGATCCCCGCAATTCATCGTCCTCGCGCTCACCTTCTTCGCCTGCTGCGCCACCCATTCCGGCCCGATCTTCCATACCGTGAGCTACGCGATTTATTGCGGCCTGCCGGCGATGACTGCGGTGACGATTTACAGCCTCGAAGGCCTCGCGGGTCTTGGCGGCCGGTTGCTGCTCGGCGTGCTGGCCGACCGCTTGGGGGTCAAGCCAGTGCTGGTCGCCGGCCTCGCGGTGCAGGCGGTCGGGGCGGCGGCCTATATGTACGCGCGCGACATCGATCAGTTCTATGCCGTCGCGTTGGTGTTCGGCATGGCCTATGGCGGGGTCATGCCGCTTTATGCGGTGCTGGCACGGGAATATTTTGGCCCCCGCATCATGGGCACCGTGTTCGGGGCAGCGGCGATGATTTCCAGCATCGGCATGGCCATCGGCCCATCGCTCGGTGGCTGGATATTCGATACATTCCAAGCCTATGACTGGCTTTATATCGTTTCAGCCTGTCTCGGGCTGGTGGCGGTGGCGATCGCGCTGGCTTTCCCGCCGCAGCCCAGCCGGCTGCGGGTGGTGCGGGCGTGATGGAAAAATTTGTCGGCGCGCAGCATGAATTTCACGATGCCGCCTTCGTGCAAGGCTGGGCCGACCGGTTCGTGCCCAGCCCGCCGCGCCTGGCGCTGTTCGACTTGATCCTGGACCAACTCACCCGCCCCAGCATTCCCAATCCACACGTCCTCGAACTCGGCCTCGGGCCCGGCTACATGGCGCGGCACATCCTCGATCGCAATGATCGCGTGTCCTACGAAGGGCTGGATTTTTCCACCGTGTTTTTCGATGTCGCGCGCAAGGTGATCGGCCCGGCGATGCCGCGGATGATTCTGACCCTGGCCGATCTGATGGACCAGTCCTGGCCGGGCAAAATCACCCAAACGCCCGGCGCGATCATTTCAACCTGGGCGCTGCACGATCTCGGCAGTCCGCAGGCGGTCGCCGATGTTTACGCGCGCTGCTACGAAATCCTCCCCAAGGGCGGCGTGCTGGTCAATGGCGACTTCATCAAGCCCGCCGGGACGGATTGGGACTACGAAGCCGGCCGTTTCGAAATCGATCAGCATTTGACCTTCCTGCGCCAAGCCGGTTTCTCCGCGCCCATGCATCTCGGGAGCTACGAGGCCAACCGCGAAACCCCAACATCCGCGCAGAACTACGCCTGCCTGGTGGCGGTACGCTGATTTTAGAAAATTATAAGTAAGGATCTTCTTTGTTTGAAAACAAAGAAGCAATAAAACTTTATCAATGGCGCACTGCCGCCGGTGCGAACGCGGAATTAAAGTGAGAAAGTTTTTTTGGTTCTTTTTGTTCACAAAAAGAACGCGCTTCTTTACTTAAAGGAACCTTTTACTAGGCTCCCCACCCAGCAAATGCAGCCCCACCGCCTCAA
>JANXRN010000310.1 GCA_025352995.1 Acetobacteraceae bacterium
CGGGCAAACATGCGGCACGCCGGCTTTGAGCACCATCGGGTAAGCCGCCGCTGCCGGTGCGGTGCCAGTCGCCATCAGAATGGCAAAAACCTTGTCCTGCTCTAGCAGTTTCTGAGTTACCAGCACACCTTTCTTGGCGTCATATTGCTGATCTTCGAACAGCAGCTTGAGCTTGCGGCCGTTGATGCCGCCTTTCTCGTTAATCTCATCGGCTGCCATGCGGGCAGCATTGGCGCCGGCGCGGCCGACCTCGGCGAGTGGGCCGGACAGGTCGATCGGGATGCCGACGGTGATTTCGTCCTTGGTCACGCCCTGGGTTTGCGCGCCGGCGGGGGCTGCAAACGCCAACGCAATCGCTGCGGCCAGAATGGTCCGTTTCATGACATCCTCCTTTACGGGCCTTGGGATGGCCGTTCGTTGGGCCAAGTATGGTCGGCTTGGGGGATCGGACGCAAGCTTGGTTTTGAGGGAAGGTAAGGCGTTCTTTTTGTGAACAAAAAGAACCAAAAAAACTTTATCTATTCCTGGCCGTTGGCGTACCCACTCACCGTCTCCCGCGCCAACGGCAACAAAGTGAGGAAGTTTTTTTGCTTCTTTTTGTTCACAAAAAGAAGGCGCTTCGCTGCTTCCCAGCTACCGTATCCGCGCCTATGCTCCCGCCAGGGGAGAAAATTCCGCGCATGAACATGTCGCATCCAACATGGTTCGATCCGGCAATGCCGACGCGCGATGCCTGCGTGCTGCGCCATATGCTGGATCGCGCGGCGGAAGAATTTCCCGACCGGATGCTGGCCCGGTTTGAGGACGGTACGATCTGGACCTATGGCGACGCGCGGCGGATTGCGCGTGACACTGCGGCCGGGCTGCGGGCGCTCGGCGTTGGGCGGGGCGACATGGTTTCGGTCTGGTTGCCGAACGGGATAGCGGCAGTTCGGGCCTGGTTCGGAATTAATTATCTCGGTGCGGTTTATGCGCCGATCAACACCGCGTACCGAGGCCGGTTGTTGGAGCATGTGCTGACCAATACTGGCGCGCGCGTGTTGATCGTGCATGCCGACCTGGTGCCGCGGCTGCCCGATCTGGGGGCGACGCAGTTGGTGGTGTCGATGGGCGCGCTCGATGGCGATGGCACGGGGCTGGTGGATGATGCGCCGTTGGAGCCGTGGGATATCCAGTCGGTGATCTACACGTCCGGCACCACCGGGCCATCCAAGGGCGTGCTGCAAACCTATGTGCAAAGCTGGACCACCGGGCGTTGCAGCTACGGCTATATCAATCAAGATGACCGGATGCTGGTGAATTTGCCGCTGTTCCATGTCGGGGGCACGTCGTCGGTGCATGGCGTGCTCGCCGCTGGCGCAAGCTTCGCGCTGTTCGAAACATTTTCCACCCCCCGCTTCTGGGAAGATATCCGCGCGACCGGTGCGACCACGACCTGCGGGCTGATCGGCGCCATGGCGGAATTTCTGATGAAGGCGCCGCCACGCGATGATGATGCCGTCAATCCGTTGCGGATGCTGACGCTCGCCCCTGTTAACCGCGCCACCATGGCGTTCGCCAAACGTTTCGGCTTTGACTGGCTGACCGGGTTCAATATGACCGAGGTTTCAGTGCCGCTGGTAGCCCCGGTGAACAGCACGGTCGAATTCGGCTGTGGCAAACCGCGCACCGGCATTGCCGCGCGGCTGGTCGATGCCAATGATCTGGAAGTGGCGCCGGGTGCGGTCGGCGAGTTGATCTTGCGCAGCGACCTGCCCTGGACGATGACGCCCGGCTACCTCAACAACCCCGAAGCCACCGCGCGGGCCTGGCGCAATGGCTGGTTCCATACCGGCGACGCATTCCGCCAGGACGCTGACGGGAACTTCTATTTCGTGGACCGGCTCAAGGACACCATCCGGCGCCGCGGGGAAAATATTTCCTCGGTCGAGGTCGAAATCGAAGTCGCCAGCCATCCCGCCATCCTGGAAGCCGCCGCGATCGGCGTGCCCAGCCCGCATGGCGAGGAAGATATCCTGGTCGCCATCACCCTGCGACCCGACATGGCTGTGTCGCCCGACGATCTGATCGCGTTCCTGCGCGATCGCATCGCCCATTTCATGGTGCCGCGCTATGTCCGGCAACTCGACGCACTGCCCAAGACGCCGACCAACAAAGTGCAAAAGGCGCAATTGCGCACCGACGGCATCACGCCGGATGCCTGGGACCGCGAACGGGCCGGCATTATCATCCGCAAAGATCGCTTCACGCCCCGGGAGACATCGCATGCTGCACCAACTGATTGATTTCCTGCCCTTCCTGCTGCGCAGCGGATTGTTCGTGCTGCTGTTCTTCGTCGGCGGACTGTGGATCGCCAGCATCGTGATGAAGGATTCGAGCATCGTCGATATTTTCTGGGGGCCAGGCTGCGCCGCCGTCGCCTGGGTTTATTATCTGACCGCCGGCAGCCATCCGCGCGCGATATTGGCGATAATTGTCGTAACATGGTGGGGCATGCGGCTCGGCAATTATATCGGTCGCCGCAATCACGGGGCGGAAGACGCGCGCTATGCCCGCCTCCGCCGCCACGTCACCGATCAGGGCCGCAACTATACGCTCTACAGCCTGCGCGCAGTATTCATCTATCAGGGTCTGGCGATGCTGGTCTGCACCTTGCCGCTGCTCTTCGCCATCGCCACACCGAGCACCACCATCGGGCCGCTCGCCTGGATCGGAGCTGCGGTCAGCCTTGCCGGCCTGTTGATCGAAACCATCGCCGATCAGCAAATGTCCGACTTCCGCAACGGCCCGCGCACCCGGGGCGAAGTGATGGATCGCGGCCTGTGGCACTATTCCCGCCACCCGAATTACTTCGGCGAAATGCTGGTGCAATGGGGGTTCTTTCTGGTGGCGCTCGACACCGGTCCCCTCGCCGCGCTGTCGATCGTGGCACCCGCGCTGCTGAGCTACCTGATCATGGGGCCGATGGGGGCGGCATTGCTGGAACGGCGGTTGGTGAAGAAAAATCCGGGCTATGCGGATTATGTTGCTCGGACGAGTGCGTTTTTGCCGATGCCGCCGAAGGGTTAAGCGTCTTCTTTTTGTGAACAAAAAGAAGCAAAAAAACTTTCCGACGTTACTGCCTGGCCGTTGGCTCGGGTCCATCCGCGGTCCTTCGGCAATCGCCGCGATGTTCTTTTTGTTCACAAAAAGAACTGCTTTCTTCAGTCACCCAGCCAACTGCGCATCCAGCGTCTTGAGATCGAAATAATCCCGCCAGTTCACCGCCTGACCATCGCGCCATTCGACAACGCCGGCATAAGGGGTGTTCACCTGCTTGCCGGCTTTGACGTAGGTTTCGACGCCCTCGACGAACAGGATGTTGCCGTGTTCGATCATATGGGTCTGGGTGAAGCTGATATTTTCCATGCCATGGGCGAATTTGGCGACGAAAAGCCGCACCGCCGGCTTGCCGACGATCGGGCGCATGGCGCGATTGGGATACCAGACGATATCGTCGGCCATATAGGACAAAGCGGTTTCGACATCGCCGGCCGCCCAGGCTTTGAGGTGGGCGCGATAAAGCTCGCTAAGGCTCGCCATGATTGTTTCCCCCGTGGTAACTTGCCCGACGGGTCAAGCCAAAGCGACCCGCGAGGGGGAAACATGGCTGGAAAAGTCGATATTGCCAAAGCGTTTTTCACCGCCTGGGCCGCGCAAGATCACGACGCCGTGCTGCGCCTGGTGCACCCGGACGTGGAATATCAGAACATGCCGTTCCCCGACGTGCTGCGTGGCAAGGATGCGATTGCCGGCTTCATGCAGAAATTCGGCCGCGGGATGAGCAACATCCATGTCGAGCTGCGCCATATTGTGGAAGTTGGCGACGTGGTGTTTCACGAAGGCGTGGAGACCTACACGCGCAAAGGCATCAACGTCGCGCTGCCCTATTGCGGCGTGTTCGAATTCCAGGACGGGCTGATCCGCGGCTGGCGGGATTACTTCGATCGGGCGACCTTGGAAGCCCAGCTTGCCCCGGTGGCGCGGGCAGGCGCGTGAAAATCGCCGGCAGCGCAGCGCTGGTCACCGGCGCCAATCGCGGCGTGGGGGAGGCTTTGGTGCAAGCGCTGCTGGCACGCGGCGCGGCGCGGGTTTACGCCGCCGCGCGCGATCCGACCGCCCTGCCCAATTTCGCCGATGCGCGGGTGGTGGCGGTGCGGCTGGATGTGAGCCAGCCGGCGCAGTGGGCCGAGGCCGCCTCGGTCGCCCGCGACCTGACCTTGCTGATCAACAATGCCGGGCTGTCCAATTTCGGCGCCACGCTGCAAACGCCGGATATTGAGGCGACATTGCGGGCGGAGCTTGAGGTCAATCTTTTCGGCATCCTGCACAGCCACCGCGCCTTTGCCGCGATCCTTGGGGCCAATGGCGGGGGCGCGATCGCCAACGTGCTATCGGCGGCGGCGCTGATGAACGTGCCGCTGCTGACCAGTTACTCGATTTCCAAAGCCGCTGCCCTGTCGCTGACCCAGGCGATCCGCGCCAGCACCGCAGCGCAAGGCACCTTGGTGATGGCCGCGATCCTGGGGTCGGTCGATACGCGGATGGCAAAAGACGTGCCGGCCGGGGTGCAGAAAGTGTCGCCCGCGTTCGTCGCCCAAGCGATCCTCGACGGCATCGAACGCAATGAAGAAGATATCGATACCGACCCGATGGCGTTGGATGTGCGGGCGCGAATTGCGCGCGACCCCAAGAAGCTGGAACGGTTCTTCGCGCGTGGGTTGAAGAATAGATAAGCGAAGAATGTTCTTTTTGTGAACAAAAAGAACCAAAAAAACTTTTTCACACTGGTTCCGAGTTCGCACATGCTGCGGTGCGACAACGGATAGAAAGTTTTTTTGCTTCTTTTTGTTCACAAAAAGAAGATCCTTACTTCGGCACCACCAGCTCCCGCTTAAGCACCTTACCGACCGGATTGCGCGGCAGGGCCGGCAGCACGATCAGATGCTCGGGCAGCTTATAGATCGCGATCTGGCGCCCGCGCAGATGGTCGAGCACATCATCAAGTGTGATCGCCCCGCCATCGCGGGTGGCGACCACGGCGCAAACCCGTTCCCCCAGCCGCGCATCCTTCATCCCGATCACCGCCGCTTCACGCACATTGGGATGGGATTCGAGCAGGGCTTCGATTTCCGCCGGGGAAATTTTCACCCCACCGCGATTGATCACTTCCTTGGTGCGACCGATGAAGCGGTAATAGCGCGGCACATCCCCATCGCCGGCAAGTTCGAACATGTCGCCGGTGCGGAAATAGCCGTCCGCGTCGAAGGCGGCTTGGGTCAGCGTGGGGGCATTCCAGTAACCGTCAAACACGAACGGTCCACGCAGGCGCAGTTCGCCAGACTGGCCGGCTGCGCTGACTTCCTGTTCCGTCACCGGATCGACCAGCCGAG
>JANXRN010000317.1 GCA_025352995.1 Acetobacteraceae bacterium
GCCGACCACGGGGCCGGCGAGTTCGAGGAATTTCGCTTCGAGTTCCGCGTCGGTCAGCGGGTCTTCCGGATCCCCTTTGCGGGTGGGCTGGAAGTGGCTGACGGTACGGCCGTCTTTGAGGGTGATGGCGACGCGGGCCGAACGCACGCCGGGGAAGGCGGCAGCGCAATCCGGATCGACGCTGACGGTGACGCGCTGCATGAGCGCCTGGACGGCCGGATCGGCGAGGCGATCAGGCCCAAACGCTGCCAACCGGACGCTGCCATGGACGAGCGCGGTGGCGACGGTGAAAGGGGTGCTGAAACGGCCTTCAAATGGGGTGGCGACCGATTTGCGCCCGGTGACGTCGAGCGTGGCCTGATAGCCGCCGACGGCGATGGCGGCGATATCCTGATGGCCGAAACCGTGGGCGGCTTGCAGGGCGAGTGACGCATCGATGGCGGCAAAGCAATGGCCGCAACAGCCATGATTTTTGAAGGTCATTTGCGTGATGTTGTAGCGCGACCCGAGGCCATCGGTCGCGGCTGCCCAGTTGGGGTTGACCGACATCGCCGCCCCAAAGCCCGCTTCGCCTTCCAGCACATCGAGCGCGCCGGTGATGCCGCGTGCCGCGCCCATCGCGGCCATCGCACCAGCATCGGCGGCGTGGCCGGCATGGAGCGGTTTGGACATCGCGTCCGACCGGAATGCCTGCTGCAAGGCGGCGGCAAAAGTGCCGGCATTGGCAAGCGCGTGGGCGGTCTGTCCGGCCGTGGCGCCCAGAATGCTGGCGACAGAGGCTGCCGCACCAAACGTGCCGACAGTGCCGGTTGTGTGCCAGAAGCGATAATGCGACGGCTGAACAGCGACGCCAATCCGGGTCGAAATCTCGTAACCAACCACGATTGCCCGCAGCAGCGCCGCCCCATTGGCGCCGCGCGCCTGGGCGGCGGCAAGCCCGGCGCCGATTACCGGGCAGCCGGGATGGTAGACGGCGTCGCGGAAAATATCGTCAAATTCAATGGTATGGCTAGCGGTCGCATTGATCAGGGCGGCGGCCCGCAGGCTCGCCCGGCGATTGCTGCCATAGACGATGGCGCGACCGTGATCGAGTTCGTCTTCGAGACCCTCGGCCAGCATGACCGCCGGCGGCAGGATTGATCCGGGAAGCAACGCCGCGAACCAGTCGATCAGCGCGCGCTTGGCGTGATGGGTGACGTCCGGCGAAAGGCGGGTTTCGCGCTGGTCGGCCGCGTAGGCAGCGAGGGTTTCGGCGATGGTGGGCATGGTGGGCCTCCGACGGTCGGTTTAGCGATAGTCTGGACTACTGCCCGTGTCGCAGGAAGCGCTGCGCCCAATAGCGCCCAATAGCGCCCGATGCGCCGGGTCGGCTGCTCGAAGAAGCGGTAGGACAGGGTGGCGAGGGCGAGGGTCAGGGACAGGAAGCCGGCCATCCAGATCAGCAATCGTGCCAGGCTCCAAGACGAATCTATTACTAATCCGTAATATAATAGATCAAGTAATATTGAATGAAGTAAATATACCGAGAAGGAAATATCTCCAAGAAATACCAGCGGCCGGGAGGACAAAATTTGACCGAACCAGCCCTGGTCGCGCGCAGCACTTAACACAAGAAGCACGAAACCGACCAACACCACCGCCGTCCAGGGAGGGAAAAGCACGCCAAAAACGATCAAGCCGAGCGCTAACGGCGTCAATGCGCGCGGAATATTGGAAAGCTGACGGTTACATTGACCCAGTAGACATCCTGCGCCAAATGTTGCCATCATGCGGAGTGTTGACCAGTTATCAATGAAATTACCCATCTCAACTCTAAAAAATGCGACTAAAATGCCAAAAAGCAATGGAAGCGTAACCGCAATGCCGAGCGCCCAGATCGCACGACGAACGCGCAGAGTGGCCCACAAAAATGCCGGGAACATAAGGTACGCCATCCATTCATTGCTCAACGTCCAGGCGGCTTCATACCAGTTGTTGAGCACGATATAGGGCCAGTTCTGCACCAGCAGTAGGGCCTCGACCAGTCCGCGCGCCATGCGCCACGGTACAACCCCGAAGTGTGGTGGCCAATAGGAGGGGACCGAAAGAGCC
>JANXRN010000390.1 GCA_025352995.1 Acetobacteraceae bacterium
TACGCGCGCGCGCATCAAGATGGCGGATGGCGCAAGGGCTTATCCGCCCTACGTTTTTTGCGGTGGGAAGCGCATTGGGTTGTTGTCGGACGGATCAGCCGGTGCCGCCTGACACATCGAGCGTTGTGCCGGTGATGTAGCTGGCGTCATCGCTGACCAGGAAATTGACGACGGAGGCGATTTCCTCGGGCTGTCCGATGCGGCGCAAGGAGCTTGAGGATTCGACCGCCTTGCGCACGCCGGGATGGGCCTGGGCACCCATCGCGGTTTCGATCAGGCCGGGGGCGATGGCGTTGACGCGGATATTATAGCGGCCGAGCGAGCGCGCCAGCGATTTGGTCATGTTGATCACCGCGGCTTTCGAGGCGGCGTAATCGACCTGGATGCTGCCAAGAACGCCGGCCATCGAGGCGGTGTTGACGATGGCCCCGCTTTCACCTGCTTCGATCAGGCGCTGGGCGACGAACTGGGCGGCGAAATAGGGCGCGCGGATGTTCACGTCCATGGTGGTATCGAACAATTCCGGCGTGTGTTCGAGGAAGTTGCCGCCAGTGTGGTAAATCCCGGCATTATTATGCAGCACGCGGATCAGGCCGTGATCGGCTTCGATCCGCGCCAACACTGCGCGGAGCGCGGCGACATCGGTCAGGTCGCATTGGTAATAGGCCCAATTGCCGATGCCGGCTTCGCCGCGGTCGATGCCGACCACAGTATAGCCCGATTGCGCCAGGCGCTGGCAGGTGGCTTCCCCGATGCGCCCGTTCGCGCCGGTGATGACGGCGACTTTGGCCATGTTTCTCTCCCAAAATGTGATTGTGCGGGAGTTTAGCTGAAGCGGGGGGAGAGGGAAGGGCGGGTTTTCCGCGTGTTGCGCCGGATGCTGGAGGTAGGGGTGAAGGTAGCGCGGGTCCGCAAGGATCGGCCGATTTGGGTCGTGCCGAGGTCGGCGCCGGCGGCGCGCCGGGACGGGGATGGAGGCTACCGCGCGTCAGGCCGACGAAGCCGGCTCCAACGTCACCCTGGCGATCGACGCCATGGCCGACGCCCGCGCCGAGGCGCATGAGTATAGTATGAAGTACATCTTCCCCCGCCGAGCGCATCGGCGATGGGCACCGTCATGGCATTCCAGTTCGGGCCGCAATTGCTGCTGCTGCCATGGACCGGCGACGCCGCCGCGTTTGATGCCCCGGTGCGCCAAACTTTCGTCGCCGAACTACTGGGCGACGTGGATTTGTCCAACGCAATCGCGCGCAACGCGACATCCTTCAATGCTGCTCGGATGGTTGGGCCGACGGTCGCGGGCCTGACCATCGCGGCGATTTGCCGGCGCCCTTACGCCCGAAGCTGTTCGATCAGAGCCGCCACCACGGCCGCCGGCTGTTCCTGCTGAACCCAGTGCCCGGCCCGGTCGATAAGCCGTATTCCGCGAAAATCGGCGCAGGCGCGGGTTTGCATCGCATCGAGTGCGCCCGGTGACTGATGGATGCCCCAATCCTGGGCGCCGGCGATAAAGGCGGTTGGCACGGTGATCCGCAGTCCGGCGAAAACCTCCAACTCCGACGAAAACCCTGGAGTGGTGCGCAGTCGATACCAGTTCAGCCCGCCTTGCAGCCCGGTGCGGGCGAATTCGGCCGTGTAAACCGCGAGTTCCGCGTCCGGTAGCCAGGCCGGGACGCTATCCGGCATGACCACGCTTGCCGCCATGCCGGCATCGCGATCCATCACATAATAGGTCGGCAGTTTCGCCAGTTCGTCCGCGGTCCATCCGGTGAGCGGGAAGGGTGTGTTGCCCGGCCAGTCGGCGGATTTATGGTGGTAATAAGCACGGAGAAACGCATGCAGCCCTTGCGGCGCACCGATCATGTCGGCGTTGGCTTCCTGCGTTGAATAATACCATTGATAATGCTTGCGCGGCCGGGGCAGGGCGGCAAGCGCTGCGTGGAATTCCGGCCCAATTGCCCCCGTTGGCGCGCCGCTGAACGGCGCCGACATCAACGCCAGCCTCGGAAAAATATCCGGTCGCAGCAGCGCCGCCCAGCCAGCAACCGAGGCACCAAAATCATGCCCGACGACGGCCGCGACCTGGCTAATCCCCAGCGCGCGCAGCAACCCCATCGCGTCCCGCACCAGATTGAGGA
>JANXRN010000403.1 GCA_025352995.1 Acetobacteraceae bacterium
AGTCTGGGCCGTGTCTCAGTCCCAGTGTGGCTGATCATCCTCTCAGACCAGCTACCGATCGTAGCCTTGGTAGGCAGTTACCCCACCAACAAGCTAATCGGACGCAGGCTCCTCCACAGGCGACTTGCGCCTTTGGCCCTCAGGCATCATGCGGTATTAGCAGCAGTTTCCCGCCGTTATCCCCCACCCATGGATAGATACCTACGCGTTACTCACCCGTCCGCCACTGCCAGGTTACCCCGACCGTGCGACTTGCATGTGTTAAGCATGCCGCCAGCGTTCGCTCTGAGCCAGGATCAAACTCTCAGGTTCATCAGGATACATCATGCCTAAACACAACGCATTCCAACGAACTGATCCTCAGCCCCTCAAATATCTCAGCACCGCAACCGACGGAGGTCAGTCACAGCACGTTCTTCGCAACGTCTGTCAATTTATCCGAAGACACGCTAACAAACGCCCCAAAATCAATACCTAAGGCAAACCAGAACCAAATCCAGTCATAACCCAAAATATCAATGCAAACCGATCATGCGCAAAAGCACACAAACGCTAGCAGACGCCGCCAACGTATCCCTTCCATTCCTGATATGATTGTCAAAGAGCGGTAGCCAATCGACTCGCGCCTTACGGCGGAGGACGAAGTTTGTAGCCGAAGCGGTCGGGGTTTTCAAGGCCCAAACCTCGTCGGCGGAGGGGCTATCTAGGCCCGCACTCCGATGCGGTCAACCGGTTTTTTCACGCTGATGAACGAATTTTTTGAACCAGGCAGAAAACCGCGGAATTCCGACACTTAAGGGTGTGGTCGGGGCAAATCCGGTGAGCGTCGCGATCGCATCTATGCTGGCAAACGTCTCAACAACCTCGGTCGCCGGGCGCGGAACATCGTTGATCACCGCCCGTCGGCCCAATTCGGATTCGAGCAACGCGATCAGTTCGAGCACGGTTTCCGCGCGATGATTGCCGATATTCAGCACCCGGATCGGCAAGCCGGCCTCTCCAACCGGCGGCCGATCAAGGCAACCGAGAATTCCCTGAACAATATCATCGATATAAGTAAAATCCCGCTTCAGCCGACCGCCATCGAACAGCGTGATCGGAGTACCAGCCAGAATCGCTTCGGCGAAACTGAAATAGGCCATATCCGGCCGGCCCCATGGCCCATAGACGGTAAAAAACCGCAGTCCGGTCTGGGGAATTCGATAGAGATGCGCGTAGGCGTGGCTCATCAGCTCATCGGCACGCTTGGTGGCGGCGTAAAGTGACAGCGGCGTATCCACGCGGTCAGCCTCGCTAAACGGCAACGCTTGGTTATTGCCATAAACCGAGGACGAACTCGCATACACAAGATGGCGCAGCCGCGGCAGCGCACGTGCGAGTTCCAGGATGGCCAAATGGCCAACCACGTTGGACGTCGCATAGTCGAACGGGGCGGTTAGTGAATGCCGCACCCCGGCCTGGGCGGCGAGATGGACGATATCGGTGATCCCGGGATTGGCAACGCCGAGGGCCGCCACATCAAGCTGCTGCGCGATATCCAGGCGCTGGAAGCGAAAACCTGGTCGCGAAAGCAGCAGATCAAGCCGCGCCTGCTTGAGCATGGGCGTATAATAGGCATTGAGGTTATCGATCCCCAGCACGTCCTCTCCGCGATCGAGCAATGCCTGCGCGGTATGAAAGCCAATAAATCCGGCGGCGCCGGTCACTAAAATCGTCAAGGCGGTCTCCCCAATTTGGGCACGGCGGTTGCATACTCTAGGGTGGCTGCGTCTGAAAGGGCCGAAACATGCGTTATTTTCCCCTGTTTGCCGACCTTCAAGGCCGCCGCGTGCTGGTGGTCGGCGTGGGGGAAGTCGCGGCCCGCAAGTCCGACATGCTGCGCCGGGCCGGCGCGATCATCGTTCTGCGGCCCGCATTTTCCGCCGATGCCCTGGCCGGATGCGCTTTCGCGCTCGGGGCCGATGCACCGGATGCTGAGTTGCACGCGCTGTCCGCCGCCGCCCAAGCGATTGGTATTCCGGTGAATATTGTGGACCGCCCCGCCCTCAGCAGTTGCATCTTGCCGGCGTTGATCGATCGTGACCCGGTGGTCATCGCCGTTTCGACCAGCGGCACCGCCCCCGTGCTTGCGCGCCTGCTGCGGCAGAAGATCGAGGCGTTGATCCCCCCCGCCTATGGCCGCCTCGCAGCCCTTGCGGATCGGTTCAAGGACGCGATGCGGGCGCGCTTTCCGGCGCTCGGCGCTCGCCGCGCGGTCCTTGAATCGCTGTTCGACGGCCCCGCCGCCAGCATGATGCTGGCCGGCGATGATGTCGCGGCCGAAGCCGAATTCACCCGCGCACTCGCCGGCGGCCACGCGCCGTCAGGCATCGTGCATCTGGTCGGCGCCGGGCCAGGGGCGGCCGATCTGCTGACCTTGCGCGCCCATCGCCTGTTGGGCGAGGCCGACGTGATCGTGCATGACCGGTTGGTGACCGACGAAGTGCTCGACATGGCCCGCCGCGACGCACACCGCATTTTCGTTGGCAAAGCGCGCGCCAACCATTGCATGAAGCAGGACGACATCAACGCCCTGCTGGTGCGCCTGGCGCGCGAGGGCAAGCGCGTCGTACGCCTAAAAGGCGGGGACCCGTTCGTCTTCGGCCGCGGCGGCGAAGAAGCCGAGGCGTTGGCCGAAGCCGGCATCGCGTTCGAGATTGTGCCGGGCATCACCGCAGCCCTTGCCTGCGCCGCCCAGGCACGGGTGCCGCTGACCCATCGCGATGCGACGCGGGTGCTCACCTTCGTGACCGGACATACCAAGGCCGGCAAGCTTGATCTCGACTTCGCTAACCTGGTGCAAAGCCGCGCGACCCTGGCAGTCTATATGGGAGTCGTTTCTTTGCCGCAATTGCGCATTGGCTTGCTGGGCGCGGGCTTACCCCCTGACACGCCGGCCGCGCTAATCGAACGCGGCGGCACGCCAAACCAACGCGATCTGCATGGCACGCTTGATATGCTCGTCGCCCGGGCCGCGGCCTGGTCCACTGGCGGGCCAACCATGGTATTGGTAGGTGCCGCCGTTGGGCGTGGCGCGGCACGGGTTCTGGAAAACGCGGCATAGAGGAAACAACAATGACCAGCACTGATATTTTCGAGATCATGGGCACCATGCGCGCCATGCGGCGCTTGAAGCCCGACCCGGTGCCCGACGCGCTGATCCGCAAAATCCTCGAAGCCGGCGTGGCCGCCCCGAATGGTGGCAACTTCCAGACCTGGCGCTTCATGGTGCTGAAAGACCAGGCCAAGAAGAAAGCCGTGCAACTGCTCTACAAGCGCGCTTTCGATGAAGCGGTCGGGCCACGCTACGCCACCGCCGCCCCGCCCCCCGGCGTGTCCAAAGAACGCTATGCCCGCCAGCATGCGGCAGTGGAATATCTCACCGATCATTTCCATGAAGCCCCGGTCTGGATTGTTGCCTGCCTGGTCGATGGGCCGTCACCAAGCCGAACCGCAGGCGCATCGATCTACCCCGCGGTGCAGAACATGCTGCTGGCAACACGGGCGTTGGGGTTGGGATCGACCCTCACCACCCGGCATTTGCTGCACGCTAAAGAGGCTGATGCCGCCTTGGGATTGCCGGACGGCGTGCATTCCTATGCGATTTTGCCAATCGGGTATCCGATGGGGAAGTTCGGGCCGGTTGGGCGGACGAGTTTGGCGGATGTGGTGTTTAGTGAGGATTGGGGGAAGAAGTATGAAGGATAAGGCAAGTGTCTTCTTTTTGTGAACAAAAAGAAGCAAAAAAACTTCATCCATTCCTTGCCGTTGGCTCGGGTCCCTCCGCAGTCCTTCGCCAACAGCAACAAAGTGAGAAAGAGCTCATCTTGTTCACAAAGAGAACATCCTTCATTGCCCCTCCACAAATCGCGGCAAATCATGCGCCGTCACCGCCGCAATCGCCCCATCCGCCCGCCGCACATCGACCAGGCATGACTGCGCCGTGCACCCCTGACTCAAACTCGACGCCCCCACATCGCGGGTCAGCGCATTCGGGTTGCCATGCTTTTCCATCCCGGTCTGCCAGTCATAATCAAACCACGCCCCGGTTGCGAGGCGGGCCACACCCGGCATGATATCAAGCGTCACAATGGCGCCGGCGAGGCTGCGACCGCGATCATTGAAGAGTTCAACAGTATCGCCATCCGCAATGCCACGAGCAGCAGCGTCGGCGGGATTGAGGTAGATCGGCTCCCGGCCTGCGACTTTGCCGGCCAGGCTGTGCGGACTGGCATCAAGCTGGCTGTGCAGGCGGCGGGCGGGCTGGTCAGACAACAGGTGCAACGGATATTGCGCGGCTTCTTTTGCGCCGAGCCATTCGGTCGGCACCAACCACGCCGGATGGCCGGGGCAGTCGGGCAGGTTGAACCCGGCGATACGGTCGGAGAAAATTTCGATCTTGCCTGATGCGGTGTTGAGCTTATGGGCCTCGGGGTCGTTTCGGTAGGCTTGCAACATCACCACCGGCGCGTCATGCGCGGTCAGCCCAACAACACCCTGTTCCCAGAACGCATCGAAATCGGGTAACGCAATGGCTTTTATTTCGGCGCGTCGCTCCATCACGGCGTAGAGATGGCGCAGCCAGGCCATTTCGTCGCGGCCTTCGGTGAACGCCTCGGCAACCCCCATGCGCTGGGCTAAGTCGGCGAAGATCGTGTAATCATCGCGGGCTTGCCCGATCGGCTCCACGATTTTTCGGCTGGCGACGATGTGGCCCTCGGTGCTCGCATAGCCGATATCGTTACGTTCCAATCCGATCGTGGCGGGCAGCACGATATCGGACAGCTTGGCCGT
>JANXRN010000410.1 GCA_025352995.1 Acetobacteraceae bacterium
AGTGGAGATGTTCGTCGCCAGCGACGGCCGGGTGCTGGTCAATGAAATCGCCCCCCGCCCGCATAATTCCGGCCACTGGACCATCGACGCCTGCCCGGCGAGCCAGTTCGAACTCCATATCCGCGCCGTGGCGGGCCTGCCGCTGCTTCCAGCAATCCGTCATTCCGACGCGGTGATGAAGAATTTGGTTGGGCCGGACGAAATCGCGCTATGGCCGGATATCCTGGTAACCCAAGGCCTTATCCCGCATCTCTACGGTAAATCAGACGCCCGTCCGGGCCGCAAGATGGGGCACGTAACGCGCCTGTTCCCGCTCGGCGCGCTGCCGGGCGATTTTGGCATCGCCGATGCGTTGGGGATTTTGACTGGCAAGTCATAGATGCTTGAAACGTAGTCACATCAGGACTACATTGGCTAGGGCGATTGCTTAGGAGCCAAGTTATGACCACCACCGACACCTATGTCCGTGCCCGCATCGATACGCCCACCAAGGACCGCGCGGCCGATGCGCTTGAAGCCATGGGCTTATCAGTGTCCGACGCCATCCGGATGCTGATGGTGCGGATCGCCGATGATCGACGTTTGCCGTTTGATGTCGCCGCGCCGAACGCGACCACCAAGGCAGCGATGGCCGAACTCGGCGCCGGGAAAGGCAAGAAATTCACCTCCGTCGCAGCCTTGATGGCGGATTTGCGTGCGGACGATTGAGCGCTCGACCGCATTCAAACGCGACTTCAAGCGCGAGGCACGCGGCCAGCACCGCAAGACCCTCGATGCGGTTTTGGAGGCGGCGCTGATGGCATTGATCCTGGATCAACAGCTAGCGCCCCGTTATCGAGACCATGAACTGGGCGGCCAATGGCAGGGCTACCGTGACTGTCATATCAAGCCCGACCTTGTTTTGATCTATCGCAAGCCCGATCCCGACACACTACTCCTTGCCCGCCTTGGATCGCACAGCGAAGTCTTCGGATAATTCCCCCGCTGCAACAGGGACCCACATCATGCTGACTGACCGTTACGGGCTGCCGCTCACCACCACATCCGCCGCCGCGCGTGACGCCTATATCGAAGCCTGTGACCTGGTGCTGTCGGCCAATCCCGGCCCCGGTGACGCGTTCGACCGCGCCATCGCCGCCGATCCCGGCTTCGCGCTCGCCTACGCCGGCAAGGCGCGGGTGCAGCAAGTTGCCAGCGACCCCGCCGGCGCCCGCGAAACCTTCGCCGCCGGCCAGGCAGTTGCGGGCGGGATCACGCCGCGCGAGGCAAGCCACATGGCATTTCACGGCCTGCTGCTTTCGGGCCCGCCCGACGCGGCAACGGCCGCCGCCAAAGCCCATCTGCGCGACTGGCCGCTTGACGCCATCGTGCTCAGCCCGTGCTCATCGGTATTCGGCCTGATCGGGTTTTCCGGCCGGCCCGGGCGTGAAGCCGAACAGGTGGCGCTGCTCGATAGCGTCGCGAGCGCCTATGGCGACGATTGGTGGTTCAACGCCCAGCATGCCTTCGCCCTGGTCGAAACCGGCCAGCGCGACGCCGCCCGGCCCAAGATCGAACGCGCCGTCGAACAAAATCCGCGCAACGCCAACGCCACCCATATCCGCGCCCATGTCCATTACGAAGACGGCGAACCCGATGCCGCGCGGGCCTATTTGTCCAAATGGCTGAAGACCTATTCGCCCAACGGCCCGCTGCACGGCCATCTCAGCTGGCATCTGGCGCTGACCGAGCTTGAAGTCGGCAATGCCGATGAAGCTTTCCGGCTTTATCAGACCGCCTTCGCCCCGCCGGTCGCCAAGGGCGGCTTCCCGCTGATCCCGATGGTGGATGCGATTTCCTTCTTGTGGCGCGCCGAGCTTGCCGGCCAGCCGCGCGATCCGGTGCGTTGGCAGGCGCTGCATGATTTCGCCCACAAGATGTTCCCGCGCGCCGCGATCGCGTATGCCGACACCCATATCGCGCTTGCCGATGCGGTCACCGGTAATGGCGCCGCGCTCGAAGCGCGCCTGCGCGATATGGCCGACCTGCAAAGCAATGGCCGCCTGCCGTCCGGCCCGCTGGTGCCGGCCCTCGCCCAAGGGTTCGCGGCCTTCCTGCGACAGGATTATGACGGTGCGATTGCCGCGATTGAGCCGGTGTTCGCCGAGCATGAACGCATCGGCGGCAGCCGCGCCCAGCGCGATCTGGTCGATTTCACTTTGCTGAAATCCTATGTCCTGGCCGGAAGGTTGGACGATGTGGGCCGCATGCTGCGCGATCGGCGGGCCGGGCCGGTCGGGATTCCGGTGGCGGGGGTCGCGCACCTGCATTAGAATCCGTCGGGAAAGTCAGCCGGGTCGGGCCGCGTGTCGATCCGGGATCAGCGCCGCATGAGTAGCCCAGCCACCCCGGCCAAGCAGCGTTCGAACGCCGCCAGATCCTGCCAGAGCGCGCCGGGGGCAACATCGTGCGCGAAGAACGCGCCACCCGACGCCGCAATGCCGCCCTCGATCATCAGATTATCGGCAATGCCGAAATCCTCCACCAGCATGCCGTCCGGGTCGGTCGCGCCATCACCTCCCACAAAGGCCCGTGTCCGCGCGGCAAACTTGGCCCCGCTATTCGACCAGCCGAACACCGGCCGCCCCAATGCGCGCATGAACCCAAGCTCATACACTGTGCCAACATCGGCGCTCGGGCCGCGAAACGGGGTCAGGTTAGCAATCAACGCGGCACATTCTTCAATATGAAGTTCATTCCTGCGGGCAATCCGGAACGGCAGGTCCATCTCCGCCAGCGCCGGCGGGTCCCCGCCGACCAGATCGTCGAGCGGGAACACCCCGACCAGCCCCCGCGCCGCGCACATCCGCTTGAGCGTGGCGCCACGGCCGACCGGGTCGGGCAGGAACACGTCGGGGCCGGCGAGATAGACACGCATGGTTGGACCTTTTCGGTGAGCAGTTCTTTTTGTTCACAAAAAGAAGACCTTCCTAATCCTTAACTCGCCCCCGCAACATAGCCCGCAAAGCCGATGAACTACGATCGAGATTGGCCACCATCCCGTCTCCCGCCGCCGCCGCCGCCGCCGGATCGCCGGCATGCGCCGCGATCATCACCCGGCGCATTTGCCGTTCGAACTCCACCAGCCCGTAGCTGCCAGCGATGCCGGCCAGCGTGTGCGACGCGGCGACCGCATCGCTTGCCGACCCGGACTGCAAGGCCGCGTGCAGCCCGCCGATCCGCGCGCCCATTTCGCTGAGCGCTTCATCGACCAGTTCAACGAACAGCCCTTCGGGCAGGCCGCGCTGCAAATCGGCGAGCCGCACGACATCGAGCAGCCGCGTATCGCGCGGTGCCGCCCCGGCCGCGCGCGCCTGGCCGAGCGGTTGCAGGCATTCGGCCAGCAGATCGGCCAGTGCCGCCGGCGGCACTGGCTTGGTCAGCATCCCTTGCATGCCCGCCGCGCGGCAACTGATCCGGTCCTGGTCCGACGCGGTCGCGGTCAGCGCGACAATCGGCACCATCGATGCCACCCCAGGCAGCGCCCGGATCGCGCGCGCGGCGTCATAGCCCGACATGCCGGGCATCATCAGGTCCATCAGGACAAGTTCGTAGGGATTATGCGACGCCATCAGCACCGCGTCCGCGCCGGATGCCGCAACATCAACCCGATGCCCGTCGCGGCGCAGGGCGGTTGCGGTGACCATCTGGTTGACTACGATGTCCTCGACCAGCAGCACCAGCACGCGTCTGGCGCGCTGCCCGCCAGGGGGGGACGCAGCATCCTGCGGGTCCGGCTCAGCCAAGGCCGGGGTCGGGATGAAGCTGGGCACCGGGCGGGCAGCCAGCCGCGGGGCGATGGCGACCAGCATCACCAGAATGCCGCCATCGGCGAACGCCGCGCGGTGGGTTTCGACTTGCCCGCCATCGGGCAGGCGGCGGTCAACGTCCCGCAGCAGATCGGCAAGCCCTGCCCCGACTCGCCGCCGTTCGGGCGCAATATCGGCCATTTCAGCGAAACGCGGATTCCATGACAGCAGGGTTTCGGCGGCATCAAATGTCGCAACCCCGGCCGGCAGGGCCGCCAGCACGCCATCGAGCTCCCCCACCCGGCTTTGCACGATCGCCAGGCCATCCTGGGTTTGCCGCAGCGCCAGTTGCAGCGCCGCGCGTTCAGCGGCAAAGCGGTCAGCATCATCGGCGCGCAGCCAGTGCCGCCCCAGCAGCGCCACGACCAGCCCGACCAATGCCAATCCGGCGATCAGCACCGGGCCCACCGGCAGTGGACCGATCAGCAGCCATTCCCAGTCACCCACCCGGACGATCGCCCCCTAATGCCGTGCGGAGGATAGCCGGCATGCGGCGCGCGACGCCAGCTTTCCACCTGATAACCTTGCCCACGCCCCGCCCATCTGCAATTGTCGGCCCTCATCCGATGCCGCAAGCCGGCATGACAGTGCAATGAGGACAAGAATGGCCAAGATCAAGGTGAAGACCCCGGTTGTCGAGCTCGACGGGGATGAGATGACGCGCATCATCTGGGGCTTCATCAAGGACAAGCTGATTGTTCCGTATCTTGATATCGACCTGAAATATTACGATCTCGGCATCGAATATCGCGACCAGACCGATGATCAGGTCACCGTCGATGCGGCCAACGCCATCAAGCAGTACGGCGTCGGCGTGAAATGCGCGACCATCACCCCCGATGAAGCCCGGGTTGAAGAATTCAAGCTCAAGAAGATGTGGCGCAGCCCGAACGGCACCATCCGCAACATTCTCGACGGGACGATTTTCCGCGAGCCGATCATTTGTTCGAACGTGCCGCGCCTGGTGCCGCACTGGAATGAGCCGATCGTGATCGGCCGCCATGCCTATGGCGACATCTACCGCGCCACCGAAACCAAAATCCCTGGCGCCGGCAAGGTCACCATGACATACGCCCCGGCCGATGGCAGCGCGCCGCAGGTGATGGATATTTTCGACTTCAAGGGTGCCGGCGTCGCGATGGGGATGCACAACACCACCGAATCGATCACCGGCTTCGCCCGCGCCAGCCTGAACTATGGCCTGCTTCGCAAGTATCCGGTCTACCTGTCCACCAAGAACACGATCCTGAAAGTCTACGACGGCATGTTCAAGGACGTGTTCGCCGAAAT
>JANXRN010000436.1 GCA_025352995.1 Acetobacteraceae bacterium
CGCGCGTGCCGAAATCACCCGGTTGGCCAAGGCGGGTTTGCTTGATGACGCCGCTTTTGCCGCCAGCCGCGCGCAAAGCCTGGCCCGTGCTGGCAAATCCCGTCGTGGCATCGCCGCCCATCTGGCCCAGCGCGGGGTGGCGACGGCGGTGGCGCAGGACGCGCTGCCGGATGATCCCGACCTCGAACTCGCCGCCGCCATCGC
This sequence comes from Acetobacteraceae bacterium, assembly GCA_025352995.1. Lineage (GTDB taxonomy): Bacteria > Pseudomonadota > Alphaproteobacteria > Acetobacterales > Acetobacteraceae > CAITOL01. The sequence goes on from JANXRN010000436.1 coordinate 205, forward strand.
GTTGGCGCGCCGCCGCAGGGTCGGGCCGTTTGGGGCGGGTCCGCTCGATCCTGCGCAGAAGTTGCGGGCATTGGGTAGTTTTGCGCGGGCGGGGTTTAGCCAGGAGATGGCGCTGCGGGCGCTTGGGATGGATCGCGCGGATGCCGAGGCGGTCTTGCATCGGGTGCGGGCGGGCTAATTGGTCGCGGGAACAATGCGGAGTGTCGCCATGAAACGAGATCAAGTCACAGCCCGTAAAATATTGGCAGCCAAATATCCATTTGCGTGTTGCGCCATTTGCGGTTTGGAAATCGAAACCTGTCTACAAGTTGCGCATCTTGATCAGAATGCGACCAACAATGCGCCTGAAAATCTTGCCTATCTTTGCCCAACGCATCACTGGATGTACGACGCTGCGTTGTACCCGATTGAGGCCATCTGGTTGCTGCAGGCGCACTGGCAGAAGACTGAAGGAGAGCCAAATCATTCTGGCCGCATGAAGGATGCTGGGCCCAAGGCAGCTAAAACCAGAGGTAGGAGGGCGGCAGCGAAGAAGGCGGTTGCGACTAGGCGGGCGAATAAATTGGCGCTTGAGGCCAAATTCGAAACACAGTCTTAGGCAGATCAATCCTGCGCGCCTGGCACGCTGCCCAGGACCGCCTATAGGCTGGTTGAATGCTTGTTGCGATGTCGAGCATTGGAGAGCAGCGTGCAGCTCCAATCGGACCTGCATGCTGTGCGCCTAGGCCAACTTGTATCGAATTGTTAGCGAGGTACCATTTCCTTTTGGGGGTTCGTCAACAATTTTATCGCCCGTTCTCATCGCATTGCGCATGGCGCCACAGCAGACCGGCATACGATGGGTTGGACCTGGATATCCTCCGACCTCCCGATGTAGACTGCCTGAGTTCACCTCCAAATAGGGCTGTTTTTCCCGCTTGGCTTCGGAAAACCGACCATCAAGGGCGGGGCGAAACCTCTCCATTGTAAATCCCGACATTATCTGCTCCGTCGTAGTAATACCAAACGCCCGAATGGCTGTCTCTTCCAGCCATTCGGGCGCTTGGTATTGCGCACCGGGTTGGCCGGCGGCGGTGCGCCAAGAAAAGACTTATACCAAGCGCCGTTGACCATTCTTCATGGGTCAACATCAAGGGCGCTTGGTATAAGCCACCGATTCTGCATCGCTTTCTCCTGCAACAATCTTCCAGGATGAAAAAAGGTGGTGCCAACCAACCTGCCTCCACCTGAGCCGCGCTGATCGGTGCTTGTTTCCTGGTGCACCGAGACGCTTGCCGATATCAGCAAAATCAGCATTCTCATCCCCGCACCCACGGCCGCAAAGTCACCGCCACTAGCACCAACGCCATGGTCAGATTAATCAGCCGTGAACTCTGCGGATCGCGCATCCCGCGCGCCAGGCTCGCCCCGGCCGCAAGCCATCCGGCATGGATGATCACGATCATCACGCTCAACACGCCAAGCTTAGCCAGCATATCGGCCGCGGGCGCGACGAAAATCACCGTGCCGGCATAAACCGCGCCGATCGCCAGATAGGCTTTCGGGTTGGCGATCGCCAGCAGCAACCCGGCCACGAATGACGGCGATGCCGCGCCTTCGGCGTTTTGCAGCGGCGGCGCAGTCGCAATCTGAAAGGCAAGATAGAACAGATAAACCGTCGAAACCACGCCAAAAATTTGCGCGCCATGCGGGATCGCCAGGATCAGTGCGAACAGCCCGGCCGCCACCAGCCCGAGCACCGCAATCGTGCCCAGCACCAGCCCGAGCGCATAGGGCAAGGTGGCGCGAAACCCGAACGCCGCCCCCATCGCGGTCACGCTGATCGTCGATGGTCCCGGGCTGCCCATGATGATCAGCGACGCAACCATCAGCTCCATAATATGTTGCCAGACCCCAAGCATCACGTTCCCACCATCCTGTGCGAACCAGTCTATCTGAAAACGACAAAAAAAGGGCGGTGCCGACCAACCGGTCCGCACCGCCCCAAAGGTGCCGCGTAGAGCCCGAGGAGATAGGGCGCGCGGTAAGGGAGGGAGTCCGAAGCCAGAAACGCTGCTTCGATGGGGATATTGGTCCCGAACTCACAACTGAAAGGTTAACAAGCGCGCGAAACCACCGCTAAAACAGCAATTCGACATCATAAATTCGTGAGGCATCCGAATGACCGCTCCGCCCCCCCGCATCGGCCCTCTGGTCGGCCTCAAGATCGTCGAACTCGGTCACTACATCGCCGGGCCGTTCTGCACCCGAGTGCTGGCCGATCTCGGCGCGGAAGTGATCAAGATCGAGCCGCCTGCGGGGGACCCGATCCGCGGCTGGGGCGCCAAAGTCAACGGCCATCCGGTGTGGTTCAGCATCCACGGCCGCAATAAGCTGTCGGTGGTATTGGACCTCAAGCGTGATCGAGATGCCGCGCTGCGCCTGATCGACCGCGCCGACGTGCTGGTGGAAAATTTCCGGCCTGGCCAGATCGAAAAACTCGGGCTGGGGCCGGATGTGTTGCACGCCCGAAACCCGCGTCTGGTGATCGCCCGGGTCTCCGGCTACGGCCAGGATGGGCCTTATCGCGACAAGCCCGCTTTCGGTGCGATCGGGGAAGCCATGGGCGGCATACGCCATCTGACCGCCCATCCTGCCGGTTCCAGCGAATTGCCCCCGCCGCGCTGCGGGATTTCAATCGGCGATGATCTCGCCGGGCTTTATGCGGCGATCGGCCTGCTGTCGGCGGTGTATGAACGGGACGTGACCGGCACCGGCCGGGGCAGGATTGTCGACGTCAATCTGGTGGACAGCATCTTGTCGCTGATGGAAGGCATGCTTCCCGAATACGCCATCGATGGCCGCATCCGCCAACCGGCCGGCGCTGGCATCCCGACCGCGGCGCCGACCAACACCTACCCCTGCGCCGACGGCAAGTGGCTGTGCGTGGCGGGCAATTCCGATCCGATCTTTGCCCGCCTGATGACGGTGATCGGCCAGCCCGAACTTGTGGACGATCCGCGCTACCTGACCAACGCTGATCGCTGCGCCAATGTCGCGGCGCTCGACGCCACCATCGCCGCCTGGACAATGACCTTGCCCGCCAAGACCGCCGAGGATTTGCTGGAAGCGGCCGACGTGCCGGCAACCCGGCTTTATGACATTGCTGACGCCGCCGCCGATCCGCATTTCCTTGCGCGCAAGGCGGTGATGGAGGTCAATGACCCGCTGATCGGCCGCACCCTCCATGTCGGTCCAGCAATCCGGATGGATGGCGACCCACCCGAAGCCGCGATCGGCTGGACCGGGCCGGCGCTGGGCGCGCATCAAGCCTATGTGATGGAAACCCTGTTGGCAGGATAAAGCCCAACGAGTCCTGTTATCTGTGCGGTTTTTCTGCTATGTCGCGTGAACCATGCTGACCCGCGCGCTCCCGTTTGTGCTGCTGTTGCTGCTGGCCGCTTGCGGCAGCAGCGCGCCGGCGCCGTCCTATGGTGTGTCGCGTTCAACTAGCCAGCCCGGCATCAACTGCGCGCCGTTCGCCCGTGAACTGTCCGGCGTGGCGCTTTATGGCGATGCCGCGAGCTGGTGGGATGCGGCGGCCCCGCGCTATCGGCGCGGTAGCGCGCCGGAAATCGGCGCGGTGCTGGTGCTCAACCGCCAGGACCGGCTGCCGTCGGGCCATGTCGGGGTGGTCTCCGCCGTGCTCGCATCCCGGCAAATCCATTTGATCCAGGCCAACTGGGAACCGGGGATGGTCGATCAGGATCAATTGGTAATCGACGTGTCGGAACGGAATGACTGGTCGCAAATCCGCGTCTGGTATCCGCCAGCCAACCAGATGGGCGCCCATACCTACCGCGCCTACGGCTTCATCGCGCCGCCCCAGAAAGTGACGCGCACCGAATTGGTCCGCGCGACGCCGGCCGCAACCCGATTTGCGATGGATACCAAAGGCCGCCCCGCGCCACGCGCCCGGCTATACGCGGCGGCGAATTAAGGCGGCCGTTACCGTGTTTTCCAACAGGCACGCAATGGTCATCGGCCCAACCCCGCCCGGTACCGGGGTAATCGCATCGGCAATCAGCGCCGCTTCCGCGTAGTCAACGTCACCCACCAGTCGTCCGTCGGCCAGCCGGTTGATGCCAACATCGATGACGACGGCGCCTTGCTTGATCCAGTCGCCGCGGATCATCTCGGGCCGGCCAATCGCGGCCACCACCAGGTCGGCGCGCCGGCACTCGCCGGCCAGATCGCGGGTGCGCGAATGGGCGATAGTGACGGTGGCATTGGCATTGGTGAGCAAGGCCGCCATCGGCTTGCCGACCAGCACCGACCGACCGAGCACGACGGCGCGCAGGCCGGACAATTCCATTTCCGCCAGCAAATGCATCACCCCGCGCGGGGTGCACGGTTGCAAGCTCGCCCGCCCTGCCAGCAGCCGTCCGGCGCTCACCGGAGTCAGCCCATCAACATCCTTGGCCGGGTCGATTGCGTCGAGCACCGCATCCACCTGGATCTGCGGCGGCAGCGGCATTTGCACCAGGATGCCGTCGATATCCGGATCGGCGTTCAACGCGGCGATCTGGGCCAGCAACGCGGCCTCGGTCGTATCGGCGGGCAAATAGATCGTCCGCGCCATGATCCCAGCCTGCGCCGCCGCCCGATCCTTGCTGCGAACGTAAATCTTGCTCGCCGGATCCTCGCCGACCAGCACAACAGCCAGGCCGGGGCGGAAGCTCAGCCCCGTGACGGTCGCGGCGACGCGGGCGCGCAATGCTGCGGCAGCCAATTTGCCATCAATGATGCGGGCAGACACTAGAGGAACAGGCCGGAGACATTGCCGTAAATGATCGCCGCATAAATCCGTTGCAGGATTTGCTGGAGGACGTAGATGCCGAAAATCAGCACCAGCGGGCTGATGTCGATGCTGCCAAAGCTCGGCACCACATTCCTGATCCGTCGCAGCGCCGGCTCGGTGATGCGATAAAGGAAATCGCCAATCGACCACACGATGCGGTTGCGCGTATCGAGCACGCCGAACTGGGCCAGCATGTTGAACAACGCGGCCAGGATGACCGCCCATTGGTACAACCACAGGACTTCGTTGGCGATATTGAAGAGAATGGTGATCATCTGCGGCGCCCCTTGCTCCGGCGGCGCAACCTAGCGGCGCGTCAACCTCCCTGCAACCCGGCCCGGCAAACCCGCCATGCCACCTAAGCGCGCCCGGTCGCTTGACTTGCCTGCCCGCCGAAAGCATTGTCCGCGCCCACCGACCTGGGGACGCGCCAGGGCGGTTTTCGTGTGGGGATGGGGCCATAGCTCAGCTGGGAGAGCGCCTCGTTCGCAATGAGGAGGTCAGCGGTTCGATCCCGCTTGGCTCCACCATCCCCCCCCTAAATCGTCCTGTAGTTACAATACGCTACGTGCGGGCGCGCGCAATTCCCTGCTATAGTCTCACCATGAGCGAACCCGATCACGATGCTCGCACACATCACGCCCCGCCCGCCGAATGGCGCAAGGGTGTGGTGGCAGCGTCGCGTGCCCGCACGAAAAATGCCGACGACGCCGCCCGCGTCCTGCTGCCGGCGATCCTGGCGGTTCAGGCCACCGGTGTTACGAGCCTGCGCGCGATCGCGAGCGAGATGAACGCGCGTGGTATTCGCACGGTCCGTGGCACGGAATGGACGGCTACGGCGGTGCGTCGGGTGCTGTTGCGCGCTGGAACAAGCTAAGGGGTAAGGCGAAGGAAGGTCTTCTTTGTTTGAAAACAAAGAATACCCCGACTCCGTGAGAATGTGGTTGCGCCGGCTCGGTCGGATAGATTCCCTTTCTCCCATGATCCGCAAGCGCTTCCTCAAAGAGTGTATCCGTCAGGAACTTTACGCTTTGGCGCGTGACGTTTCCGCGCAGCACGGCCTGGCGCGCCGTGCCAACGCGATCATCTTGCTGGATCGGGGTATGAGCGCCACCGAAGTCGCCGCTGCGTTGCTGATCGATGACGACACGGTGCGTCGCTGGCACGGGCTTTACCAGGCCGGTGGTGTGGCGGAGTTGAAGCGGAACAACTACGAGGGCAGCGAATGTCTGCTGTCCGAAGATCAGCAGTCGGACCTGAAGGCCTGGATCAGCAAGACTTTACCGCGCAGTTCACAGCAAATAGGGGCCTATATCCGCGCCAATTTTGGCATCGACTACCAGGCACGGTCTGGCGTGATCGCGCTGCTGGGCCGGCTGGGGATGGCATATCGCCGGCCGTGCTCGGTGCCGCGCAAGCTCGATGTTGCCAAGCAAACCGCCTTCATCGCCGGTTACGAGGATCTGCTAAACCATCTCGCAGATGATGAGGTGGTGCTGTTTGGCGACGCGGTGCACCCGTCCCATCAGGCGCGGCCGGTCGCCTGCTGGGCGCCCAAAGATGTCAAGATCGCCCTGGAGCAAACCACCGGCCGGCAAAACCTGAACATCCATGGCACGATCGAGTTGGAGACTGGCCGGACAGTGATGCTGGAAGCAGGCGATGTTGATGCCAACAGCACTATTCGGTTGCTGGAGACGCTTGAAGCCGCTTATCCCAAAAAGCGGCACATCTACCTGTTCCTGGACAACGCCCGCTATCACTACGCCAGAACCGTGCGAGATTGGCTGCACAGGCCGGAATGCCGCATCAAAATGCGCTTCATCCCAACCTACTGCCCGCATCTGAACCCGATCGAGCGACTATGGGGCTTGATGCACAGAAACATCACCCACAATCGCGACCACAAAACAATCCGAGACTTCGCAAACGCAATCCTCGGCTTTCTGAGAACCGAAGTGCAACGAAAATGGAACGCGTTCCGAGACTATGTGTCCGATAATTTCAGGGTCATCGATCCTGAAAAATTTCGGGTTCTCAACTGAACGGAGTAAAGCAAAAAAACTTTGTCAATTCCTGGCCGTTGGCTCGGGCATTTACCGCAGGCGTACGGCAACCGTACCACGTGTGAAAAAGTTTTTTTGGTCCTTTTTGTTGACAAAAAGAACAACTTGCCTGCCAAGCCCCCCACCATCAGTCCGCCGCCAGTTTTTCCTGCTGTTCGGCCTGCATCGCCCACATCCGCGCATACACCCCATCGCGCGCCAGCAGTTCGGCGTGGGTGCCACGCTCCACCATTTCGCCGTGGTCAAGGACCAGGATCTGATCGGCGTCGACCACCGTCGATAGCCGATGGGCGATAGTAATCGTGGTACGATTGGCCGACACCGCACGCAGCGCGGATTGGATTTCCTGTTCAGTGCCAGTGTCGAGCGCGCTGGTCGCCTCATCCAAAATCAGGATGCGCGGGTCTTTGAGGATGGTGCGCGCGATCGCAACCCGTTGCTTTTCACCGCCCGATAATTTCAGCCCGCGTTCGCCCACGCGGGTGTTGTAGCCCTCAGGCAGGCGCAGGACGAAGTCATGCACCTGGGCGAGGCGCGCGGCGTGTTCGATCTGGTCCTGCGTCGCGCCGGTGCGACCGTAAGCGATGTTGTAGCCGATGGTATCGTTGAACAGCACCGTATCTTGCGGCACCACCCCGATGGCGGCGCGCAAACTATCTTGCGTCACGTCGCGGATATCCTGGTCGTCGATCCGGATGGCGCCGCCGGTCACGTCATAAAAGCGGAACAGCAGTCGGTTGATGGTGGATTTGCCGGCACCTGTCGGGCCAACAATGGCGAGCGACCGGCCCGCCGGCACATGGAAGCTCAGCCCTTTCAGGATGGTGCGCTCGGGCTGGTAGCCGAAGCGAACCTCATCAAATACCACCTCCCCGGCATCAAGCCGGATCGGCGGCGCGCCTTGCTTGTCGGCGACTTCCTGGCTCAGCGCCAGCAGTCGGAACATCTGTTCCATGTCGGTCAGGCCCTGCTTGATTTCGCGGTACACTGTCCCGAGCATGTTGAGCGGCTGGTAAAGCTGCATCAGATAGGTATTGACCAGCACGAAGCGCCCAACCGTCATGCTGCCGCCAACCACGCCGCGGGCGGCCATCAGCATTACCACGGCCAGGCCAAAGGCGATGATCGCGGCCTGACCGAGATTGAGCAAATTAAGCGTAACCTGGCTTTTCACCGCGGCGCGCTCATACCGCGCCCAGGCTTGGTCGAAGCGATGCGCTTCGTGCTGGGCGTTGCCGAAATATTTCACCGTTTCGAAGTTCAGTAGGCTGTCCACCGCCTTGGACTGCGCATCGCTGTCGGTTTCGTTCATCGTCCGGCGGATGCGCACCCGCCAATTGGTGAAGATGAAGGTAAAAAACAGATAAAGCCCGACCGCGACCAGAGTGACCGCCGAAAACTCCCAGCCGAAAATGTTCCACAGAATAACCGTGACCATCACCACTTCGAGCAAGGTCGGCACCACGCTGAACACCATCATCCGCAGCACCGCTTCAACCCCCACGGTGCCACGTTCGATCGCGCGCGACAGGCCGCCCGTGGCGCGATCCAAATGGAAGCGCAGCGATAATTTATGCATGTGCTTGAAAGTTTCAAGCGCGATGCGGCGCACGGTGCGCTGCTGCACGGCGGCGAAAATCGCGTCGCGCATTTCGCCAAAGCCCGATGCGGTCACCCGCAGCAGCCCGTAGCCGACGATCAGGGCTGCCGGGACCGCGATGATCGGGTTGGTGCCCTTGGGCAGCAAGGCATCCACCGCGGCGGCATAAACCAACGGCACGCAGACATTGGCAACCTTGGAGGTGACCAGGAACAGCCCGGCGAGCGAGGCCCGAACCCGTGCGCCAATATCATTCTTGGGCCACAGGAACGGCAGCAGCGCCGCGAGGGTTTGCAGGGTCGTGTGCTGCACGCCCGGAAGGGTCAGCGGCTTGGCGCCGGTTGTGTGTCTCATGTTGCTAAATGTGGCACGTTGCCGGCCGGTTTCAAATGGTGCGGTTGGCGGGGCGGCCATTCCGGGGTAGGGCAGGGGGCATGGAATATTCCCTGCTGCGCCATATTGCCGCCTGCAACAACGCCGCGCTGCCTGGGTCGCGCACCGCGTTTCGGCTCGACGGGCAGATCGTCGGATGGGTCACGGACCCGGTTTCGGCGGCGCTGGCGGGCCTCGATGGCGTCCGACGCGATGCCCAAGGCCTGGGTTTGGACGACGCTGCCACCCTACCGGACATTGCCCGCCAGATGGCTGGCCTGGGTTTCGGCCGCGTGCGTGGCGAAATGTTTGACGTGCGTGCCACGCCGGATGGCCCGGTGCTGTCGACCATCGATCGCGGCGCGCTGCCGTCGTTCGGCATTGCGGCAGCCGGCGTTCATCTTGATGGGCTGGTGCGCCGGGCAGACGGCTTGCACCTATGGGTCGCGCGCCGTGCCGCCGACAAGGCGTTGGACCCCAACAAGTTCGACCACATCGTCGCCGGCGGCATCCCGGCCGGCTACACGCCGTGGGACTGCCTCATCAAGGAAGCGATGGAGGAAGCGACAATGCCACAGGCCGTGGTCGCCAAGGCCCGCCATTGCACCACGATCAGCTACGCGATGGAACGCGCCGAAGGGCTGCGGCGCGATATCCTGCACTGCTACGAAGTTGAATTGCCCGAAGATTTCACGCCGACGCCAACCGATGGGGAAGTTGCCGGCTTTGAACTTTGGCCGCTCGCGCGCGCCTTGCACACGGTGCGCATGACCGACGATTTCAAGTTCAACGTCGCGGTCGTGCTGATCGCGCTGTTCCTCCGTCACGGGTTGGTGACGGGGGAGGAGGCCGCGCGGCTCAGCGCGGCGTTGGGGGACCGCAAGAATACTCGAAGGTAGAAGGCAAGCGGGAGAGTCTTCTTTTTGTGAACAAAAAGAAGCATAAAAACTTTATCCATTCCTGGCCGTTGGCGTACATCCCCCCGAAAGGGCGGAGCGCTGGGAACCAAAGTGGAAAAGTTTTTGCTTCTTTTTTTCAAAAAAGAAGCGCTGCCTTTCGACTATTCCTCCGGCGGTGCCGCCGCGATCGGGATTTCCCGGGTTTCAACCGCCACCGGCTGCTCGCCATAGCCCGGCAGCGTTTGTATCTCGCCGTCTTCCGGATCCGGATCGCCATCCTGCTGATAGCGGCGCGTTTGATTGTTGTTGACCTGCCCACCCTGGCCCTGTTGGGCCGCGAGGTTCATTGCACCCAGGATGCGGAAATAATGCTCGGCGTATTGGAAATAGCTTTCCGCCATCACCCGGTCGCCGGACCCGGTGGCATCGCGGCCAAGCTGCAAATATTTCTCGAACAGTTGCTGCGCCGTGCCGCGCACCCGCATATCCGGGCCGGAACTGTCGAAAGTGTGGTTGCGATTGAGCGGGATGTTGCCGCCCTGCTGCCGCGGCGGGCCACCGCCACCACCGCCATTATTGCGGTTATTGCCCTGGAAATTATTGCGGCCACGCGGGCGTTTCATGTTCATCAATGGAGCATTGTACTTTCATGGTTGCGAACACAGCGTTTTCAGGCCTGGTCCCGCGAGGAGCGCATCAGACTGAACTGCCAGTGTCAGTTCGGGGCACCTGGTCAGGCCACGCCCGAAGAACGGGGCGGCGTTTGACCGTGGCAACAGACCGCGCAGAGCGCTGATCCTGTCCGAACGCTGTAACCCTAGCCGGCTTCGCGGCGTCTGCCAAATTTTTTTTCGCGGTTACGCGCGGCGCAGGATCGCGGCCCTGACAATGCCGCCAAGATCGTCGCGGGTTGTGGTGGTGAAGCCAGCCTCCATCGCCAGCCCGGCGACCGCGTCCGCCTGGCCTTGCCCGAGTTCCAGCACCGCCACGCCGCCCGGCGCGAGCAGCCCTCGCAGCATCGGAATGATGGTCCGATACCCATCCAACCCATCGGCGCCGCCATCGAGCGCGGATGCCGGCTCGAACTGCGCGACATCCGGCATAAGCCCAGCAATATCAGCGGTTTCGATGTAAGGCGGATTGGACAAGATCAGATCGAAGCTGCCCTGAATTGCCCCGGCCCAGTCCCCGCATAGGAACGCCGCGCGGTCGGCAAGCAGATTGGCCGCCGCATTGCGCCTGGCCAACACTGCCGCATCAGGCACCCTGTCGATCCCAACTCCAGAAGCCGCAGGAAATTCCACCAAAGCCGCCAACAGCAAGCACCCGGTGCCAGTGCCGAGATCAAGCACGCGCCGCACCTGCGCCCGATCGGGGAACGCCGCTATCGCTGCCTCGATCAGGGTTTCCGAATCGGGCCGCGGGATCAAGGTCGCGGGTGAGACTTCGAGTTCAAGCGTCCAGAACCCCTGGCTGCCGACCAGAAACGCCATCGGCTCGTGCGCTACCCGCCGCGCCAGAAGATCGGCGAAGCGGTCCGGGTCTGGCGCGTGGGTCCGCAACAGCCGCACCTCGCGCACCGGGTTATCGATCCCGGCGGCGCGAAGGGCGGCAACAGGGTCAGTCGCCAGCCGGTTCGGGCACATAAAGCGCCGATCCCTTTGCCTTGAACGTCTCTTTCATCGTCTCCATGCCCGCCATCCGCTCGCTATCCTTACGGATATCATGGCTGATTTTCATCGAGCAGAATTTCGGCCCGCACATCGAACAAAAATGCGCGACCTTGTGGGCTTCTTTCGGCATCGTCTCGTCGTGGTATTGCCGGGCCGTATCCGGGTCGAGGCCGAGGTTGAACTGGTCTTCCCAACGGAATTCGAACCTTGCCCGGCTGATCGCATCATCGCGCAATTTTGCCAGCGGATGCCCTTTGGCGAGGTCGGCCGCATGGGCGGCGATGCGGTAGGTGATCACCCCAACCTTGACGTCATCGCGATTTGGCAGCCCGAGATGTTCCTTCGGCGTCACATAGCAAAGCATCGCGGTACCGAACCAGCCGATCATGGCGGCCCCGATCGCGGACGTGATGTGGTCGTACCCCGGCGCAATGTCGGTGGTCAGCGGCCCGAGCGTGTAGAACGGCGCTTCGCCGCATTCGCGTAACTGCTTGTCCATGTTGATCTTGATCTTGTGCATCGGCACGTGGCCGGGGCCTTCGATCATCACCTGGCAGCCCTTGGCCCAGGCGATTTTGGTCAGCTCGCCCAGGGTTTCGAGTTCAGCAAACTGCGCCGCGTCATTGGCGTCCGCGTTCGACCCAGGCCGCAGCCCGTCACCCAGGGAGAACGAGACATCGTATTTGCGCATGATGTCGCAGATTTCGCCGAAATGCTCATACAGGAAGCTTTCCCGATGATGCGCCAGGCACCAGCGCGCCATGATCGAACCGCCGCGCGAGACGATGCCGGTGGTGCGCTTGGCGGTCAGCGGCACGTAGGCCAGTCGCACGCCGGCATGGATGGTGAAGTAGTCAACGCCCTGTTCGGCCTGCTCGATCAGCGTGTCCTTGAAGACTTCCCAGGTCAGCTTGTCCGGATCGCCGCCGACTTTTTCCAGCGCCTGGTAGATCGGCACCGTCCCGATCGGCACCGGCGCGTTGCGCATGATCCAGCTGCGGATGTTGTGGATGTTGCGGCCGGTGGACAGGTCCATGACCGTGTCGCCGCCCCAGCGGATCGCCCAGACCAGCTTTTCCACTTCTTCCGCCGCCGATGACGTCACCGCCGAATTGCCGATATTGGCGTTGATCTTGACCAGGAAGTTGCGGCCGATGATCACCGGTTCAAGCTCGGGGTGATTGATGTTGGCCGGGATGATGGCGCGGCCCGAGGCGATCTCGGACCGGACGAATTCCGGAGTGATGAAGGCCGGGATCGACGCGCCAAAATCCTCGCCATCGGCCAGGCGTTCTTCGGCGCCCTCGGCCATTTCTGCCCGCCCGAGATTTTCCCGATGCGCGACGTAGATCATTTCCTCAGTAATGATGCCGGCGCGGGCAAATTCGAGTTGCGTCACCAGCGTGCCGTCCCGTGCCGCCAGCACCTGGCGTTCGGCCGGGCAGGGGGCGACGAGCTTATCGACCGGAACGAAGCCGTTATCCTCCGGCTTGACCTCGCGCGGCGCGATCACGTCGAGACCGCGCTTGGCAAGCCAGGCTGACCGGATCGGGTTCAGGCCGGCCGTCAGATCAATCGTCGTGGTCGCGTCGGTATAGGGGCCAGATGTATCATAAACCCGGAAAGGCGGCTCATTCGCGGTCGGGTGCAGCGCGATTTCGCGAAACGGCACCTCGATATCCGGATGGCTGGCGGGCGAGGAGTAGATTTTCCGCGACCCGATAATCGGCCCGGTGGTGACGGCGGCGGGTTTTGCTTGCACGTTCATGGCACGTCCTCTCGCAGTGGGGTGCCGACGGACGGACAGGGGCAATGGTGCGTTCCCGTCCCTACGCCGGCATAACCCGGATCAGGTTCGTAGGGTCACCGCGCGATATGCGGACTCTCAGCCCTTGGCAGGGCCCCCCTCGGATGGGTGGGACAGTGCGAGGGTTGTCGGGTTGTGTCAAATCGGGATCGTTGATATCATTCAGTGATATATTCAGGAGCGACGTGATGCCCAGCAGCTACACACTCGGGAAGCATTTCGAAGGCTTCGTGCAGGCCCAGCTTGCCGGTGGGCGGTACAATAATGCCAGTGAGGTGGTGCGGGATGCGTTGCGGTTGATGGAAGACCGTGAACGGCGGTTGGCGGCGTCGAATGTCCGAATTGCACGCGGGATTGCTGATGCGGATGCTGGCCGTGTTCATGATCTCGACACGGTGTTCGATGAACTAGATGCCGAACTGGCGGCGTTGCCCGATCGCGCCGCCTAGTGCGGGTCGTTTTTGCGGACGAGGCAAAAGCTGGGCTGCGTGAGATCGCACTTTACATCGCCCGAGACAATCGCGCCCGCGCGCAATCATTTTCTCGCGCCCTTCGTGATGCGGCCCAGGAAGTCGGTGTTCAGCCGCGTGGCTTTCCGGTCGTTGCGCGCCATGCCGGTGGCGACATAAGACGAAAGGCTTGGCGCGATTATCTGATCTTTTATCGCATCAACCGTGACACCCTTGACAATCATCGATATCCAGCATTTGGCGCGTGACTACTCAGGATTGCTGAACCGGGAATCGCAACTGAACGATTGACAGCGCGACGCCGCTACCAACTTGCGTGGTCGGCCACCGAGCCGTCCGTTGGCTTGCGAAGCTTGGGTTCGTGCGATGGCCCGCTTCATCAGGGTCGAGCCAAGATGGTCCTCCAGCAGCCGAGGAATCGAAATATCCGCATCCAGGCCCGCAACATGCAGCCCGTAGCCGCCGCCCTCGATCTGGATTTTGCGCAGATCGTGCGGTGTGGCGTGTTCCAGGCCGGGCAGGGCGGAGAGCGGGAAGCCTACCACGGCGCCGCTATTCAAGGTGATCATCACGCGCTGCTGGCGTCGGTCATAGCGCGCACTGGTCGCCAGCAATTGGCGACCCATAAGCTGTTCGGTCCGCCGCGTGATCGTGTCGAATGCGGTCTGGGTGGGGATTTCGAACTCAGCCATGAATGTCTCTCCATCTCGCACAAATCGCCGAAAGTGCGGCGGCCACTGCGGCACCTATCTCGGTAATGTCCGCCGCCCGAAAGCCAGTCTGTGCGACAAGTTTCACCGGCCCGTCGGGGCAGTTCAAATCGAACTTCGCCAGCGCTCCTCCGCGTCCGATCGTGTGGGCATCCCATGTTGCTTATGCATCGCGTGATAAGCCTTTTAGAAATGCAGAGTTAACAACATACACAACATCACCGTTGAGGCTGGAACGCTCCGCGGCGAGGCGTCGGAAGTCGTATTCTACATCGTAAATGAACCGGGGAGAAGTTGCTTCGCTGAGGAATCCAAGAAAACCATACCAGAGCAAAAAATCTATAGTTTCAGATAGAGTAATACCTAGTTTTTCATTTGCGATGACTAAGCCAATTTCGATCTCAGTCAGGAATCTGGCAGCCCCTATGAATGAAAAAAGAATGGTGTCTGGAGTACCTTTGACGTCCCGCATTTCATAAGCAAAATCGGAAACGAGGTAGAGCGCCATTTGACGCAAGCCTTCGTCAACATCCTCTGGCGTAACGAAAGCATGGCCGCGATTCATAGCACAAGAAATGGTTCTCTCGCAAAGATCTATTAGATAACGAGGACGCCGCAAAGAATTCTCAATCAGCAGAGATATCGTATCTCCATGTTTATTGGGTGGATTTATAGCATTCCAGGCGTCACCTTGCTTACTTGTTTCAACGGCACTGATCACTCTTTCGCGAATTAAATTTCGCAACTGCTGCTCGTCCGACCAATCAACCCTTATTGGGTTGTACTTGCCTCGATCTGAAGTTTCCTGAACAAGCAATTCATAAATATCGCTACGTAAGAATACCAAATAGCGAAGTGAAAATTTATGGCGCCCCAAGTCTCTTTGAATGCGCGTGAGACCTTCTAGGAGATGCTTTACCATACTTATATCGTGGCTTTCGACACGAAGCGGTGGCCATCCTTTGTCAAGATCATCGATCAGTACAACAATCTCATCGGCAACATCCGTGAACCCAGCAATCTCGTTTCGTAGCTTGGGAATTGAAGTTTCGAACATCATATTTGTAATTCTGCTTCGAACCTCGTCGCTGTCGTGCATATTCCCCATCGCGGCCACGACGCTATTGACCGCTGTTCTCAAGCGTGATGTGAAATCTCCGGCAACAATGTCGTCTGTTAATGAGAAAATCGTTTCGATATTCCTGATTCTCTCTTGCATAGCAAAATCATTACGTGATTTTAGAAGTGCAGACTCCCGTAGTTTCAGCAGAATTTCGATGTACAATATATATTGCCAAAATGCGGCGATCGTATGATCGAAGACCCCGGAGCTAACTACATTAAGAATAGCCTCTCGCATTTCACTCAAGTTGTGCGAGGCCGGACGAAGGTCAACGATACAGGTTCTGCGCTCTCGAACAAGAGAAGATGCGACCTGGAGATAGATTGCGGATTTCCCGGACCCCTTTCGCCCAGTGACGACTGCTCCCTCAGCTCTGACCGCTCGGGCGAATGCGGCGGTCGGGATAAAATAATCCCCCAGCCGTTGCGTCTCATTCTCCGCCATCGGCGACCCAAGGTCGATAGTGCTCAATAAGCTTAAATTGACACCGCGGTCGCGTGATGAAGCCCTTTGATTCCAGATCAGTACATTCCTCGCAAACTCAACCACGTGCTTCTCGGTCTCGTACTTGTAGGTGGAATTCGTGATGAAGTCTCTATAATCAATAGGAGCGGGGCCGTTATCACTCTGAATGGCCAACACCTCTACCTCAAATCCATGGCATAGGCCAAGAATAAAAGAAGCCCGTAGATTGTTATTTTTCGCGTCTACCAAATCTTCTGATAGAAATGTAATTATAACACCCGCAGATGATGAAACTTCAGAAATTGCATGTGCTGCAGTTAGGCGGGGAATTTCAGTGGGATCAAAAAATCGATGCGCGACATGGGAATTATCTACTGAATGGAATATTTGGTTTCGGAAATCAGTTTTTTTGGTCGTATCAAGTATAAACAACGGCTGACTATGATTTTTAGGTCGCGTATATGTGTTGGTCCAAGCGGACTCGATTGGTTGCTGCAGCGCCTCAAAGAGTTCATTGCCGTTGTTGTAGCTTGCGTAACCAATTGTATCGAATAGCCCAAGTTGTGTGACGCGATGAATAGCCTTCTCGACAGCGACGTTGATCGTCGGAATCACAGGCTTTCCCAACGCCGCAGCATAACCCATTTCGTAAAAGACGTTCATGTTCGGGTAGGTAATGTCGGCTATCAGCACAGCGGCAGCAGCAACGTTTGCGCGGACCTGGTCATCGATTTTGAAACCGATGACCTGCATCGCCCTCCAAGACTTAAGGGTGAGCAGCCCGGCGTTGCAAGCTAGCTCAACCGCGAGATCAACGGCTTCACTGATAATGGGACAGCCATTGGGATAAGCCACGAAGCCCAGCTTTTGCATCTCTTATTCCTCCCCCGAGTGGGAAGCTTGACGTTAGCAGCGTTTTAATCTGGTATCAAAGCATGGCCCCGCAAATGGCCATCCCATGACTGTTTCCGATGCCACCATCGCAACCCTGCGTTCAGCCCTCCCGAAACTCCGGCTACACTGGCCGATCCGGTCGCTTGTCCTGTTTGGCTCACGGGTGCGGAATGACGCCACGGCCACCAGCGAGCTTGATGTGCTGGTCGAGTTCAACCGCCCAATCCCGCTGTCGTCCTTTCTCGCGCTCGAAGCCCGGCTCGCCGAAATCACTGGCCTGACCGTCGATCTGGTCTCCGCTGCCGCTCTCAAACCTTATATCGGCGAACGGGTGCAGGCCGAGGCAGTCTCCCTGTAGCCCTACGCCCCCCGCCCCAAATAAACCAAATCCGCAACCTCCCCCACCTCGACCGACAATACCCGCCAGCAATCCAGCACAATCTGCCCGGTGCGAAACGCCGAAGCCGGCAGCGTGCGATAGGCCGCCGCCGGCGTCGCAATTATCACCAGATCGGCCGCTTCAATCGCCGCCACGCCCGACATAGCCGTCACCGCATCGCCCAACACCACCTGCGCGCCCGTAAGCGCCTCCGGATCGGCAATCACCACCCGATGTCCCGCCGCCGCCAGCCCGCGCGCAATCAGCACCCCCTGGCTTTCATCCACCACCGGCGTATCCGGCTTGTACGCCATCCCCAGCACCGCAACTGTTGTCGAAATCCCGCCCGAAAGCCGCCCAACCAACGCCACTACTCGCCCAACCTGGCGCCGATTAACCGCGTCGGTCGCCTCGGCCACATCGGCCCGCACCCCCAGCCCGGCCGCGAGCGCTGCCAACGCCACATTGTCGCGCGGGAAGCACGGCCCGCCATAACCCAGGGCCGCGCGCAGATATTTCGGCCCGATCCGG
>JANXRN010000456.1 GCA_025352995.1 Acetobacteraceae bacterium
CATCGCGCACTGCGTCGGACGCGGTGGAATGGGTGTGCAAATTGCCCTTGTAAAAGCGACCAGGGGCGGCGAACGGGGCGAGCAGGGTCATGGCGGGAAACTCCTTCGTCGATTAAAATCGTCGCCCCCAGCGAAAAAGACAAATGACATCCGGATGACTGCGCGGCCGACGGCTCGGACGCCTGGAAAGACATGGCAACCGCCTTGGGAAAGGGTAACCCTGCGCCGGCGGTGGCTTGCGCTTTGGCACTCCCGCGCAATATCGCGTCTATGAGCATCGTGATAGTTGGCGCGACCCGTGGAATTGGCTTGGCTTTGGCCGATATGCTGGACGCAAAGGGGCTTGTGGTCACCCGGATCGGGCGTGGCATCACGCCGGGGTTTGATCTGCTGGACGAGGTCGCGATCGCACGGGCCGCCGCCCTCGCTGGCCCGGGTTTACAGCTGGTGATCGACGCCACCGGGTTCCTGCATGATCATCGGTTCACGCCCGAGAAAAGCCTGCGCCAAATTGATCCCGCGCATCTCGCGTACAGCTTCGCGGTCAATGCGATCGGACCGGCGTTGTTGATGAAGTATTTCCTGCCCTTGCTGGCAGCGAATGACCGCAGCGTGTTTGCCACGCTGTCCGCCCGGGTTGGCAGTATTTCCGATAACCAGCTCGGCGGCTGGTATTCCTATCGCGCGGCCAAGGCGGCTTTGAACCAGCTGATGCGCACCGCGGCGATCGAACTCGCGCGCACCCGCAAGCAGGCTATTTGCGTGGCCTTGCATCCTGGGACTGTTGATACCGACCTGTCGCGCCCGTTCACCAAGGCCGGTCTTGCGTTGCAAACCCCCACCGAGGCGGCGGCGCGCCTGCTGGCGGTGATCGACGGGCTGACACCGGCGCACAGCGGGCTACTGTTCGATCATCACGGGGTGCAAATCCCATTCTAGTCCCGCGCTTGGCTCAGGTGGCGACCGATTTGGCCGGACGTGCCGTGCGGCAGCGATCGGAGCAATATTTGACCTCCCCCCAGACCTTCGCCCATTTCTTGCGCCAGGCGAATGGTCGGCCGCAAGTGGCGCAGATTTTCTCCGGTAAATTGGGTTTGTGGTGCATGGCCAGACGTCCTTCGTTATACAATCGGGCCGCATCATGACCGTTCTCCGGGTGATTTTGGGCGACCAGTTGAGCCGAGATATAGCGGCGCTGGCCGATTGTGACAGGGCCAGCGACGTCGTGCTGATGATGGAAGTGGCGGACGAAACCACCTATGTCCGGCATCACAAGCAGAAAATCGCCCTTATTCTGTCCGCGATGCGCCACTTCGCCGCCGAACTGGTCGATGCCGGCTATCGGGTTGACTATGTCCGCCTCGACGATCCGACCAACACCGGCAGCTTCACCGGGGAAATCGCCCGCGCGGTCGCCCGCCACCACCCCGATCGGATCGTGCTCACCGAACCCAGCGAATATCGGGTGCGCGCCATGATCCGCGCGGGCGTGATTGCGGTTGAACTCCGCGAAGACACACGGTTTTTCTGCTCGGAAGCCCAATTTGCGCGCTGGGCGGACGGGCGCAAAACCCTGCGGATGGAGTTCTTTTATCGCGAGATGCGGCGTGCGACCGGCCTGCTGATGGACGGCGACACGCCGGTGGGCGGGGTATGGAATTTCGACAGTGAAAATCGCAAGCGCCTGCCCGCCGGCAAGCAGCCACCCAAGCGGCAACGCTTCGCCCCGGATGCGATGACGACCGAGGTGTTGGCGCTGGTCGCGACCCGCTTTGCCGATCATTTCGGCGATCTCGACAATTTCGGTTGGGCCGTGACCCGCCATGATGCGCTGATCGCGCTGGGGCATTTCATCGCCGACTGCCTGCCATCGTTCGGGGATTTTCAGGACGCGATGAAGGCCGGTGCGCCGTACATGTACCATGCCTTGCTGGCGCCGGCGCTGAATATCGGCTTGCTCAACCCGCATGAAATCTGCCTGGCCGCCGAAGCCGCATGGCGGGGCGGCCGGGCGCCGCTCAACGCGGTTGAAGGCTTCATCCGCCAAATCCTGGGCTGGCGCGAATTTGTCCGGGGCGTTTACTGGCACCAGATGCCGGGCTACGCCGCCACCAACGCGCTGGGCGCACAGCGTGACCTGCCATGGTTCTACTGGTCGGGCGACACTGCGATGAATTGCATGGCGCACGTGGTGACCGAAACCCGCGCCAACGCCTACGCCCATCATATCCAGCGCCTGATGATCACCGGCAATTTCGCGTTGCTGGCCGGGATTGCGCCGCACCAGGTCGAAGCCTGGTACCTCGCAGTGTATGCTGACGCGTTTGACTGGGTGGAGTTGCCGAATACCCACGGCATGGCGCTCTTTGCTGATGGCGGGGTATTTGCCTCCAAGCCCTATGCGGCATCGGGCGCCTATATTGATCGGATGTCGGATTATTGTGCCGGCTGTCGCTACGATCCGAAAATCAAGCTCGGGCCCGGCGCTTGTCCGTTCAATCCGCTCTACTGGCATTTCCTGATCGAAAACCGCGACACGCTCGCCGCCAACCCGCGCATGGCGATGCCCTATCGCACCCTGGCGGCGATGGCACCGGAACGGGTCGCCCAAATTAGCGCCGAGGCAATCGCGTTCCTCGATGGTCTGGCGGGCTAAACCCGCCCGAATACCGTCACGACGCGAAACCGATGATTGGTCGATTTGACCATCCCGATCACCCCTTCGACCGCAAAGGAATCCTTTCGATACATCGGCAACACCTGGTCGAGCCAAACCACGTGGGCGCCTTGCGGCAAGCGTTGCAAAGCCCGCATCACCAAGTTCCGCTTGACCATCGTGGTCTGGTAATGGTCGGCGTCTTCCACGCTATAGGGCGGATCGGCCAGCACGAGATCATAGTCTTCGAGCGGCACTTTCAGCAGCGTCTGCGCGTCATCGACATAGGTCGGCGCGAGTGTCGGGTTGAGATCGACGGTATCGCCTGGAAACGCCGACAGATCGACCTTGCCGCTGAAGACGTGCAGCACTTTTTTCTTGTCGGGGAACAGCGCCTTCACGCGCCGCAGATAGCCGGCCGGGTAGCCGCCGTAGTAGGTTGATTTCACCCGATAATTATTGCCCATGATCCAGGTGCCGACGGCACGGCCGTCTTCGGATACAAACAGGCTACGCGGAAAGCCGGTCACTTTGGTGTAGTTGGCAATCCGGTCTTCCCAAGTCATTGGCGGTTGGCGGCGATCGGCACGTTCGCGTTGCGCGGCAGGAAAATATAGGCGGCCCCCGGCTTGTTCATCCGCCCGGCGCGTT
>JANXRN010000474.1 GCA_025352995.1 Acetobacteraceae bacterium
TGATGAAGCAACGGTTGCCGAAGCGATCAAGACCAAAGGCGTCACCGTCGACAAGATTGACCTGGCGCCGTTCCGCGCAGCCGCCGACGTGGCCTATGGCCAGGGCGAGGTGACCGCTGCCTGGGACAAGGCGTGGCTGAAGCGCGTGCTCGAAACTGCCTGATGCGCCGCGCCGCCCAAGCCGTCGCGTCGGTCCTGTTCGCCGCCGTGTTCCTGGTGTTCTGCTACAAGATCATCATGCGCTATGCGGCGCATGATGCGGTGGCATGGGCGGATGAAATCTGCGTGGTACTGTTCATCTGGATCGTGTTCTGGGCTAACGCGTTCCTGGTGCCCGATTCAGCGCAAATTCGTTTCGACCTGCTGTACCAGGCTTTCGGCCCGACCGGGCAACGCTGGATCGCAATGATCCGCGCGCTGCTGATCGGCGGATTACTGGCGGCCGCGTTGCCGGGGGTGATCGACTATTTGATGTTCTTATGGCGCGAACGCACCCCGGTGCTCGGGCTACGACTTGATTATGTCTATGCCTGTTTCGGGCTGTTCGTTGCGGCATCATTGGTCCGGGCAGTGTGCCAGATTGTGCAACTGCTCGGCCGCAACTGGCGACGCGCGCTGTGAATCTTACCGTGTTGCTCAGCGTATTCCTGCTCGGCGCGGTGCTCGGCGCCCCGATGGGATTGTCGATGCTGGCGGCAGGCTTCGCTTATTTGCTGGCAACCCATCAGGATGTCGGGTTGGTGGTCGATCAGACCATGAATGGGTTGTACAACTCCTATCTACTGATCGCCGTGCCGCTGTTCATTTTCGTGGCCAATGTGATGAACGCGTCGGGCGTGATCGAACGGCTGCTGAATTTCGGCTCGGCCATGGTCGGGCGCTTTCCCGGCGGGCTGGCGCAGGTCAATGTCGTATCGAACCTAGTGTTCTCCGGCATGTCAGGCAGCGCAGTGGCCGACGCTGCTGGTCCCGGCCTGATTGTCGCCCGCATGATGACCAAGGGCGGGCGCTATCCGGCAGGCTTTGCTGCCGCGACATCGGCTGCATCCGCCACCATCGGGCCGCTGGTGCCGCCCTCCATCCCGATGATTTTCTACGCGTTGATCGCCAATGTTTCGGTCGGTGCGATGTTCCTCGGCGGGCTGATCCCCGCCGGGCTGATGGCACTGTCGCTGATGGCGGCAATCTGGGTAATGGCCAAGCGCCGCAACTTCCCGCGCGAAACATCGGTGCCATGGTCGGCAATGCCGCGGATTTTTGCCCGCGCCATCCTGCCGCTGGCACTGCCTGGCATCTTGCTCGGCATCATCTATTCCGGCATCGCAACGCCAACCGAGGCCGCCGCGATTGCCGCCGCCTATGCACTCGCGCTCGCCTTCATCGTCTATCGCAGCATGAATATCGTGCAACTCGCCACCGCCATCGCCGAAACGGTGCGCACCACGGCAATGATCGGGCTGATGATGTCGGGGGCCTTCGTCTTCAACTACGCGGTTGCCAACGAGAACCTGCCGCAAGCGATCCGCGCCACCCTGCTCGCCTGGCATCTGCCGCCGGTCGGGTTTCTGCTCGCGGTTAATGTGCTGATGCTGCTGCTGGCGGTGGTGCTGGATGAAATCACCATCCTGCTGGTGATTGTGCCGCTGCTGGTGCCGATCGCGGCGGCATTGGGCATCAATCTGGTGCATTTCGGCGTGCTGGTGGTGGTCAACATGATGGTTGGCCTGGCGCTTCCGCCGCACGGGCTGCTGCTGTTCGTGATGGCGGGGCTGACTGGCACGCCGGTGGGGGCGATTTTCCGAGAAATTCCGCCGTTTATTCTGACCATGCTGGCGGTGCTGCTGGCGGTTACGTTGGTGCCTGACCTGGCGTTGTGGTTGCCCAAGTTTGCGGGGTTGTTGAAACCTTAGTGTCCGTCCACAAGTCTACTTGGTCGGCTTAACTGTGCTTTTTTTGGGCTCGGGAGCGACAGAAATTTTCCTGGATGTCCCGCATGCTGGCGGCATTCCCCGCTTCCCCAGTGGTGCTATCCTAACGCTCACGACCCGAGCGTTAGGTGATCCGTTCCACCAAATCAAAGGCTAATGGATGGAATCCTAAGGGTCTTTCCATCCGATTCTATCCACTAGCCCAAAAATCCCGCGCCGGCCCTCCGCCGGAAGATTTTTTCGGGCGGACTCTACGTGAGAGTCGGTCAGAAATTTATGGTATTGCGCACACCGATGATCAACGCATTGCCCAGCGCCTTGCCGGGCCGGTTGGGGTCCGCCACGCCGCCGCCGGTACGCCAGCGATATTGAATGTCGGGCTGGATTTGCCACCATGGCGCGATTTGGGCCTGGTAGGTCAGCTCGACAAAGGTTTCCGGAGCGCGGCGCGGGACATAGGCACCAGAAAACGCTGCCAGATCCTGGGCCAATGCGCCCGCACTACTGCCGATGCTGGCAACCCCGAAACCTAGGCCCAGCGTGTCGCTGTCGCGCCCCGGCAACGGGGCTTTCAAGGTCAGGCCACCATTGACGCTGAAATTGATCTGGTTCCGATCAGACGGCGCGATCATCGGGCGCACGAATGCCGACAGCGCCATCGGCTCGTCCGGGTCCGGCTGCCAGATGGTCTGATCGGCCACCGCATAGACACTGAAATTGCCACGATCGGTGCGCGCAATGCCGGAACTCCCGGGGTTGGCCAACGACAGGCCGAGCGTGTCGATGCGCTGATCAGGATAGCCGGCCGTATCATACCAGAAGCCGAGCTTATAGCTGCCGGGCAGGCCGCGCTTGGTGCCCGGCGCATCGAGCGCGCCTTCGCTGGGCTGGTTATGGGCATACTGGATTTCGGCAATGAACAATGCCCCAGTGCGCAAGCTGAAATTGCCGCCCCAGCGCGAACTGCCGCGCAACTGGCCGTCATTGGCGAACGGCCCGCCGGGGGGATTATCCTGGAAGACGCCGGCCAACAGGGTAAAGGGCCCTTGCTGTGCTTTAATGCGCGCGCCAAGCGATGACAGCGGATAGGCCGGACCACCTGCGTAAAGATCGGCGGACGGGACCATCGGCCAACCCATCATGGAATTGAGGAACCGGGCCGAACCGGTGCTGACCATGAATTCCTGGTCGAGGCTTTGCATCCCAACCCGGACATCAAGCTTTCCTTCGATGATCTGCTGCTGATACCAGGCTTCCCACAGTCGCGTGGTCGGCGTGGCCGCAATGCCGCTGGTGGTTTGCAGATCGCCGATATGGAACTGGCTGAAATTATGCCCGCGGATTTGCAGACCACTGATATTAACCAGCCCGCCATCCCAGCCGAACGCCTTCTGGGAATCAAGCTGCATAGTCAGGGTGGACAGGCCCTGATAGGCCGCACCGCGCTTGATGCCGCCGGCCAGATTGCCAAAGGCTTCGTTGATGTCGGTCAAGGTCAGCGAAATGCCGACCCGGGCGAGGGCGGACCGCACACCGCCCGCATCACCGAGCAAGGTTGCGCGCGACGGGGCGAATAAATCGGGGCTGTCCTCCGCCGCATGGGCAACGCCGGCGACCAGCGGGGCGAAGGCAAGCAAAAGGGCAAACTGGCGGCGATGCATAGTGGCGCTCCGTGGAATTGGTCGGGAGCTTGCTAGCCGAAGTGCAAATTAGTCGCTATCACAAATCGATCAGTTGTTCTCAGACTCCCGCGCCGGCCCGACCAACGTCGTTCCGCCATCGACCACCAAAGTCTGGCCGGTGATATAGCGCGCCTGACCGGACAGCAGAAACCGCACCGCCATGCCGATATCCCAGCCCGTGCCTTCGGTTTTCAGCACCGATGCCTGGGTGCGGCCGGATCGGGCCGCGTCCGACATGCCGCGCGCATAGACCATCGGGGTGTAAACCGGCCCCGGCGCGACGCAGTTCACCCGCACCCCTTGCGGCCCATGATCGACCGCCATCGCGCGGGTCAGGCCAATAACGGCAGCTTTCGATGTGGTGTACGCGGTCAACCCGCGCGGCCGGAGCGCGGAAATCGAGGACACATTGACAATCGCCCCCCCGCCCGCGGTGCGCAGCATCGCCGGGATGGCGTGCTTGGAGGTCAGGAACATGGTTTCGACATTGACCTGCATGACGCGCTGCCAATCCGCCTGCGGCAAATCCACGACGCTGCCGCGACTGCCGATCCCGACATTATTGTCGAGGCAGTCAAGCCTGCCATAGCGTTGCAGCACCAGATCGACCATGGCCCCGCATTGCCCATCATCGGTAGCATCGAAAGCGGCGGCTGACGCCGTCCCGCCTTCGGTTTCGATCATTTCGACGGTGCGCTGGGCGAGCGTCAGATCGCGATCCACCACCAGCACAAGTGCACCGGCGCGCGCGAGCAGGATGGCGGCGGCGCGGCCATTGCCGATGCCATCGCCCACCGCGCCACCACCGCAGACGATGGCGACTTTGTTGGCCAGGCCCCATTCGTCGGTCATTTTCAAATCCAATCAGAATTCAGGACAAGAAGATATTTCGTAACTGCCCGGGTTCTCGCTGGCCCGGATCG
>JANXRN010000477.1 GCA_025352995.1 Acetobacteraceae bacterium
GTCTAACTCCTCTACTCTCTGTGGCGGCTTTCTTGCCTCTGGTCAGTTCAGAGCAGGATGATTGAGGTTTGCTCATAACAGGCGGAAACTCGCGGCGGAGCACGCACCAGTTTTTCGGGTTTTCAAACGACCGGGGTAAACCAAAAAACTTTCTATCCATGGCGCACCACTGCAGGTGCGCACTCGGAACCAAAGCGGGGAAGTTTTTTTGCTTCTTTGTTTTCAAACAAAGAAGATTCTTGCTTACCTATAAATATCCTTCGCCTTGCCCTTCTTTGCTTTCTTCCCCGGCGCCCCAGCCAACAACCCGGCCATCGTCGCCCCCCGCGTTGCCCAGAAATTGCTGAGGATCCCGACATCCCAGCCAATGCAGAAATGCTTCACTCCCATTTCGATGTAGGGCGCCGCCTGATCGGGCTCGGCGATTTCGATACGGGGATGGATGCCGAGTTTCAGCGCAGTTTCGATGGTTTTGACCTCGGCGGCGCGGACGTCCTTGTGGGCGCGGTTGCCGGTGTGGCCGATCGACATGGCGAAGTCCGAGCCGCCGAACTGCACCATGTCGATGCCGGGCACAGCGAGGATAGCGTCGAGGTCTTCGACGCATTGGCGTTTTTCGACCATCAACACGACGACGGCTTCATCGAGGGCGGCGGTATAGGCGGGTGACCCACCTTCGCGGTTGGTGCCGACATCGCGGCGCATGCCAACGCCGGTGAGGCCAAAGCCGCGTCGGTTGCCGGGGGTTTCGGCGCGGACGGCAGCAACGGCGGCCTGGGCATCGGCGACGGTGCGGATGTCGGCGAACAGGACGGATTGGAAGCCCGAGCCGATCGCGCGCATGGATTGGTGGGTGTATTCGCCCTGTTCGACCTTGATCATCCCGCCAATGCCGGCAAGTTCGAGCGCACGGCCGAGATTATCAAGGTCATGCATGGTGAAGGGCGCGTATTCGGCGGTGAATTCGACATAGTCGTAATGCCCACCAGCGGCGCCGATGAGTTCGACGAGGGTGGGCCAGCTCGACAGGATATGGGTGCCGAGGGTCGGCAGGCCGGCATCAAGCTTCTGGCGCAGGCGGTTCGGGCGCATTTTTTGTCTCCTGGTGGCGTTTCCGGGCTGGAGTGTGCCGCGTTGGCAAAGCCTGCGCCAGGGGGTGGCGCATATCGGTTTGCCTTGTAACATCGCCCGCAGAATCACCTGGGAGGCTAAAATGTCTGACATCATTGCCATTGCCGATCAGGGCCATGTGCGCACCATCAGGCTGAACCGGCCCGACAAGAAAAACGCGCTGAGTGGGGAACTTGCCTGGGGCATTATCGATGCGATTGACGCCGCGGCGGGCGACGATAATGTCCGGGTGGTGGCGATCACCGGCAGTGGCGATAGTTTCTGTGCTGGCCTCGATCTTTCGCCCGGCGCGCGCTACACGCCGCTGTCCCCGCAGGCGGCCCAGCTCGATGAAGTGGGCTGGGTGGGCAATTTCCTGCTGGCGATCCGCCGGCGCTGTGAAAAGCCGGTGGTCGCGGGCGTTAACGGCGTGGCGGTCGGCGCGGGCCTGGGCCTCGCCATGGCGGCCGATGTGCGCATCGTCGCCCGCAGCGCGCGGCTGATGGCGGGCTATACCCGCATCGGTGCCTCCCCCGATGCGGGGCTGACTATCACCCTGCCGCAAATGATGGGCTACGAGGCGGCAATGCGCTTCATGCTCGAAAACCGCACCGTGCTGGGCGACGAAGCCGTGGCGATCGGGATGGCAGGCGAAGTGGTGGATGATTCCGATCTGGCTGCGCGTCTCGCCGACTATTGCGCGAAAATGGCGGAATGGTCGCCGATTACCTTGCGGCTGCTGAAGCGGACGATGGCGCGGTCGATGGAAACGGCTGATCTTGATCAGCAGCTGCGGTATGAGGTGGCGAATATTCGGATGGCTTTGTCTAGTGAGGATTCTATTGAGGCTCGGAAGGCTTTCCTTGAAAAGAGGAAGGCGGTTTTTAAGGGTAGGTAAGTATTCTTCTTTTTGTGAACAAAAAGAAGCAAAAAAACTTTATGACGGGACTGCCTGGCCGTTGGCTTGGGTCCCTCCGCTATCGCATGGTAGCCGTAACAAGTGTGAAAAAGTTTTTTTGGTTCTTTTTGTTCACAAAAAGAACATGCTTTTGTATCCCTCGGCTGCCACCGCTGAACATTTCGCCCGCCACTCCGGCGCACTGCCGCTATACCTTGCAATCATGCGCACATTCTTGCCGTCAATATTGGTGTTTATTCCGGTCATCCAACTATTCACCTCAAACGCCAAATTGCCAACGGCGAGGGATTTCACGTGCGCTGTCCAGGCCTGCACCTCGGCCGGATCGGGGTCGAAGCTTGCCGTGCCGTGGTCGGTGGCATAGCGCACCAGGTTAGTCACCCAATCGACGTTGTATTCGATGGTGCGCGGGATGTTGCCGAGCGCCATGTGCGGGCCGACCAGCATCGCCATGTTGGGGAAGCCATCGACGGTCATGCCGAGATAGGTTTCCGGACCGGCTTTCCAGCGGTCCTTCAGCGACTGGCCGCCGGCGCCGCGGATATCAATACGGTCAAAGGCGCCGGTGATGGCGTCAAATCCGGTGGCATAGATGATGATGTCGAA
>JANXRN010000487.1 GCA_025352995.1 Acetobacteraceae bacterium
CGGGGACGCTGCCCAAGGCGCGGGCACCTCGTGATGGGGGCGTGCGGGTTTGTGCTTCGCGCGGTGCTGATCAAGTCACATTTCCAACGGCTTCCGGCTGGCTGGTGGGCAAGCTTGGTTACCAGGTGGCGCAGTTTGGGCCTCAGCTTGCGCAACTGCTGTCCGAGGCGGAGTGGCAGGCGTTTCTGGCGGCGGCTCCGCAGGCGGGACGGATATTTCGTCCGTTGTTGCGGATGCTGACGTTTGATCCGTTGCCGGAGGTGGTGCGCAGGGTGAAGCGGGCGGGTCCGGTGGTTTTGGAGGAGGGGGTTGTGGAAGGGGCTTCGGTGACGGTTTTGCCGGCGATTCAATTTTCGAGAGGGTGAGGGGGTGGGTCTTTTTGCGCTCTTTTTGTTACGATATCGTAATAAAATGTTATAATTTCGCCTTGTAGGATCAACCAAGCAGGCGGCTTTTGGCTTGCGACGGCGGATGGCGCAAGCGCTTATCCGCCCTACGGCGGGGCTTGGTCTCGAGCCAAAGACACGGCCGGGGGAACTCTCCGTGGTCCCGCGCCAACGGCACGGCCGGGGGAATTCTCCGTGGTCCCGCGCCAACAGCACGGATGGGGGAACTCTCCGTGGTCCCGCGCCAGCGGCACGGATGGGGGAACTCTCCGTGGTCCCGCGCCAACGCCACGGCCGGGGGAACTCTCCGTGGTCCCGCGCCAGCGGCACGGCCGGGGAAACTCTCCGTGGTCCCGAGCCAGCGGCACGGCCGGGGGAACTCTCCGTGGTCCCGAGCCAAGGGCAAGGATGGGGGAACTCTCCGCAGTCCCGAGCCAACGGCCAGGAATGGATGAAGTTTTTTTGGTTCTTTTTGTTCACAAAAAGAACGCGCTTCCTTACCCTATCTTCGTCGCCTTCAATCGTTCTTCATCCAGTTCAAACCCCATCCCCGGCGCGTCGGACAAATTAATCCAGCCGTCGGCATCAACATCGCACGGCGTCACCAGCGGGAAGTCGCGGCGGTCGAGCGACCATTCGGGTGGGTCGTAGGGAAATTCAAAGTAGGAGAAGTCGGCGAGGCCCGCGGCGAGGTGGGCGTTGGCGACGACGCCGAGGCCGTTGCCCCAGCTATGGGGGGTGAAGACGAGGTTGTGTTCTTGCGCCATCAGCGCGACACGGCGGAGGCCGGTGATGCCACCGACCAGGGTTGCGTCCGGTTGCAGGACATCGAGCGCGCCGGCGCTGATGAGGTCACGGAATTCGTAGAGTTCGCGGGTCATTTCGCCGCCGGCGATACGGATGTCGAGGGTCTGGCGGAGGGCGGCCATGCTGGCGCGGTCGCCGCGATGGAGGGGTTCTTCCATCCAGTAAACGCCGAGGCGTTCGAGTTCTCGGCCGACGGTGACAGCGTCTTTCAGGGTCCAGGGCGCGTAGGTGTCGGCGGGCAGGCGCCAGCCTTGGTTGCAATCGACCATCAGAACGAGTTTGTCGCCGATGCGGGCACGGACGGCTTCCAGGGCCCGGATGTCATCACGCCAGTCGCCACGCTGGAAGCGGATTTTCATTGCGGGGAAGCCGCGGGCGATGAAGCGCTCGGCAGTGTCGGCCATGGCGGCGGGATCACGCAAGGTGCCGGATGAGGCGTAGGTGCGCACGCGGTGGGATAATCCGCCGAGCAGTTTCCAGCAGGGCTGGCCGGTGATTTTGCCGGCGAGGTCCCACAGAGCGAGATCGAGCGGCCAGCAGCGTCCGTAGTGGAAATTGATGTGGCTCAGCACCCGGTAGTGGCGCTCGATCAGCAGCGGGTCCCAGCCGATGAAGAGATGTTCGTGCCCGGCAAAGCCGAGCATGAGGTCGCCGGAGCCGATGCCGACCAGGCCTTCGTCGGTGTGGACGCGGACGATGGTGGCGTCGAAGCTGGTGCGGGGGGTGCTGTCCCAGGCGGCGTGGAAGGGTGGGGCGAGCTTGAGGCGGTGGTGGGTGATTTCAATGCGGGTGATCTTCATGGGCTTACCTTTGTTCCAGCACGGCGCGGGCGAGCGCGGCGAGATCGGGCTGGGTGATGTCGCGGCGTGTGGCGTGGCGCATTGGGGCGTTTTCCGGTGCATCCATCAGGGCGGCCAGGGCGTCGACGGTGATGCCGGGGAGCGACAGGTCAATGCCGGCGATTGCCACAATGCGGGCAAAGCCTGCCACCAGATCGCCGCCGAGCAGGGCTGCGACGGCTGCGAATCGGCCATCGGGATCATCGGCCGAAATCCAGCCGATAGTGCCACGCATGGCGACTGCGACGGCTCGGCCGTGATGAATATGGGCGAGGCTGCCGATCGCGTGGCCGATGCAATGGGCGAGCGCGGTGCCGGCATTGTCGATGCTGATGCCGGCGAGGCAAGCGGCAAATTGCAGGCCGGCGCGGGCGGCGACGTCGCGCGGATTATCCATCACGATGGGCAAATGCCGTGCCACCAGCCGGATTGCTTCGTGGCAGTAATGATCGTTGCCGTTAGTTGCGGCGCGATTGGTGCAGGCTTCCATCGCATGCACCATCGCATCGACTGCGGTGGCGCCGGTCAGGCCAAGCGGCAAGCTGACGGTCAGCAATGGATCGAGCAGTACCAGATCGGCTTTGATCTCGGCGCCCCACAGCCAGGTCTTGGCGCCGGCGCGGTCGGTAGCGACGATTGTGCGGGTGGTTTCGGAGCCGGTGCCGGAGGTGGTTGGGATGCAGATTTTTGCCAGCGGCGCCGCCGGCATTGGGTTGGCGCAGAGGCGGTAATGGTCGGCGCTGGCGGCCCCCGGCGCGATCGCGGCGGCCGCCTTGCCGACATCGAGCGCCGAGCCACCGCCGATTGCCACCACCAACCCGGCCTTGATCGTGCGCGCGGCGGCGGCGGCTGCGTCGATCTGGGCGAGGGTTGGGTCACTGGCAAAGCCCGCGAAGACCTCGACCTCCAGCCCGGCACGGCGGAGGCCCGCGGCGGCGGCGGCGGTAATCCCGAGCGGGCCCAGGCCAGGATCGGCGACCAGCAGCACGGGCCGGCCGGCGGCGAGCGGCGCCGCGTGCCCTCCCAGCCCGTCAAGCGCGCCTTCGGCCTGAATGATTGGTGGCACTTTGTCCAACGCGAACGACACTAAACGCCTCCGTGACTGTCATGGGATTTGTGATTACCAAGCCATGGGCTAGTCGGCAAAGCGGGAGATTGGCATCATGCGCTGCATGCCCCCTTCCCCGGTTCCGCCGCTGCTGATCAGCCTGTTTATCGCCTACGTGGCGCTTGGCGTGATCGGCCCGGTGACTCCGCTGATGCTGTTGCAGGAGGGCGCGACGGCATCGCAGATTGGGCTGGTGGCGTCGGCGCATTCGGTCGGGTTCATCGTCGGCACCCTGACCTTGGGGAGGTTAATTGGGGCAATTGGGCATCGGCGCAGCTTCGCGGTGGCGGTTGTGGTGGCGGGTGGGGTTACGTTGGGGATGGCGATGGTCAGCACGCCGTCTGTGTGGGCGCTGTTGCGAGTGGCGCTGGGAGTGGCGCATGCCGGCATCTGCCTGGTGGCGGAAAGCTGGCTCAACGCGCATGCCACCAACGCGACGCGCGGGCGGATGTTCAGTGCCTATATGTTGACCACCTGGGGCGGCAATGTGCTGGGGCCGCTGACGATCAGCTTTGTGGCAGCGTCGGCCGGCTTGTTGGCGCTCGCGGGCCTGGTGATGCTGGCGGCTGGGGTGCCGGTGGCGCTGGGCCGGGCGCCATTGCCGGCGGCGCCGGCGCGGCAGCCTGTGATGCTGATCGGGCTGCTAAGGGTGTCCCCGGTCGGGCTGGTGTGCTGCCTCGCCGCCGGGCTGTCCAACTCGGCGTTCTACGCGATGTCGCCAGTGGCGCTGGCCGGGCGTGGCTACAGCCAGGCGGCGATTGCGGGATTTCTGGTGACAATCAACCTCGCTGGCATGGTGGCGCAAATGCCGATCGGGTTTCTGTCCGATCGGCTGGGGCGAAGGCCGGTGGCGCTTGGAGTGCTGCTGATCGGCAGCGCGGCGGGGGTGGCGCTGCATAGTGTTGCGTCCGCGCCCTATTGGATGGTGGTGGCCCTTGGTGCCGCGTATTCGGCAATGACGTCGGGGCTTTACGGCCTGGGGTCGAGCCAGACGAGCGACCGGTTGGCCGGCGGGGACATGGTGGCGGCAAGCGGCGGGCTGCTGCTGGTATGGGCGTGCGGGGCGGCGATCGGACCGGCGGTTGCCGGGCGGCTGATGGCGGCGACGGACCCTTGGGTGCTTTATCTGTATCTGCCGGCCGTGTTGGCCAGCGTGGCGATTTTTACCGCCGCGCGAATGGTGCTACGCAGTGACGCCCCGCGCGGTGAACGCGCGGTGGCGGTCAGCGTCAAAGGTCCGAGGTAGAAGTTGAGTCGCACCCCATTTCGCACACGCTATTCTGCCGCCAGCCTGCTACGCCAGGGCCTCGGCGGCCATACTGGCTGGGGGGAAGCCTGGCGCGCGCCATCGCCAAAGCCGCGCTATGATTTCGTCATCATCGGGGGTGGCGGGCATGGGCTAGCAACCGCGTATTACCTTGCCAAGCTGCATGGCGCGAACCGGGTGGCGGTGTTGGAAAAGGGTTGGATCGGTGGGGGGAATACCGGGCGCAACACCACGATTGTGCGATCGAACTATTTCTTCCCGCAAAGTGCGGCGCTGTATGATCATGCGCTGCAACTGTATGAGGGGCTGAGCCAGGACCTCAACTACAACATCATGCTGTCGCAGCGCGGGGTGGTGACCGTCGCCCACAGCAATCACGACATGGAACTGATGGCCCGCAGCGTGAACGCGATGCTGATCAACGGCATCGAAGTCGAATTGCTCGATGCTGACGGGGTGCATCGCGAAGTGAAAATCGCCAATCGCGATCCTGACGCGCGCTACCCGATCCATGGCGGGTTTGTGCAGCGCCGTGGAGGGATTGCCCGCCACGATGCAGTGGCCTGGGGCTATGCGCGGGCCGCGGACGCGCTGGGAGTGGATATCATCCAGAATTGCGAGGTCACCGGATTTCGTTTCGATGGCAGCCGGGTCGTCGGCGTCGAAACCAGCCTGGGGCCGATTGCCGCCGGCCGGGTTGGCATGGCGGTGGCCGGGCATTCCGGGGTGTTGGCGGCGAAGGCCGGCTTCAAGTTACCAATCCAGAGCTACGCGCTGCAGGCGATGGTGACCGAGCCGGTGAAGCCGCTGTTGGATACGGTGATCTTGTCCAGCAGCACGGGGATTTATTGCAGCCAGTCCGACAAGGGGGAAATGGTGTTTGGCGCCGGGTTGGATTTGTATCCATCCTACGCCCAGCGCGGCAATTTGCCGGTTGGGCAGACGATCGTTGCGGCGCTGCTGGAAATGTTTCCGCGCTTTCGCACCTTGAAATTATTGCGCCAATGGGCGGGGATTGTTGATGTGTGTTGGGATTATTCACCGCTGATCGGACCATCGCCGGTCGATGGCTTGTTTCTGAATTGCGGCTGGGGCACTGGCGGATTCAAGGCAATCCCGGCCGGGGGCTGGCTGCTGGCGCATATTCTGGCGACCGGACGCCACCACCCGATTTCGGCGCCGTTCGATCTTGATCGCTTCACCACCGGCCGGCTGATTGACGAAGCCGCCGGCGCCGGGATTGCGCATTAATGCTCGCCCTGCCCTGCCCCCATTGCGGCACCCGCGATGAAGCCGAATTCCAGTTCGGGGGCGAACCGGCGGTGCGCCCGCCATCGAGCGTGTCTGATACCGTCTGGGCGGATTATCTTTACATGCGCCGCAACGAAAAAGGCGCGCACCGTGAATTATGGTGCCACGCCGGCGGCTGCGGGCAATGGTTCGTGCTGACCCGTGATACCGCGACCCATGCGGTGCTGCCATGAGGCTTGCGGTTGGTGGGCGGATTGATCGCGGCAAAATGTTGCGCTTCACCTGGAATGGTCGGGCACTGAGCGGGTTCGCGGGCGACACAATCGCCTCCGCCTTGCTGGCCAATGACGTGAAAATCGTTGCCCGCAGCTTCAAGTATCACCGGCCACGCGGGCTGTTCGCGGCCTGGGTTGATGAACCGAATGCGGTGGTCGATGTGCGCTGGAACGGCCAGCATGATCCCAACGCCCGCGCGACATTGGTCGCGCTGCGCGACGGGATGGTGATTACCGGGGTGAATGGATTTCCGTCGGTCGACCGTGATGTGGCCGCCTCGCTTGACCTGCTGCATCGCTTCTTGCCAGCCGGGTTTTACTACAAAAGCTTCATGGCGCCGAGCTGGCATTATTACGAACCCCGCATTCGCGCGATGGCGGGGCTGGGGCGAGTTGGAGAAGCGACCGAGACGCGGTCTTTTGAAACCCGCAACGCACGCAGCGATGTACTGGTGATCGGTGCGGGTCCCGCGGGACTTGCCGCGGCAAAGGCCGCGCGCGCAACCGGGGCTTCGGTGTTGCTGG
Source organism: Acetobacteraceae bacterium (assembly GCA_025352995.1). Classification (GTDB taxonomy): domain Bacteria; phylum Pseudomonadota; class Alphaproteobacteria; order Acetobacterales; family Acetobacteraceae; genus CAITOL01. Next base: position 6,459 of record JANXRN010000487.1, read on the forward strand.
TCGATGATCGCGCCGCGTTGGGCGGAAGCCTGTTGTGGGATACGGCAACAATTGACGATGTCCCGGCGCATGCATGGGCGACGGCGGCAATTGCGGGCGTGCGGGTTCTGTCGCGCACCACGGTGTTTGGCGCATATGACCAGGGCAGTTTTGCGTTGCTCGAAGATCGGGCGGAAGCGCCGGAAGGATGGGCGGCGCCTCGGCTTTGGGTGGTGCGGGCCAAGCGGGTGATATTTGCCACCGGCGCCATCGAACGGCCGCTGGTATTTCCTGACAATGACCGGCCGGGCATCATGGCGGCTAGCGCGGTGCTGGACTATTTGCGGCAATATGGTGTGCTGGCGGGGCGACAGGTGATTGTTGCGACCAATAATGACAGTGCGTACGGCGTAGCCGAGGCGTTGCGCGACGCGGGGGCGGCGGTTGAGATTGCCGACGCGCGCGACGATGCTCCGGCTATTCCAGGGATCAAGGTACGGTCGGCAACCGTTCCACTCGGCACCGGCGGGCGTGGCGGGTTGGCATGGGTTGATCTCGGGCCGCGCGATGGGTCCCGGCGTGACCGCGTGTCGGCCGATTTGCTGGCAGTGTCTGGCGGCTGGTCGCCTGCGGTGCATTTGTTCAGCCAGGCCGGTGGGGCGTTGCAGTGGGATGCAGATTTGGCGGCGTTCGTGCCGATGCAAGCGGGGCAGCTTGTAGCCGGCAGCGTGACGGGTGCGGCGGATTTGGCGACGTGTCTGGCGCAAGGCCACGCGGCGGGGCTGGCGGCGACCGATGCTGGGGATTTGGTGGGACCGCGCACCGCGGCCGCATCGCCCGTGCGGCCGATCTTGCCGTTATGGGGCCTCGATCTGCCGGGGACGCGCCAATGGGTTGATTATCAGAACGATGTCACCGCCAAGGACGTTCGGCTGGCGGCCTCGGAAGGGTATCGGTCGGTCGAGCACCTCAAGCGCTATACCACGCTCGGCATGGCGACCGACCAGGGCAAGACCAGCAACGTCAACGGGCTGGCGATCCTGGCCGACGCAACCGGCCAGGCAATATCGGAGGTTGGCACAACAAAGTTTCGCCCGCCTTTCACCCCGGTTCCGCTTGCCGCGATTGCCGGGCTGCGCCATGGGGCGTTATTCGCGCCATTGCGGCATTTGCCCGTGCATGACGACCACCTCGCCCTCGGCGCCGAAATGCGGGACTATGGCGGCTGGGCGCGGCCGGCCTGCTATCGTGGCATTGGCGAAACGACGGAAGCGGCGATCAAGCGTGAGGCCGCCAATGCGCGGTTCCGGGTCGGGCTGTTCGACGGGTCGAGCTTGGGCAAGATTGAAGTCTACGGGCCAGACGCCGCCGCCTTCCTGAACTTGATGTATTATAACGAGGTCGCAAATTTGCGGCCCGGCCGGCTGCGTTACTGCCTGCTGTTGCGGGAAACCGGGGTGGTGTTTGATGACGGCGTGGTGGGTCGCCTTGCCGCCGATCGCTATTTGCTGTCGCCATCATCGAGCCATACTGCCGGCGTGCTGGCGATGCTGGAATTGTGGCATCAGACCGAATACCCAACGATGCAGGTGGCGTTTCATGATGTGACGGCCGCCTGGGCAACTTTCGCGATCAGCGGGCCCAAATCGCGGGATGTCGTTGCGGGATTGGGCAGTGGCGCGGACTTGTCCGACCAGGCCTTGCCGCACATGGCGATGACTGAAAATTTTATCGGATCGGTTCCATGCCGGATTGCGCGGGTGAGCTTCACGGGCGAGCGCAGCTACGAGGTATCGGTGCCGTCCGGCTATGCGCAGTCGCTCTGGCAGCACTTGCTCGATCTTGGAGCGGCCGCCGGGATCATGCCCTATGGCATTGAGTCCCTGTCGGTGCTGCGGGCGGAAAAAGGCTATATCCTGATTGGCACCGATACCGATGGCATGACCTTGCCGGTTGATCTCGGGTTGGAAGGTCCGTTGCGGGCCAAGAAAATCGACTTTGTCGGCAAACGATCGCTGCTGACCCCGGACGCAACCCGCGCCGATCGGCGGCAACTGGTGGGGCTGCTGCCGGCGGACCCCGAAACCGTTCCGGTGCCGGGCAGTCATGCGGTGCTGCGGGAGGGAGGGGCCTCGCGGTCACTGGGCTGGATCACCACTGCCTGCCGATCGCCGGTCTTGCAACGATCGGTGGCACTGGGGATGATCGAAAGCGGGCGGGCACGGATGGGCGAGGAGATCAGCTTGTTCCATCTCGGCAAGCTCAGCCGCGCCAGGATTGTCGCGCCGTGCTTTTACGATCCCGCCGGGGAGAAACTGCATGGCTGAGAACTGGCTTGTGCGAACCGCGCCCGCATATCCGACCGTGATCGCGCCGGCGTCGCTTCATCTTGTTTCGGGGGGCGATCAGGCCGCCAATAGCGTGGTGGGCGATGATCCGGCGCGGCTGTGGCTTACGCCGAAGCGGGCCTTGGTGGTGGCGTTTGATCACGCGGTGGCGCCGGACGGCGACTTCGTTTCGGATGTGACGGACGGCCAGACCATTTTCGCCCTTGTCAATGCGGACGACGTCATTGCGATGGCGACGACCCTGGACCCTGCCCTGCTAGCGCCCGGATTATGTGCGCAAACCATGTTTGCCGGGGTGAAGGCCCTGTTGTGGCGGCGTGGCAATCGCGTGCTACTGCATGTCGATCGGCCGTTGGGAAACTTTGTTGCCGCCTGGCTCGCCAAGGCTGCGACCGCGCTTGAAGGACAGCAACCCTCATGAAATCCCATGTTCGTGTGGCTGTGATCGGCGGCGGGGTTGTCGGCGCGAGCGTGCTGTACCATCTGACCAAACTTGGCTGGCGCGACGTCGTGCTGCTGGAACGCGCGGAACTGACATCGGGCAGCACCTGGCATGCCGCGGGCGGGATGCACACGCTGAACGGCGATCCCAACGTCGCCAAGCTGCAGAAGTATACGATCGAACTTTACAAAGAGATCGAAGCGATATCGGGACAATCCTGCGGGCTGCATATGCCGGGCGGGCTGATGCTGGCCGGCACCAAGGACCGGATGGACTGGCTGAAAATGGCGGTGGCGCGCGGCGACTATCTCGGCATGGAAGCCGAACTGATCAGCGTGGATGAAGCGGCGAAGCTGCTGCCGCTTATTGATAAGTCCCAATTCGTCGGCGCGATGTGGGACCCGTTGGACGGCTATGTCGATCCGTCAGGCGTCACCAACGCCTATGCCCGCGCCGCGACCATGCAAGGTGCGGAGATTTACCGGCACACGCGGGTGGAGGATTTGCAGCAAAATCCCGATGGGACCTGGAATGTTATCACCGCATCAGGGGTGATTGTGGCCGAACATGTGGTGAACGCTGGCGGGCTTTGGGCGCGGGAAGTCGGCCGGATGGTCGGCCTTGAACTGCCGATCCTAGCCATGGAGCATCAATATCTTATTACCGACGACATGCCCGAACTGGCGGGCATGCCGGAACTGCCGCATACGATTGATTTCGAAGGCGAGATTTATTTGCGCCAGGAACGCCAGGGCGTGCTGCTGGGCACTTACGAACATAACGGCACGCCATGGTCGGCGAAGACCACGCCGTGGGATTTCCCGGCCGAATTGCTGCCGCCCAATCTCGATCGCATTGCGGGCAATCTCGAAGTCGGGTTCAAGCATTTTCCGGCATTGGAAAATGTCGGCATCAAGCGGGTGATCAACGGGCCGTTCACCTTCTCGCCTGACGGCAACCCATTGGTCGGGCCGGTGCGCGGGTTGAAGAATTTCTGGGTGGCGTGCGGGGTGATGGCGGGCTTCAGCCAGGGTGGCGGGGTTGGCCTCGCGCTCGCCGGTTGGATGATCAATGGCGATCCGGGCTTTGATATCTGGGCGATGGACGTCGCGCGTTACGGCGATTGGGCGACACAGGGCTACACTGCGGCAAAAGTTGTCGAGAATTACGGGCGGCGTTTCCGGGTGAGTTTCCCCAATGAGGAACTCCCGGCGGGGCGGCCGCTGCGGACTTCCCCCATCTATGACCGGCAGAAAGCCGCCGGCGCGGTGTTTGGCGCGGCCTGGGGGCTGGAATATCCGCTATGGTATGCGCCCAAAGGCGCCGAACCTGTCGAGCACGTATCGTTCCGCCGTACCAACGCGCATGGCCCGATCGGGGCGGAGTGTGCCGCGGTACGGGCCGCGGTCGGGCTGATCGAAACCTCGGGCTACGCGAAATACGCGGTGTTCGGCCCGCAGGCGGAGGATTTTCTGTCCCGTATGCTGACCAACCGGATGCCTGCGGTGGGGCGGATCGCGCTGGCGCCGATGCTGAACCACAACGGCAAGCTGATCGGGGATTTCACCGTCGCGCGGGTGTCCGATGATCGGTTCCACATCTTTGGCACCGGCGGGGCGGAAGACTACCATATGCGCTGGTGGCAGGCGCATGTGCCGGATCGCGGGGTGTCGTTGCGGTCGTTGCGCGCAGGCTTGGTCGGGCTGTCGATCGCCGGGCCAAATTCGCGGGCATTGCTGGCGCGGGTGAGTGGGGAAGACGTATCGAACGACGCGTTCCCCTTCATGCAGTATCGGCGGATGGATCTGGGGATGATCCCGGCGCGGGTCGGGCGGCTGACCTTTACCGGCGATCTCGGCTACGAAATCTGGGTGACGCCGGATTACCATGCCGCCTTGTATGATCTACTGCTGGCTGAGGGCGCGGATTTGGGGATTGCCCATGTCGGCATACGGGCGATGAACTCGCTGCGGTTGGAAAAGGACTGGGGCACCTGGGCGCGGGAATATCGGCCGATCTACGGGCCGTACGAAGCCGGGTTGGGGCGGTTTGTGGCAGCCAAAAAAGCGGATTTCATCGGGCGCGATGCGGCTTTGCGGCAACGCGATGCTGGGCCGGCGCTGAAACTGGTGAAGCTGGTGGTGGATGCAACGGACGCCGATGCGCTAGGGGATGAACCTGTACGGCTCGATGGCAAGGCAATCGGCTGGGTGACGTCTGGCGGGTTTGCGCATCATGTCGGGAAATCGGTGGCGCTTGCCTATGTGCCGAGCGCGTATGCGGTGAGTGGGGCACGGTTTACGGTGGATATTCTCGGCGAGGCGCGCCGGGCGGACTTGGTTGCGGCGCCGTTATTTGATCCAGACGGCGTGAAGATGCGGTCGTAGGGGGTCAATGGTTACGCAGATGGCGCAATGCCAAGCGGCATTGGCACCCTACGGGTTTTGGCACATCAAACGATATTGCGCTCCACCAACGGCTTGTCGGCGATCACCCGGTCAAAGCCAAGCGGCGAGAGATCGAGGCTGGTAAAGCCTCCGTCGACAACCAGTTCCGCAACCCCACGCCCGGTCGCTGGCGAATGCTGGATACCGTGGCCTGAAAACCCGTTGGCGAAAATCAGATTGGCGCAGGCCGGGTGCGGGCCGATGATGCCGTTCTGATCGAAAATATTGTACTCGTAGTAGCCGGCCCAGGAGGTTTGCAGGCGAAGCGCCTCAAACGCCGGCACCCGGTTGGCGAGCGCGGGCCACACCTGGTCGTGGAACATCGCTTCTTCGACGTCCAACGATGGTTCGTCAGGGTCAGGCTCACCCGGCCCAGGGGAACGGCCGGACAGGAAGAACGCGCCTTCTGGGCGGAAGAAAATGCCCGATGGATCGATCAGCAACGGGCAATCTTCTAGGGTTTCACGGCAACCGACGACGTAGATCATCCGCTTGCGGGCGCGCACCGGCAAATCGATCCCGGCCCACCCGGCGATGCGCGCCGCCCATGGGCCGCCGGCGTTGACGACGATGTCAGCCGCGACGTCACTACCATCAGCGAGCGTCACGGCGCTGATGCGGTCGCCGGTGCGGACAAAGCCAGTGGCGTCCTGGGCGACATATGCCACGCCCAGGCCGCGGGCACGGCGCTTGAGTTCGGCGAGCAGGCCGGGGCCGTCAAACCACCCTTCCCCGCTTTCACCAACCGCGCCAAGGGCGATGTCATCGGTGTTCATCCAGGGGAATCGCTGGCGCAACGCATCAGGCCCCAGCAGGGAAATATCCGCGCCATTATCGCGCTGGATCGCCTGGTTCTCGCGCAGTATGTCAGCACCGGCAGAAGTCGCCAGGAACAGATAGGCGTGCTGCTTCAAGCCGGCCTCTGGCATGTCGCGTAGAAATTCCCAGCCATATTGCGACATTGCAATGCAGACCGGGGTGGAGAATTGCTGGCGGATCGAACTCGCCGACAAAGACGACGAGGCGAAGCGGTAGGTCGGGTCCCGCTCGATGACCGTGATCTGGCCGATGAAATCCGGGCGTTTGGCAAGGTGATAGGCGGTTGAACTGCCGACCGCGCCACCACCGATAATCACCACCCGCATTAATAGCTCTTCGGTAGACCAAGCACCCGCTCGGCAATATAGCACAGCACCAGTTCGCGGCTGATCGGGGCAATGCGCGGGATGATACTTTCGCGCAAGTAACGCTCGACGTGATATTCCTTGGCATAGCCCATGCCGCCATGGGTCATCACCGCCTGGGTGCAGGCCTTGAAGCCGGCCTCGGCGGCAAGGTATTTCGCCGAATTGGCCAGCGCGCCAGAGTCCCGCCCGGTGTCATAGGCCCAGGCGGCGTGCATGGTCATCAAACGCGCAGCTTCGAGTTCCATCCAGTTTTCGGCGAGCGGGTGCTGGATGGCCTGGTTCTGCCCGATCGGGCGGCCGAAGACGCGGCGTTCACTGGCATAGGCGCGGGCGCGGTCGAGCGCGCACAAGCCCAAGCCCACCGCTTCGGCGGCGATCAGGATGCGTTCGGGGTTCATGCCGTGCAGGATGTTGCGGAAGCCCGCACCCTCGTCGCCGATGCGGTCTTCGACGGGGATTTCGAGGCCGTCGAAAAACACCTGGTTCGAATCGACGGCTTTGCGGCCCATTTTGTCGATCTGGCGAACCTCGACCTTGCTGCGGTCAAGCGTGGTGTAGAACAGGCTCAGCCCGTGGGTACGCTTGGCAACCTTGTCGGCCGGCGTGGTGCGGGCGAGCAACAATATCTTGTCGGCGACCTGCGCGGTGGAGGTCCAGATTTTCTGGCCATGGACAATATAGCGATCGCCCTTGAGTTCAGCCCGGGTTTTGATTGCGGTCGTATCCAGGCCGGCATCGGGTTCGGTGACGCCGAAGCAGGCTTTTTCCTGCCCGGCGATCAACGGCGGCAGCATACGGCGCTTCTGCGCATCGGTGCCGAACACCACCACCGGATTGAGGCCGAAAATATTCATATGGATCGCCGAGGCCCCGGACATGCCGGCGCCGGATTGGGCGATCGCCTGCATCATGATGGCAGCCTCGGTAATGCCCAGGCCCGCACCGCCATATTCGGTGGGCATGCAGATACCGAGCCAACCGCCCTCGGCCAGCGCCTGGTGCAATTCGTGCGGAAAGCGGCCGTCCTGGTCGCGGGCGCGCCAGAATGCGTCATCGAAGTCTGCGGCGATCCGGGTTACCGCGTCGCGGACGGCGATCTGGTCTTCGGTCAGGGCAAAGTCCATGTTCGGTTACTTTAGAGGCAGGTTATGGAAGGTCTTCTTTTTGTGAACAAAAAGAAGCAAAAAAAACTTTGTGACATTGGGTTCGGAGGGGCTGCGGCGGCGGGGGCTTGCTAGGCGCCGTGCAGCCGCAGCATCCGCGCCTTGCACGACGCCGGCGCCTTTGGGCGTCGCCTGCTTTAGCATATCGACCGCTCCCCACCTGGATCAAACCTTCCCGCCTGCCTAGTCCGGCATCGGGTGGTAGGCAACCCGTCGCGGACAACGCGCTTGGTTGCCCGACCTACCTTGCCTGGCCGGTCACCGCCGGCTTGGCGTAGCTGTCCCGCAACCCGACAGTGCGGTTGAAAACTGGCGCATCGGTCGTGCCGTCCGGATCGGCGGCGAAATAGCCTTGGCGCTCGAACTGCAACACCTCCCCCACCGGGGCGGTACGCAGCGCGGGTTCGAGCTTGCAGCCTTGGAGGATTTCGACCGATGTTGGATTGAGGTCATCCATCACATCGCCGTCTGCGCCAGGATCGGGGCGGGCGAACAGCGTGTTGTAAAGCCGCAGTTCGGCGTCAACGGCGTCAGCGGCGGCGACCCAGTGCAGCGTTGCCTGGACTTTGCGGCCGTCAGGCGCGTTGCCGCCCTTGGTGGCGGGGTCATAGGTGCAGCGCAGCGCGATCACCTCCCCCGCCGCATCCTTGACGATTTCGCGGCAAGTAATGAAGTAGCCGTAGCGCAGACGAACTTCGCGGCCGGGCGACAGGCGGTAGAATTTCTTCGGCGGGACTTCCATGAAGTCATCGCGTTCCACCCAGATTTCGCGGCCGAACATGATCGGGCGCATGCCCATTTCGGGCGCATCGGGGTGGTTCACCGCTTCGAGCGTTTCTATCTCGCCTTCGGGATAATTCTCGATAATCACTTTCAGCGGCCGCAGCACCGCCATCCGCCGCAGGGCGATCGGGTTGAGGGTTTCGCGGATCGAGAAATCGAGCAGCGCGAGGTCGACCACGCTATTGGCGCGGGCGACACCGACCTTGGTGATGAAGCTGCGAATGGCGGCGGCCGGCACGCCGCGGCGGCGCAGGCCGGCAATAGTCGGCATGCGCGGATCGTCCCAGCCGGCCACCCTGTCTTCGCGCACCAGGCGGTTGAGGATGCGCTTGGACATCACCGTGTAGCCGATGTTGAGCCGGGCAAATTCATATTGGCGCGGCCGCGACGGCACCGGCAGATGGTCGAGCAGCCATTCATACAACGGCTTGTGATCTTCGAATTCCAGGGTGCAGATCGAGTGGGTAATGCCCTCGATCGCGTCCGACTGGCCATGCGCGTAATCATAAGTCGGGTAGATGCACCACGCATTGCCGGTACGCGGGTGATTTGCGTGCATGATCCGGTAGAGCACCGGATCGCGCATGTTCATATTGCCCGATTCCATGTCGATCTTGGCCCGCAGCACGCAGGCGCCATTGGGCAGTTTTCCCGCCCGCATGTCGGCGAACAAAG
>JANXRN010000495.1 GCA_025352995.1 Acetobacteraceae bacterium
TTCACGCCGCGTTCCAGCCGCCGACGCGCCACCATGGCGGCCATCGATATCAGCAGCTTGTCCTTTTCGCGCGGGGTCAAATTCATCGCACTCTCCTCAACAATTCCACACCCGGGGCAGGGCGCGGCCGTCGCGCAACACTGCCAACCCTGCAATCACGGCCTGGCGCAAACGCGCGCCGTCCGGGGCGACCGCCCGTCCGACCAGCATGCCATTCCAGGCGCTCGCGCCGCAGTCGCTATCGTCCCACGCCGCCCGCAGCAAGTCGAGCCGCGCGGGTGCGTCCGGCGCAACATAAATCAGCGTCGCCACGGCCCGTGCGCCGGCACCGATGGCCGGGCGATCAAGCAAGTCCGCAACCGGGCCATCGACGCGAATTGCTTCGTGCAGGATCAGCTTTCCGGCCCGCCGCACGCTGATCCGGTCACTGAGCCGCGCCGTCGTCACGCTTTCACCCATGGCGGCGCGACCGAAAATCAGCGCTTCCACCCCGATGAACCTCGCGTCCTGGGCAAGCGTCACATCCAGCCGCCGATCCAACGCACACCGATCGAATAAAATGCTTTCCTGCGGCAGCCATTCAGCCAGGCCGCCGGCTGCGACATCAACGATGGTGCGAATTTCCGCTGCCGGATCGCCGTCCAGCGCGCGATAAAACCGTTCCGCCGCCTGCGACGCGAAGCACGCTTGGGCACCTTCACCAACCTTCAGCCTGCTGCGCAGCCGATCGCCGCCAACGACGCCACCGGAACTATTCAACGTAATGATTTCGGCGATATCGACCGGCCGCGGGAACCGCGCCTTCATGCAGCCATCCTGGCGCAGATCGCCCAGCACGGTCCGGCCATCGCGCAGCCGCATCTCCACCACCAACTCCCCGAAAGCCCTTTGGTGTTCAGACCGAGAGACGGCGGCGGACATCCTGTTCATCAAGCTCCTCACGCGCGCCTTGTAGCACGATGTCGCCTCGATCCATCACCGCAATGCGCTGGGCGAGTTCGCGGGCAAAGTCGAAATACTGCTCGACCAGCAAAATCGCCATCGTGCCCTGGGACCGTAGCAGTTCGATCACCCGCCCGATATCCTTGATGATGCTGGGCTGAATGCCCTCGGTAGGCTCATCCAGCACCAGCAGCTTGGGCTTCATCACCAAGGCGCGGGCAATCGCCAATTGCTGCTGCTGCCCACCCGACAAATCCCCGCCGCGTCGCCGCAACATGGTCTTCAAGATGGGGAACAAGTCGAAAATCTGATCGGGCACAAAACGCTCGCGTCGCGGCAATACCGCAAAGCCGGTTTCGAGATTTTCCCGCACCGTCAGCAAGGGGAAAATGTCGCGGCCCTGTGGCACCGACGAAATCCCCAATCTGGCACGATCATAAGTCGCCATCCGGGTAATATCCGCGCCGTTCCACAGGATTTTCCCCGCCGACACCGGATGCACCCCGGTTACCGCGCGCAGCAGGCTGGTCTTGCCGACCCCGTTGCGCCCCAGCAGGCAGGTCACTTCGCCGATCTGTGCGGTGAGCGAGACTTTGCGCAGCGCAATTGCGGCGCCGTAATGAAGATCGACGGATTGGATTTCCAACATCTTCAGCGTCCCAGATACACTTCGACGACCTTCGGGTCGGCGCTGACATGGTCAATGCTGCCTTCGGACAGCACCGATCCTTCATGCAAGACAGTCACTTTGACCCCGAGCGCGCGGACGAAATCCATATCGTGTTCGACCACGACGACGCTTTTGGTGCGATTGATCTCGCGCAGCAAATCGGCGGTCTGCGCGGTTTCGGCGTCAGTCATGCCCGCCACCGGCTCATCGACCAGCAGCAATTGCGGTTCCTGCGCCAGCAACATGCCGATTTCGAGCCATTGCTTCTGCCCATGCGACAAATCGCCTGCGCGATGCTGGCGCAAATCCTTCAAGCGGATGGTGGTCAGGATGTCGTCGATCTTGTCCTGTTCCTCGCTAGTTTCGCGCGCCCACAAGGTAAAGCGTGGCCGCCGATCGCCGGCCAGCGCCAGCAGCAAATTGTCCCACACCGTGTGCGGCTCAAACACCGTCGGCTTCTGAAACTTGCGTCCGATGCCGAGTGCCGCAATTGCCGGCTCGTCAAGCTTGGTGAGGTCAACATCCTCGCCAAACACCACATCGCCCTGGTCGGGGCGGGTCTTGCCGGTGATGACATCCATCATCGTGGTCTTGCCAGCGCCATTGGGGCCGATCACTGCCCGCATCTCGCCTTTTTCGACCAGCAGCGACAGGGAATTGAGCGCCTTGAAGCCATCGAAGCTGACGGACACGCCGTTCAGATACAGCAAAGTATCCGCATGCGGGCGTCTCATTTCCGGGCCTCCTTCTTGCGGGTCAACAGACCCAGCACCCCGTTGGGCAGCAGCAACGTTACCAGAATGAACAGGGCGCCAAGCGCGAACAGCCATAATTCAGGCAGAATGCCGGTGAAGATGGTTTTGCCAAAATTGACCAGAACCGCACCAAGGATCGCGCCGGCCAACGTGCCACGCCCGCCGACCGCCACCCAGATTACGGCTTCGATCGAATTGGCCGGGGAGAATTCGCTCGGGTTGATGATGCCGACCTGCGGCACATACAACGCCCCGCCAATGCCGCACATCACCGCTGACAGCACGAAAACGAATAGTTTGTAACGCTCCGGCCGATAGCCCAGGAACCTGGTGCGGCTTTCGGTGTCCCGCACCGCGATCAGCACCTTGCCGAAGCGCGAT
>JANXRN010000002.1 GCA_025352995.1 Acetobacteraceae bacterium
GCTGGCCAACGGCTGCAAACCGCTCGCCCGCATCCGCCACACCGCCATTTACCTGCCCCGCCAAGTCGCCGAAGCCGCCTGAACCGAGGAGCGTCCAATGTCCGCAACCGCCGCCAACAACCCTTATTTGCTGCCCCGCCAAGCCTGGCTCGACCGTCGTCATGAACCGATCCTCGAACCAGAACGTCCGATCATCGACCCGCACCACCATCTCTGGGACCGTCCCGGCTGGCGCTATCTGATCGAAGACCTGCTCGCCGACACCAACTCCGGCCACAACATCCTTGGCACCGTTTTCGTCCAGGCCCGCGCCTTCCATCGTGCTGACGGGCCGGAACATCTGCGCCCGGTCGGCGAAACCGAATTCGTCAACGGCGTCGCGGCGATGAGCGCGTCGGGCACCTACGGCCCCACCCGCCTCTGCGCCGGCATTGTCGGGCACGTTAATCTGACCCTCGGCGACAAGGTCCAGGAAGCGCTCGAACGCCATATTCGTGTCGCCGGCGGCCGCTTCCGTGGCATCCGCCACATCGTCGCCTGGGATGCCGATGACGTAACGTTGAACCCCGGCAACCCAGCGCCCAAAGGCCTGCTCGCCGATCCTGCCTTCCGCGCTGGCTTCGCCAAACTCGCGCCGCTCGATCTGACGTTTGAAGGGTGGCTGTATCACCCGCAAATCGATGAGCTGACCGATCTCGCCCAGGCCTTCCCCGGCACTAAAATTGTGCTCAACCATGTCGGTGGGCCACTGGCGATTGGTGGCTATGCCGGCAAGCGCGCCGAGATTTTCCCCGGCTGGGCAGCCTCCATTCGCAAACTCGCCGCCTGCCCCAATGTCTACGTCAAGCTCGGCGGCATCGGCATGCGGATCAACGGCTATGATTTCCACGAGCAGATCGATCCGCCCTCGTCGCAAACCCTCGCCGCCGCCTGGGCGCCTTACATCAAGACCTGCATTGAAGCGTTCGGCGCCGCGCGTTGCATGTTCGAAAGCAACTTCCCGGTCGATAAAGGTAGCTACAGCTACCAGGTGTTCTGGAACGCTTGTAAATTGCTCGCGGCTGGGATGAGTGAGAGCGAGAAGGACGATCTGTTTCGCGGGACCGCGGCTCGGTTCTATCGCCTTGACCTCTAAAGAAAGAATCTTCTTTTTGTGAACAAAAAGAAGCAAAAAAACTTCATCCGTGGACTTCCTGCCCGTTGGGTCGACTACTCTCGCTATTGATTGCGATATCGTAACAAATAAGTCGCGCGTTTCCCGCAACGCTTTATAACCATTGTAAACGGCCGGTCGGGCCGACGATCATTTTCGCCGTCTCGACCGCCCGCACCCACGCCGGCGGAGGCCAAACTTCCGCCCGCTTACGCGTCGCCCGCTTCTTGCCCGCAGGCACGAACAACATCCGCTCCAACACGGCCACGATCTTCCGCGCCTGCGGAACCTCATCCAGAAACCGCGCACACTCCTCCTGGCTGACCATCAACTGCCAATCACCGAGCTTCTGATGAATGTCTGGCATGCGGGCTGCCAGCCAGCCATGGGTTTCCGGCAAGGTGATGCCCGGCGCGCGAACGCGCTCTGCCCGCTGGCCCGCTTCAGACCCCCGCGCCCGAGCCTGGGGCAGGGTCCCAGCCCGCCACTGCGCCAGCAGCTTTTCGAGCCGCCGCCCCATGCGCCCAACGCGGTTCCACAGCTCCCGGAGAAAGTCCGGCTTGCTCTGATCGCGCAGCGACAGCACGCCAATGGCGGCCTGCAACAGGGTGAAAAATGGGGCAAATGAAAACATTACTAGTCGTATAAAATAACATACTTCAAGTGTCAAGAAAATTTTCATACCAGTATCCCAACCCAACGGGCAGGGAGTGCCCGGAGAGAAAGTTTTTTTGGTCCTTTTTGTTCACAAAAAGAACAGTCTTCCCGCATCCATGATCACAAGCCGATTTGACCATCGTCAAACATGCGCTAGCCTCACAAGGCAACATCCCAAGGCTTGCCGCGATGCGCCCGACCATTCGCCTTGCCTTGCGTGACTGGGACTATCTCACCCCGATCTTGCTCGGCGACGTGAAATCGCCGGATTTTGACGTGGTGATCGATCGCGTTTTCGGCAATCTGATCGACAACCACGCCACCAGCACGGTGCACCAGGGCGGGGAGATGTCATTCAGCCGCTACGTCCAAGCCCGCGACCGAGGCGTGGATGATGTTGTGGCGGTGCCGCATTTTCTGATGCGTGCTTTCCGCCATCGTTGCATGATCACTGCCAAATCCAGCCCCCTGCAAACCGTCGCCGAACTTGCCGGCAAGACCATTGGCATGACTGGCTGGCAGGATAGCGGCAATACCTGGACCCGCGCGATTTTGCGGCGTGAGGGGATTGGCGTCGATGACGCGCAATGGCGCCTCGGCCGCCTCGCGCCGGCCGATCCGGATTTTGACCGGCTCGGGCCGTGGGGCGTGCCAGGCCGCATCGAACAAACCCCGCATGCGCTTTACGATTTGCTGCACGCCGGTGAACTCGACGCCGTCTTTACCCCGTTCATGCCGCCGGGATTTTACGACGCCGACAGTAAATTGCGCTTTCTGCTGCCCGATTTCCGTGCCGCCGAAGTCGCCTATTTCCACGCCATCGGCTTCGTGCCCGGCATCCATTTGCTCGCCCTGCAACGCGGGATCGTTGCCGCCCATCCCGGCCTGCCGCAAGCGCTGAGCGAATTGTTCGACGAGAGCACCGGCATCTGGCTCGGCAAGCGCGAAAAATACGCCGACACCACGCCCTGGATGATCGACGAACTTGCCCGCTGCGGACAGGATTTGCCGGTCGGCTGGGACCGTAACGGTTTTGCCGTCAACGAACCGATGATCGACGCCTTCGCCGAAGAACAATCCGCCCAGCGCCTCACCAAACGCCGCTGGTCGCCGCGCGAACTTTTCCCTGGGAGGCACGCATGAAGCGCTTTGTCATCGCCGCCGCCTGTGCGCTCGGCATCGCCTCGGCCCACGCCGCCGAAACTGTGAATGAGGCCCTGCGCGCCCGTCTGCCGGACGATATCCGCAAAAGCGGTGAACTGATCTCGGTCAATAACGGATCGTTCCCGCCGTACGAAATCGTCATGGACGCCCACACCCTCAAAGGCGCCTCGGCCGATCTTGCCCAGGCTGTGGCCGAACTGCTCGGCCTCAAGATCAGGCATGAAACCGTGAGTGGCCTCGCCGCCGAACTCGCCGGCATCAAGGCCGGGCGCTATCAGTTCGCCATGGGACCGATCGGCGATTACCCGGACCGTGAGCTGGTCAATGATTTCATCGACTGGGTGCAAGAATATGTCGTGTTCGCGGTGCAAAAGGGCAACCCGACCGGCATTGCCGATCTCGCCGACACATGCGGCAAGAAAGTCGCGGTCATGGCGGCAGGCTCGGCCGAAAAAGTCATCAAGCAGCAGTCCGATATGTGCACCGCTGCCGGCAAGCCCGCAGTCGTCGTGCAAAGCTATACCGATCAGCCGACATCGATCCTCGCCGTGCGTTCCAACCGGGCGGATGCGTTCTTTTCGTCACAGGCGCCCTTGGTTTATTTCGTCGATCAGGCCAATGGGCAGCTGCAACTCACCGCGGTCGGTCACAAGAACGGCTTTGCCGATATTTTCCAGGGCAGCGTGGTCGGCAAGAATTCGCCTTTGCGCGATGTGATGCTCGATGCTTACAAAATTCTGTTCGCCAATGGCACTTATGCCGCGATCATGAAGAAATGGGGCCTGGAAAACAACATGCTCAAAGCCCCCGGCATCAATCTCGGCGGGCAGGCCGCCAAGTGACTTTCCGCGACGTCGCCGACGCCAAAAAGCCGATCCCATGGGGCAATATCATCGCCTGGGTGCTGGTCGGCGCTTTCGCCCTGCAAAGCCTGCTGCTGCTCGCTGGCAATTCGAATTTCGAGTGGCCGGTCGTCGCTGAATGGTTTGCCGAGATTTCCATCCTGCGTGGCCTCGAAGTCACCCTTGGGCTGACCATCATTGCCATGGCGCTCGGCACCGCGATCGGGATTGTGCTTGCCGTGGCGCGCATGTCGTCCAATCGCCTGCTGCGTGGCCTCGCGGGTCTTTATATCTGGGTGTTTCGCGGCACGCCGCTGCTGGTGCAGCTGATTTTCTGGTACAATATGTCAACGTTGTTTCCGCGCATCAGTCTCGGGCTGCCGTTTTTGCCTGAACTCATCTCGTGGAAAACCAATGATGTCATCACGCCACTCACTGCCGCCATCGCCGGGCTTGCGCTCAACGAAGCTGCCTACATGGCCGAAATCGTCCGCGGCGGGCTGCTGTCGGTCGATCACGGCCAGGCGCTGACCGCACGCGCCTTCGGGATGACCCATTTGCAGGCCCTCGCCCGCATCATCATCCCGCAAGCCATGCGCGCCATCGTGCCACCCACCGGCAACCAGTTGATCAGCATGATCAAGGCCACGTCTTTGGTTAGCGTCATTGCGATGGCGGACCTGCTTTATTCCGCGCAAGCGGTTTATAACCGCACCTTTCAGGTCATCCCGCTGCTACTGGTCGCGGTCGCGTGGTATTTGCTGATCACCTCAATCCTCAATGTTGGGCAGGCAGCGATTGAGCGTTATTACGGTCGCGGAACGCGCTGAAATGCTGGTCCAAGCCCGCAACGTTCACAAAAGCTTCGGCGCGGTACCCGTGCTCAACGGCATCGATCTCGATGTCGCCGCCGGAGAAGTCGTGGTCATTCTCGGCCCCTCCGGCTCGGGCAAATCGACCTTTCTGCGCTGCCTCAATGGGCTCGAACGGATCGAACGTGGCACGATCATCGTCGATGGGGTGCAGATCGGCTATCGCGCGCGTAACGGCCGGCTGATCGAACTGCCCGAGCGCGCTGTCGCTGCCCAACGCCGCGGCATCGGCATGGTGTTCCAGCAGTTCAATTTATTCCCGCATATGAACGTGCTGCAAAACGTCACCGAAGCGCCGATCCATGTCCATGGGGAGGCGCCTGCCGCCGCCCGTGCCCATGCGATTGAACTGCTCGAGCGGGTCGGCCTTTCCGACAAAATCAATGCCTATCCCGGCCAGATTTCCGGCGGCCAGCAGCAGCGCGTCGCCATCGCCCGCGCGCTCGCCATCCGTCCCAAGCTGATTTTATTCGATGAACCGACATCCGCGCTCGATCCCGAACTGGTCGGCGAAGTGTTGGCCACTATGAAAGGCCTCGCCGGCCAAGGCATGACGATGATCGTCGTCACCCACGAAATCGGCTTTGCCCGCGAAGCCGCCGATCGGGTGGTGTTCATCGATGGCGGTGTGGTGGTCGAAAGCGGCCCGCCCGACCAGGT
>JANXRN010000003.1 GCA_025352995.1 Acetobacteraceae bacterium
CCTGGAAGTGCTGTCACCGCTCCATGTCGGATCAGGCCTTGATCGAACGGTTGATGCGGTGAAAGGTGCCGACGGGCGCAACACCAATAATGCGCCGCGGGTCGCCGCCATTCAACGCGATGTCAGTAATCTGCCCTATCTACCCGGGTCTACCATCAAAGGCCTGCTGCATCGCCTGGCGGCCGGGGCGATGGAGCAAAAAATCTGGGAACAACTGCTCGGGTCGATAGCGGCGAAAGAAACCGGGAAGCGCGGTTCGCTCAGCGTCTCGGGCGCATCGATGCTCACGCCGGGACTGGCAAAGCATCTTCCATACGCTGATCGCGCTGGTGCGACCGGGCCGGGCGCAATCGGCGAAGGGGTGTTCGTGGCCGCCGGCACCGCAATCGACCGCGCATCGGGCGTCGCCAACAGCAGCAGCCTCCGTCATGCGGAAGCGGTTGCGCCGGGGGCGGTATTCCGATTGGGTTTCACTGTCGAAGTCCGTGGCGCTGATGCCGCCAAACGCTGCGATATCCAGGTCGGACTGCTGCTGCAACTGCTGATGCTGCTTGACCGGGGTGACGGCCAGGCTATCGGCGCGGGCCAGGCCGATGGCGATGGGCGGGTAAAAATCCGCCGTAGTACACTTGTGGTTACCAAATCAGTGCTCGCCAGCGACGGGAATTTTGATGCCGCGCCGGTGGCGGTGATATGGCCGGATGCAGTGGGGGAACGCGATGCTGCTACCTGGAAACTGGTTTTGACCTGCGACGGGCCGTTCGCAGTGCTGGATCCATCCTGGGCAGAACGACGCAAAGACGGTGACCCGATGCTGGCCGCGCAACGCAGTGCGGAAAAGAAGCCAGTGCTGCCGGGATCATCGGTGTCCGGCGCATTGCGTGCGCGCGCGGCGTGGCTTGTCGCGCTGGCGGCCCGCCGGCGTGGGGAGGAGCCGGAGCGTGACGGCCTGACCCAGGTTTACAAGCCCGGCACGTCGTTGACACCGGTCCAACGCTTGTTTGGCGTAACCGGGTTCCGCGCCCTGCTGGACATCACCGAGCTGGCGATCAACGAACCAGCAACCCCATGGAAAATATTTTCAGTAAAGCTCGACCGCTTCAGTGGCGGCCCGATCGACGGGGCGCTGTTTGAAACTGAAGCCTATCTCGGGGTCGTTGCGCAGTTGCAGCTGACATTGCACGATCGCGGCGGCAGGGCGGGCAAGCCGACCGCCGAGGACCAAAGCCTGGCCGAGTGTCTGATTGCCGATATCTGCGACAACGGGCTGACGCTGGGGCATGGCGGCAATAAAGGGTTCGGCTGGTTCAGGGTTGAGACGGAGGGAGCAGATGCCAGCAGATCCGCCTGAAAGCGTCCTCCTCGAGTGGATCAAATTCGTTGAGAAACAGCGCCCGACACGGGCGGAATTATTCATTCATATCAAGGAGATGGTTGATACGGATGACGACGCTGATCGCGTGACCGACATTGTGTTGTCGCGTGCCAAGGGCACGGTGTCCGCTCCAACCCAGGCGCATTCCACCATGAAGAGCGACAAGGGCGTGCTTCCCACTTCACCTTACCGGTTCGTGGAACTCAATAATGTAGTGATCCCGGCGCCCAAACAGGCGCAGGATGCTCTACTTGATCTGCCGCTGGCGAATGGCTTTTCCGGCGAGATCGAGGTTGAATGGGTTGTCGAAACGCCGCTCTTAATTGGCCAAAGCCCAAACGGCGGCCAGACGACCGTTCCGCTGCAACCATATCCAAATGGGCTCTATGCCATTCCGGGGGCGACATTGCGCGGCCTGCTGCGGGCCGGGATTGAAACGATCACGTTGGGGCGGTTGTCGCAGTTGAATCGGGATCACCGCTTTGGTGTCCGGGATTTCGAGGATCCGTACTATAGTAAAAATGAGAGCGGGACATCACGTTTAGGATGGGAAACAATTGGCGCCGGATGGCTACAGTTTGACGAGGCCAGCCCCCAGGAACGGCAGGACGGATTGAGCGACTACCGCATTACCCCTTGCGACAAGCGTACCATTCGCATCAGGGACCTACCCAAATGCTGGTTCGGCGGTACACCTCCCGAGGACGGTGACCGTCATCTGGACTGGCTAGGTAAAACACTCGCCGCGAAATACACCAAGGCCGATATGTTTGCCAAAAACCTGTATAATTTTGCGAAGACCGCCCAGTTTGATCTTTCGGCACCCGGGACCGATGTTGTTCTACTACCCGCTGATGCGGGAACCGCCTGTACATTTGTTTTCTCAGGTCCTGTGCTGCTCCGTGACGGCTTCGAATCGAGCAAACTTGATCGGGAAGACAGCACGCCGGCCGAAAAGCAGACAAAGAAGCGTGAATACGTGTTTTTTGACCGGCCACATGCGGAAGTCTTCACGTATCTGAAGCCTCTCGGTAACTTCAGCAAGTGGAATCCCTTCCTGCGAAAGGACCCAAACGCCAGGATTGAGACGCGTGGACAGGATGCTCATGTGGGCTACGTGACGGCGTGGGAAGGCAACCGTGAAA
>JANXRN010000006.1 GCA_025352995.1 Acetobacteraceae bacterium
CAGCCAGTTTCGCGCCCACGGGCTGGCGGAGTTTATCACCGATGGGGTACTGCGCCGGGAGTAAGGCTGGACGGGCTGTAAGGAACTAGCTAATTTTGGTACAGTGTGTTACATTCGTCGGTGACAAGAAGATTTTATCTGGGAAGCCTATTTGATGACGCAGCGTGCGATCCTTTTCACTGGACTGGTACGCGATCCGGCAAGGTTCCAGCTGCTGCTGGATGCCATCGTCGATTGCCGCCGGCATTTCGACCTGCCGATCGTGGTTTCGACCTGGCGGGATGAACTGGCCAAATACCCCGAGATTCTGGTGCGGCTGCAAGCGCTTGGTGCCCATATCGTAGAGCAGAATGAGCCCAATCTGGTACTGTCGGGGCATATCCTGCACCAGATCGCCTGCATCGATCTCGGGCTCGATCTGCTCGATGAAAATTGCTTTGTGCTGAAATTGCGGCCTGATATCAGCAATACCGCCGATGTCACCGACTTCCTCGCCGCAACGCCGATCAGCACCATGCGGCATCGGGCGATGCCGTCGCCGTTCCTGGAAAAGCTCCATATCCGCGCGTTTTTTGCGGCACAGCCGTTTTATATCAACGACATCACGATCGCCGCACGCGCTGGGGATTTGCGCCGGCTATGCCGCCTGCCGTTCCTGACTCCGCTGCGCTACTCCCGCCTGGGGCCCGAACAGCTGCTGTGGGCGCCGCCGTTCATCCAGGATATTCCGGTGCTGGACGCTTATTTGCGGGCCAATGTCGGGCTGATTTTCAACAACCCGGAGCAGTTCGCCATCTTGCGCAGCGTGCTGGTGCATGAGCCGATTTATGCCCGCGCGATTGCCTGCGCGATGATCGCCATGCAGGAAAATTTCGCCTTCCTCGGCACCGACCCGTTGCAGGCGACCTCGAGCGAGATGGTGCGCGAGATGACACTGGAAGACATGCTGTGGGCACCAAGTGACTTGCCGCATTTCGCCAGCCATCCAACCTGCTATACGAACGGGTTTCGAACCATGGGGCTTGTTAGCGCAGTGCTTGATGGCGCCTATGCGCCGTCGGCGTTTGGCGATGCGGTCGCCGCGTCGATCACTGCCTATATGCGGCCGGGCGCGTTGGCGGATCAGCGGACGGCCAGGGTCAGCCTACATGCCGAGGCTGCCCGGCTGGGGGTTCGGGTTGAAGAAGAAGTTGGGATCAAGGGGGTGAAAACCCTGCATGACGCCCCGCTTCACCGGCAAACCCAGGGTGCGCAGGCCAACTGGTCGATCGTCAATCCCGGCGATCGGACGGCAGCCCTTGATGTTGAGATCAACATGCTGCGCCGCACGATCGACGGGCTCAACGTGCGGCTGCGCGAAGCCGGGGTTTGATCGCGCGGGCCTATTTTGCTAAGCCTTGGTGAGCGTTGGCGCGATCTGGCGCAGGTATTTTGCGCGGAGCCATGTCATGCTCAACATCGTCGTCCCGATGGCCGGTCTCGGCAGCCGCTTTGCCAAGGCTGGATACTCGCTGCCCAAGCCGCTGATTGCGGTGCATGGCATCCCGATGATCCAGTTGGTGATCGCCAACATTACCCCTGCCCGCCCGCATCGCTTCGTTTTCATCTGCCAGAACAGCCATATCGCTGAATTTGATTTGCGCCTTAAGCTCGCAAGCTGGGCGCCAGGCAGTGAAACCATCGGCATTGACGGCGTTACCGAAGGTGCGGCCTGCACGGTTCTGCTGGCGCGTGATGTGATTGCTTCGGGCGACGCGCTGATGATCGCCAATAGCGACCAGTACGTCGATTGCAGCATCGATGCCTATCTCGCCGATCTGGATGCGCGCGCGCTCGATGGGCTGATCATGACGATGTGGGCCGATGATCCGAAATGGTCTTTCGCCGCCATTGATGCGCAGGGCCTGACGACCGAAGTGGCGGAAAAGCGGGTGATTTCCAATCACGCAACCGTCGGCATTTACAATTTCGCGCGTGGCTCGGATTTCGTCACCGCGGCGGATGCGATGATCGCGGCTGACGCGCGGGTGAACGGGGAATTCTACGTCGCCCCGGTTTATAACCAGTTGATCGCCGGCGGCGCGCGGATCGGGGTGCATGATATCGGGCGCGAAGCCGCTGGGATGTACGGCCTTGGCATTCCGGCCGATCTCGATCTTTTCCTGTCGCTTAAGCTGTCGCATGACGCGGTTGGCAGGATCGCGCGATGATCATCATCAGCCATCGCGGCTACTGGAAGGACGCGGCGGAAAAGAACCGACCGGTGGCGTTCGCGCGGTCGTTCGATCTTGGCTATGGCACCGAAACCGACGTGCGCGACCGTGGCGGCGAACTGGTGATCGCGCATGACCCGGCGCGCGATGCCGATATCACCCTGTCGGCGATGCTCGACATTCTGGGCGGCCGCGATCTGCCGATGGCGATGAACATCAAGGCCGACGGCCTGGCCAAGCCGTTGCAGGACGCGATGGCCGCGCGCGGCCTGACGCGCTGGTTCACTTTTGACATGTCAGTGCCCGAAACATTGGTGCAATTGCGGCTCGGCCTGCCGGTTTATACCCGTGCGAGTGAATATGAATCCCCGCCGCCGTTCTATGATCGCGCGATTGGCATCTGGCTTGATGCGTTCGAAGGCCAGTGGTACGCCATGGACGATATTCGGGCCTTCCTGGCGGACGGCAAACAGGTCGCCATCGTCAGCCCGGAACTGCATCGCCGGCCGCATCTGTCGCTGTGGACCGAACTCAAGGCGTCCGGCCTGGTTGGTCACCCAGGCTTAACCTTGTGCAGCGATCTTCCCGAGGACGCGACCGCCTGGTTTGGAGCTACACCATGATCAAAGCCGTGATTTTCGATATGGATGGGGTGCTGATCGAAGCCAAGGAATGGCATTATGAGGCGCTGAATCGCGCCTTGCGGCTGTTCGGCTTCGAAATCAGCCGGTTCGACCATCTGACCACGTTCGATGGCTTGCCGACCAAACGCAAACTGCAAATCCTGTCGAGCGTGGATAATCTGCCGGTGCGACTGCATGATTTCATTAACGACATGAAGCAGCGCTACACGATGGAAATCGTCAACGCCCGCTGCAAGCCGCGCTTCAACCATGAATTTGCGCTCTCCAAGCTGAAGGCGCAGGGCTACCGGATGGCAGTGGCATCGAATTCCGTGCGCAACAGCATCGAAGTGATGATGCAGCGCGCCGAACTGGATCGCTATCTGGAATTCATCATTTCCAACCAGGACGTCACCAAGCCGAAGCCGGCGCCGGATATGTATAATCTGGCGATCAGCAAGCTTGGCCTGCAACCCACCGAATGCCTGATCGTTGAGGACAATGAAAATGGCATCAAGGCGGCACGCGCATCGGGCGCGCATGTGCTGGAAGTTGAAACCGTGGATGACGTGAATTTCGCCAACATCATGCGCAGCATCGCCGCGTGTGACGGGGGGGCACAATGATCGTTCTCATCCTGG
>JANXRN010000497.1 GCA_025352995.1 Acetobacteraceae bacterium
GACCACATGGGTGCGGCTGCCTTCTTTGAGTTGCGGGAACACCACCGCGCGCACCATGGCGTTGACGAAGCCGGGCGTATTGTCGGGCGCCTGGGCGACCCGGTTGAACATGCCGTTGGGCGGCACCTGGACCCTGGTGCCATCCGGCTGATCGACCCAGGCTTCAATCACCGCCACGTGTTGCCGGTCCGGCGAATAGCCCATCGCGCTCGATCCACCGATTTGCACCCCGCGCGCGGTGAGCAAGGTCACGTCATCGGTTCGGGTCATGGTGTAGGTCAGATCGCGCCGGACATCGTAGCGCATCATCTGGCGATCGATCCGCAGATGGCTGACCGGGTCCGCACTGGCGTCCCCGGCGAGCAGTAGCCCGATCAGCGCCAGGATCGTGCGCATCGGGCTATTCCCCGGCCGACGCCAGCACCAGCACCGACCGCACATCGATGATCGGCGCATAGAGCAAAGCCTCCAGCGCTTTATACTCGTCGGCCGCGACCACATCGCGATTGATCACCAGATTGCGGGTGACCAGGATGCGCTGCGGGCCGTCATTGCGGTACTGCGCGGTGTAGCGGCCAACCGCGTTGGCGACCGTTACGTCATCGGGCAGCCGCGCCACCTGCA
This sequence comes from Acetobacteraceae bacterium, assembly GCA_025352995.1. Taxonomy (GTDB): domain Bacteria; phylum Pseudomonadota; class Alphaproteobacteria; order Acetobacterales; family Acetobacteraceae; genus CAITOL01. The sequence continues at coordinate 625 of JANXRN010000497.1, forward strand.
GCGACCGCGGCACGTCAATGCTGACCTCCCAGCCATAATCCCGCGCTTCGGCGAACAGGCTGGTTCGCCTAGTGCCGGTCGGGGATAATTTACCGCGCATGTCAGCGGGCGAGGCAAGGTCGGGGCCGACCGGCACGCGCAAAAAAACCTCCCGCCCGGCGGGGTTGACGGCGTAGGGGCTGGACCAGTCCGCCGACAGCGCCAGCGGCCGCGACAGGTCGCGCGGGTTGGATGACGCGATGTCGCCAAAGCCGCCTTCCATGGTGCGGCCAAGCAGGGATTCGGCAAGCTTGGTGGTGGATGACGCCCCGGCGAGCGCGCCGCGAATGCCGACTTCGCCATGCGCGGTCATCTCAAAATCGGCATGGCCCTTGATGGTACCGTCCTCGGCCACCACCAGCTTGCTGCGCATGCGGTAGCGATTGCCAGCGGCGGTGCTCGGCGGGGTGCGCAACACCCGGCCTTCCGGGGTCAGCAGCACAACGAACTTGCCGGCAAGCCCGGGATCGAGCGCATCAAACCCGGCATAGCGATTGGTCGGATTGAGGAATTTATTGAAGTCGGGCAAATAAACAATGGCGTGATTGGCGAAATAGGGCGCCCACAATAGCGGATCGACGGTGCGGTTGCCCCAATCCAGCACCGCCATATCGGCCTTGATGCCGCGCGCGGCGAGCAATGCCTGCATCAGCACGGTATAGTCCTTGCAGTCGCCGTAGCCGGCTTTCAGCACCGCATCGGCGGCGTGCGGCACCCAACCATCTTCGATGCTGAGATAGACTGCGACATAGCGGATATTGCTGGTGACCCAGTTATAAATCAGCCGCGCTGCATCGAGCCCTTGCGCGTTGCCGGCGATGCTGTCGGCGAGCGCCTGGATCGCCGGCGTCACGGCCGCCCGCCCGGCAGCTTCGCGCGCGCCGATGCGGCCGATTTCGGCGTAACTCGGCAAGCTGGTCGCCAGGAACAAAGGTTGGAAATCCCACAGGTTGACCATGCCGGGTTCGCTCTCCTGGCCATCGATACCGCGCAAGGTGGCGACGATATGGCGGGTGCCACCGTCAGTCTGGTCGGTTACCACGAAGGCACCGCGGGCGCGCCAGGTCAGCGGGACGGAGGCCGGGAGGTCAATGCGGGTTTCGTCGAGCACGGTGTCCCAGTTGAACTCCCCAACACTATAGGCATCAAAGCCGAACATGCCGGGTTGGGTCTGGGTCAGCCGCCACACGACATGGGTGCGGCTACCTTCGGTCAGGCGCTGGAACAGCACTGTGGTGGTCTGGCTGTTGGTGAAGCCCGGCGCGCTTTGGGACGCGGCGGTCGGGCGGGTGAAAACGCTGCTGGCGGGGACGGTCACCCGGCTGCCATCGGGCTGATCGACCCAGGCTTCCACCAGATCGAGCGACTGCTTGTCGGGGTAGAACGTATAGCTCGCCCGATCGAGCGAGCGCAGCCCGCGCTGGGTCACCAAGGTCCAGTCCGTGGTGACGGTCAGCACATGGGTGAGGTCTTCGTGCACCAAGTAATGCGCAACCGTGCGATCGAGGCGGGCATGGGTGATGTGGTCTGCCCGCGCGCTGCCAGCGAGCACCGCAAGCAGCGCAAACAGCCAAACTGAAAATTTCATACCAGCCCCCGCAACTCATTGCCAGTCATCATAGACTGGCAAATCGGGCGATGTCAGCTTTCTTTATCAAAAGGATTGTCCGAACCGCGGAACTGCAAGCGCACCGGGGTGCCAGGCAGGTCGAATTCGATGCGCAAATTATTCACCAGATAACGCCGGTA
>JANXRN010000036.1 GCA_025352995.1 Acetobacteraceae bacterium
GCCGAATGATGTTTGGCAGAAAAATAAAATGATGTCGCGCGAAGAACGCGAAGGCGGCGAAGGGGGAAAAGTATTTGCGCGGCGTTCCTGCTTGCCTGCTTTCCTGCTTGCCTCATTAAATTTTTTCCCGCCGCAATCCGCCGCCGCCTGCGATAAAGCAGCGCTTGCAGCCAGCTGCCGATGAATCCACCGCCGGATACGGTCGATAGGTAATGAAATTTCCCTAGCATTTCCCGTTGGGCAAGGCCTTGCAGCACCCCAAGTGAAAATGCCGCGCTCCGGATGCCGCCACCGGACAGGCAAAGCGCGCCTTGATCAAGGCTATCGGCCATCACATGCGGGGAAAGTTTGCCATCCGGAAGGGTTCGGCCATGGATGGCCAGCGCTTCATCGCGCAGGACCTTGTCGATCCCAAAGGCGCATTCTTCGTCCGCCATATCGGCCCCCCGCCTGAACAACGAGGCAGATTGGGGTGAACCAAGCACCATTGCAATATAAAAACATCGCTGCGGTCGCTTCTCCCGACCGCCAGATCGATCTTGCAACTTTATTGATACTGGTTGTCGTTTATGCGCGCAATTGCGATAACTCGCGTGAAAACATGATGCGGTGGGGCGTGAAGCTGCGTGGTTTGTCTTGGTCGGGCCTTGTGCTGATGGCGGCGCTGAGGCTGTCGCCGCTGGCGCGCGAGACGGGCATCCAGGTCACCTAGTGGATAGAACCTGACGGAAAGAGCCGTCAGGTTCTATCCACTAGCCTTTGATTTGGTGGAACGGATCACCTCACGCTCGGGTAGTGAGCGTTAGGATCGCACTACTAGGGCAATGCCGGCATCCAATCGGCCGACAGCGCGGCACTTTGCGCCGGGACTTCGGTCTGTCCGGCGCTTGGTATTATTCTGCTGATGCCACCGCGCAAACCCGCGGAAATCTAATCAGCCAGCAAGCCAAACACTATGGTGGCGCCGCGACACCGGGTTTGAATCCGACAACCAAACCGTCGGCTATCGCAATCCCAATACCATCATCGGCAATTTGTTCGGCGTGCCGGAACCCGGAGCGATGCTGTTGCTGCCTGGGTTCCTGCTGGCGCTGTGGCGCGCCCGGCGTCAGTTCCAGCCACGATAGGCCGGGTGGCCGGCGGAAATCGGCAGTTCAACCCGCGTTCCGGTGCGGGCGGAGTGATAAATGGCGGTCACCAGTTCGAGTGATTGCCGCGCCTCGGCAACCGTCACCGGCGGCGCTCCGCCGGTTTCCAGCGCCTGGTGCAGCAAGGCCAATTGCGCATCAAACCCCTCCTTGCCGGATGGCGCCCCGGCCAGCGCGGCGTCAAGCCAGGCCTGATCTTTCGGTGCCCGCGGCAGAAAGCTCCAAGGCGCCTGCGAGCTCATGTAAACCGGCCCGCCGCTCTCGATCGTGACATTTTCGGTCATGATGCGGGTGCGGGTGAATTCGTTTGCTGATCCCAACGTCACTGACAATGACGCGATCGCGCCACTTTGCATTTCCAGCAACGCGCCGCCGCAATCCTCGGTTTCGATCGGGTTGACCCGGATGGCGGTTGCCCCGCTCACCGATTTGATCGGGCCCAACAAAGTGGTCAGCATGTCATGGGCGTGGATCGCATGTCCCAGGAACGCGCCGCCGAGTTCGTACGCTTTGGTGCCGCGCCATTTGATCGCATAGTAGTCCGCGCCACGCGACCAATGGGTTTCAACTGTTGCCAGGAACACTTTGCCCAGCGCCCCGGTCGCCAGCAAATGCCGCGCGCGGGCCATGCCGTTGCCAAAGCGGACCTGGAAAATCGGCATCAGCACGCGGCCGGCGCGGGACGCAATCGCCGCCAGTTCATCAGCTTCGGCTACCGATCCACATAGCGGCTTTTCGCAGATCACGTGCTTGCCGGCTTCCAGCGCCTGGCGCACCGCATCGAAATGCAGGAAGGGCGGCAGGCAGATATCGATAATGTCGATGTCGGTCCGCGCCAGCAGGCTCGCGTCATAATCGCCATGAACCCCAGCGCCGCCAGTGACCTGCTTCGCCAACGCCTCAGCGCGTGCCTGATCGCGGTCGCAAATCACCGCAACCTCAAACAGATCTGGATTAGCGTTGAAGCCGCGCACGTGTTGGGCGCCGATGCCGGCCCCGATGATGGCGACGCGATAGCGTTTCATGCTGGTTCTTCCTTACATGTTAGGAAGGAAGGTCTTCTTTTTGTGAACAAAAAGAAGCAAAAAAACTTCATCACTTGTTGCCGTTGGCTTGGGTCTGCGGAGGGACCCGAG
>JANXRN010000048.1 GCA_025352995.1 Acetobacteraceae bacterium
GACGCCATCGTGCCAATCTCCCGCCTTGCCGAAGCCATTCTCGGCGCGCAACAAGACATCGCCGCCTCCGGCCTCACCGCCCCCATCGTCGGCCATGTCGGGGACGGCAATTTCCACACTGTCATCCTGGTGCCCGACGAACCCGATGGCCGCGCCCGCGCCTGGGCGCTCGACAAGAAAATCGTCGCCCGCGCCGTCGCACTCGGCGGGTCGTGCAGTGGCGAACACGGGGTCGGCCTGGGCAAGCGCGAGTTTCTCGAAGCCGAACACGGCGCCGAAGCGCTGGCGGTCATGCGCAGCATTAAGGCGGCTTTGGACCCGAAGGGCATACTTAATCCTGGGAAGATATTTTTGAATTGAAGCAGGAAGCTTCTTTTTGTGAACAAAAAGAAGCAAAAAAACTTCATCCATTCCTTGCCGTTGGCGTGCCCACGCGCCGAACGCGTAGGGCGGATAAGCGGTTGCGCCATCCGCCACCACAGGTCCGTGGGTCCGCACACCAACAGCCAGAAACAGGCAAAGTTTTTCGATCCATATATGCACTAAAACCAACCTCCCTCCCTTCGCTTGGCATCTCGAACAACCCGTCCTACCCTCCCCCTCAGCAGGACAGGAAACCTCCAATGTGCAAACTCACCGGCAAAGTCGCCGTCATCACCGGCGCCAGCCGCGGCATCGGCCAGGCCATCGCCGAACTTTTTGCAGCCGAAGGCGCCAAGGTGGTGTGCGCCGCCCGCACCTTGCACGATGGCGACCATCCGCTTGAAGGCTCGCTGACCACCACCGTTGCCGCGATCAAGGCCGCAGGTGGGGAAGCGATGGCGGTCGCCGCCGACGTATCGACCGAAGCCGATTGCGTAAGGCTGATCGACACCGCGCGCGCCGCCTATGGGCCGATTGATATTCTGGTCAATAACGCCGCCGCCAACGCCTATGTGCCGACCAAGGATTACCCGACCAATCGCTGGGTGAAGAACTTCGCCGTCAATGTGCATGCCCCGTTCATGCTGTCCAAGGCAGTGCTGCCCGACATGATTGCCAAGGGCGTCGGCGCGATCATCAATATCAGTTCGGGCGCCGCGATCGGGCCGGGTAGGGGGCCTTATACCGATCAGGTGGCGCGTGGCGGGGTGCTCTATGGCGCCACCAAGGCAGCGCTGGAACGCATGACCCAGGGCCTGGCGCAAGAAGTATCGAGCTATGGCGGCATCACCGTTGCGGCGTTTTCCCCCAGCCAGGTGGTGCCAACGCCGGGCACGGTGTTCTTCAAGCTGGTGTCCGGGTTGGACGACCCCAAAAGCGAGCCGCCGAGCATGATGGCGAACGCCGCCTTGCTGTTGGCAACCGAACCGGCGGCCAAGGTCAACGGGCGGGTGACCTACAGCCAGCAGATCCTCAAGGAATTTGGCTGGATTGCCGATGGCAAGGGCCGCGGGATGGACATCAAGGGCTCGGGCTATTCGCTGATCTAGCGCGCAATGAAAAGGACAGCGACCATGCAAACCTATCGCGTTGAAGCCTATAACACCGCCCAGGAATCCGAGAACAAAATCCACGATGATGCCGTCGCCAAGCGCTTCGGCTTCACCGGTGGCCTGGTGCCGGGCGTCGATGTTTACGCTTACATGACCCAGCCCCCCGTCGCGCGCTGGGGCCGCGCCTGGCTCGAACGCGGCACGGCCGAGTGCCGCTTTGGCCGCCCGGTTTACGACGGCACATTCGCCGAAATCGTTCCGACCGCCGACGGTGATGGCATGACTTTGCAAGTGACCAGCGAAGGGTTGGACTGCGCCACCGGCCGCGCCGACTTTCCCGCCGCCGAGGCCGCGCCGCCGCTCAGCGCTTTCCCCGAACATGCGCCACCGGCTGACCGCCCGCCCGCGTCCGAAGCCAGCCTGCCGGTCGGCGCGCAATTCGGCATGGCGCCGCTTTTGTATGATGACGACATGGCCGCGAAATATTTGCGCGATCTGCGGGAAACCCTGCCGCTTTATGCCGCCGAGAAAATCATCCATCCCGGCCTGATTTTGCGCATGGGCAACTGGGTGCTGGCGGCAAATGTGAAGCTCGGCCCCTGGATCCATGTCGGCAGCGCGGTCCGCCATTTCGCTACCGGATCGGTCGGCGACACCATCGAAGGCCGCGCCATTGTCGCTGCCAACTACACCCATAAAGGCCATAAATTCGTCGAGCTTGATGTGCTGGTGCTGGCCAACGGCTGCAAACCGCTCGCCCGCATCCGCCACACCGCCATTTACCTGCCCCGCCAAGTCGCCGAAGCCGCCTGAACCGAGGAGCGTCCAATGTCCGCAACCGCCGCCAACAACCCTTATTTGCTGCCCCGCCA
>JANXRN010000076.1 GCA_025352995.1 Acetobacteraceae bacterium
ATTATGGCCGACGTTTTGGGGTCGAACTCGATCCGGAAACTGAGGTGATTGCCACGCTCGGTTCCAAAGAAGGGCTGGCGAATTTGGCCGCCGCAATCACGTCACCGGGTGATACGATCCTGGTGCCGAACCCATCCTACCCGATCCATCAGTTCGGCTTCATCATCGCCGGCGCCTCGGTGCGGTCGATCCCGGCGACACCTGATGAGGACATGTTGCGCGCGCTCGATACGGCCGTCCGCCACTCGGTGCCCAAACCGACGGCGTTGATCGTGAACTTTCCGTCGAACCCGACGGCGTATCTTGCGGACCTCGATTTCTACCGCGAAATTGTTGCGTTCTGCCGCAAGAACGGCATCTGGATCCTGTCGGACCTGGCCTATGCGGAGATTTATTTTGAGGGCGAGCCGCCGCCGTCGATCTTGCAGGTCCCTGGCGCGCGCGACATCGCGGTGGAATTCACCAGCCTGTCCAAGACTTACAATATGCCGGGCTGGCGTATGGGCTTCGCCGCCGGCAACAAGAAGCTGATCAACGCGCTGACGCGGATGAAATCCTACCTCGATTACGGCGCCTTCACCCCGATCCAGGTGGCGGCGACGGCGGCGCTGAACGGGCCGCAGGAGTGCGTGGACGAAATGCGGGCGTTGTACCGCGATCGCCGCGACGTGCTGATCAAGGGCTTGCATGCCGCGGGTTGGGATGTCCCATCGCCGCACGGATCGATGTTCGCCTGGGCGCCGATCCCGGAACGGTTTGCGCATTTGGGCAGCGTCGCGTTTTCCAAGCTGCTGCTCGCCAGGGCGCAAGTGGCGGTGGCGCCGGGGATTGGCTTTGGCGAACACGGCGACGGCCATGTGCGGATTGCGCTGGTGGAAAACACGCAAAGGTTGCGGCAGGCGCTGCGCAGCATTCGCGGTTTTTTGCAGACTGACAACGCGGCGCCGGCACTGGAAGATGTGGGGGGTTAAGGGAAGAAAGAATGTTCTTTTTGTGAACAAAAAGAACCAAAAAAACTTTTTCTTACTTTGTACGGGTACCGAGGGACTGCGGTGAGGTCCCGAGCCGACGGCAACAATAGATAAAGTTTTTTTGCTTCTTTTTGTTCACAAAAAGAAGATTCTTGCTCGTTTCCTTTACCAGACAGTCCATTGGAGTCTAGCCCAACTGCGCGCCATCGGCTAACCCTGGTGCAACCAACGCACCTGGAGGCGCCCAATGGATCCTGTTCTTGTTGAAGTTACCCGCGGCAACCGCGTCGAATCGTCGCACCGTGGCGCGGCCATCGTGCTTGATGCGGCGGGCGGGACTGTGTTCGCGGTCGGCGATACCGATCAGCCGGTTTATCCGAGGAGCGCGGTTAAGGCACTGCTCGCCATCCCGATGGTTGAAACCGGGGCGGCTGATCGGCTGCGGCTGACCGAGGCTGAAATTGCTTTTGCCTGCTCGTCGCATAATGGCGAGGAATTTCATGTCGCCGCCGCCCAATCCATGCTGGCCAAGGCCGGGCGCGATCTGAACACCCTGGAATGCGGCACCCAATGGCCGGCTTATGATCGGGCGACGCGGGCGCTGGCGGCGTCGGGCGGGACGGCATCGGCGCTGCATAATAATTGTTCGGGCAAGCATAGCGGCTTTATCTGCCTCGCCTGCGATCGCGGCGATGATCCGACGGGCTATGTGAAGCCTGAGCATCCGACGATGCGGGTTATCACCCAGGCGCTTGCCGACATGACCTCGCAGCGGCTCGATGATAGCAACATCGCCGTCGATGGCTGCTCGATCCCGACCTTTGCCATTCCGCTGCGGGCTTTGGCGTTGGCCTTTGCGCGCTTTGGCAGCGGCCAGGGCGTGGCGGCCGACCGGGCGAAGGCGATTGCGCGCATCCGTGCAGCTGTTGCCGCCCATCCCGAAATGGTCGCCGGCACCGGGCGGTTTGATACCAAGCTGATGGCAGCGCTCGGGGCGCGGGTGTTCGTGAAATCCGGGGCCGAAGGCGTGTTCTGCGGCGCGATCCCGGAGCTCGGGCTCGGCATCGCGGTCAAATGCGATGACGGGGCAGGGCGGGCGGCGCAAATTGCCACGGCGGCGTTGGTGGCGCGCTTCTTACCGCAAAATGGCGACCTTACCATCCTGGAAAAGCTCGCGCGTCCGACTGTCACCAACTGGAACGGCATTCATGTCGGCGACATGCGGCCGACTGCGGCTTTGGGGGCGTAAATGGCCTATGCCGAAACCATCCTGACCGGCGGGCGGATTTTTCGCGGCTTGCGCGAAGGATTTGCCGAGGCGGTGGCGATCGCCGGCGGTCGGGTGGTCGCGGTGGGCGATCGCGCGTCAGTGCTGGCGTTGGCGGGTCCTGGGACTCGGCGGATTGACCTTGCCGGTCGAGTCGCGATCCCAGCCTTCAACGATTCGCATCAGCATTTGCTGCCGCTTGGCCTGACCATGGGGCAGGTGGATTTGCGCGCCGCGGCGGCCCCTACGCTTGACGCATTGCTGGGCGCGATCGGTAAAGCTGCCGCCAAGGCGCCGGCCGGCCAGTGGATTCGCGGGCGTGGATTCGACGATTCGGTGCCCGGATTCGGTCGTAACCCGACCGCCGATGAACTCAGTGCCGCCGCGCCCAACAATCCGGTTTTCATCGTGCGCACCTGCGGCCATGTCGGCGTCGCCAATCACGCGGCACTCGCCATCGCTGGCATTGATGCGGCAACGCAAGACCCGCCGGGCGGCAGCCTTGATCGCGCCAACGGCATGCCCAACGGCACTTTGCGTGAACAGGCGATGCGCTTGGTCAGCCGCAAGATCGCCCCGCCGAGTGACGCGCAACTGGTCGATGCGATCGGGCGCGCCAGCCAGGCCATGCTGCGCCAGGGCTTCACAAGGGTGATGGACGCTAATGTCGGGATGACCGGCGGCATCCGCGAAATCGACGCCTATCACACCGCGCGCGATAACGGGCAACTCGGCGTGCGCACCTGGATGTGCCTCGCCGGCAATCCGGACGGCATTGCCGATGCGGCGTGGGAGCGCGGCATCCGACCTATGCAAGGCGATGACATGCTGCGCTACGGCGCGATGAAAGTGTTCTGCGACGGCTCGGCCGGCGGGCGCACGGCGGCGCTGACCGAACCTTATGTGCAGGGCGGGACGGGGATGTTCATTTTCCCGACCGAGCAATATCATGGGCTGCTGGCGAAATATCATCGCCAGGGCTGGCAACTCGCCATCCATGCCATTGGCGATGCGGCGATCGAAACCACGATCGTGGGCATGGAAGAAGCCGACAGCGCCGCCCATCCGGTGGCTGGCCGGCGCCACCGGATCGAGCATTGCGAATTCACCACGCCGAACCAGATCGCCCGCATGGCCGCGCGCGGGATCGAAGCCATTCCGCAGGCGATTTTCATTTACGAATTCGGCGACATGTATATCCAGAATCTCGGCCCCGCGCGCGCCCACGCCTCCAACCCGTGGCGCGCCTGGATGAATGCCGGGATGCACCCGGCGACCGGATCGGACGCGCCGGTTTCCAGCACCGATCCGTTCCGCAACATCCACACGCTGGTGACGCGGCGGACTAATCGCGGCACCGTGCTCGGCGCCGATCAGGCGCTGACGGTTGCCGAGGCGGTGCATGCCTATAGCTGGGCCGGCGCTTATAGCCAGTTCGCCGAGGCTGATGCCGGGCGCATCGTCCCGGGCCAGATCGCCGATATCACCGTGCTGAGCCAGGATATTTTTGACTGCGATGTCGAACAAATTCCCGCGACCCAGGCTGATCTGGTGCTGCGCGGCGGCGCCACGGCCTTCGACCGTTATTCATAGGAGTTTGACAAACATGTTCCTTTACGGCGCCCCCATGCCGGCCCCCAATCCGCGTCGCGTGCGCATTTTCCTTGCCGAGAAAGGCATCGCGCTGCCGGAAACCCCGATCAACATGATGGCGCGCGAACATAAGGGCGAGCCGTTCATGGCGAAGAACTCGCTCGGGCAGCTTCCGGCCCTGGAGCTTGATGACGGGACGGTGATCGCCGAAACCGTATCGATTTGCCGCTATTTTGAGGAAATCCACCCCAACCCGCCTTTGTTCGGCACCAATGCGGTGGAACGGGCGCAGGTCGATATGTGGATCCGGCGGGTGGAGTTCGTGGTGATGAACCCGGTGCGCAACTTTTGGCGCCACGCCCATCCGCGCACGGCCAAGCTGATTGCCCAGTTCAATGATTTCGGCAACTCCAACCCGCCGCTTTACGCTGACGCGTTGAAATGGATCGATGGGGAACTGGCTGGGCAAAATTTTGTCGCCGGTGCGGACTACACCATGGCGGATATTTGTTTGCTGTCGACGGTGGATTTCGCGGCTTGGATTGGGTTGCCGATGCCTGCGGAGCTGAGCAATCTGGCGGGCTGGCATGGGCGGGTCACCGCACGGGCTAGCGCCAAGGCTTGAAGTAAGATGTTCTTTTTGTGAATAAAAAGAACCAAAAAAACTTTTTCCCACCTGGTACGGTTGCCGTGCGCCGGCGGAGGGACCCAAGCCAACGGCCAGGGAGTACCGTCGGGAAGTTTTTTTGCTTCTTTTTGTTCACAAAAAGAAGAGTCTTTCCCCCCCTAGACCGATCTCCCCCCATAGGTGACACTACCTCCCATGGATGCTCTGCTCTCGATAGAAAACCTCCGCACCGTCTTCCGCACCAACGCCGGTGAGATCGCCGCTGTCGATGGCGTATCGCTATCGGTGGCGCGCGGTAAAACGCTTGGCATCGTCGGCGAAAGCGGATGCGGCAAGTCGGTGTTGTCGCTATCGGCGATGCGCCTGGTGCCGCCGCCCGGCAAGGTCGCTTCTGGCAAAATCATGTTCGACGGCCAGGATTTGCTGGCCCTGCCGGACGATGCGATGCGGGCGCTCCGCGGCCGGCGGATCGCGATGATCTTCCAGGAGCCGATGACGAGCCTTAATCCGGTGTTCACCATTGGCGACCAGATTGTCGAGGCGATGCGCGCGCATGAGCGTGGCACCGCGGCGGCTGAACTGAAAAGGCGAGCGATTGCTGCGCTCGATCGGGTGCGGATTCCGGCCGCGGCACGGCGGTTTGACGAATATCCCCACCAGATGTCGGGCGGGATGCGCCAGCGGGTGATGATCGCCATGGCGCTGGCCTGCGGGCCCGATCTGCTGATTGCCGACGAACCGACCACGGCGCTTGATGTCACGGTGCAGGCGCAGATTTTGGATTTGCTGCGCGATTTGCAGGCGCAGACCGGGATGGCGATCATCTTGATCACCCATGATCTCGGGGTGGTGGCTGAAATGGCTGATGAGGTCGCGGTGATGTATGCCGGCCGGGTGGTCGAGCGCACCAGCGCCAAGACAATATTTGACGATCCGCAGCACCCTTATACGCTCGGGCTGCTAGGGAGCATTCCGAAGCTTGAGGAAGATCGTGACCGGTTGCTGGCAATTGAGGGTGCGGTGCCGCCGCCGTTCGCGCTGCCGTCCGGCTGCCGGTTTCACCCGCGCTGCGTGTTTTCCGACGCGGGCTGTTCGAAAACCGACCCGAGTTTGCGGCAAATCGGTGAGGCGCATCAGGTCGCCTGCCTGCGCGCGCCGGTCGAAACTATTGTGGATGTCGCCGCATGAGCGAAATTTTGCTAGAAGTCGCCAACCTCGCCAAACATTACAAAGTTGGCGGTGGGCTGCTGGGTGGTAAAGCAACGGGGGTGGTGCGCGCGGTCGATGGCGTGTCGTTCCGCGTCCATAAAGGCGAAACCCTGGCGCTGGTGGGCGAAAGTGGCTGCGGCAAATCGACCACGGCGCGGCTGGTGCTGCGGCTGATTGAACCAACCGTTGGCGAAGTGGCGTTTGAAGGCCAGGATATCACCAAGCTGGGTGGGGCGGCATTGCGCAAGCTGCGGCGGCGGATGCAGATCGTGTTCCAGGACCCGTTTGCCTCGCTCAACCCGCGTATGACGGTGGGCGCGATCCTGGAAGAGCCGCTCAAGGTCCATTCTATCGGTGATGCGGCATCGCGGGCGAAGCGCGTCACCGAACTGCTGCAACTGGTCGGGCTGTCCGATTATCACGCGCGGCGCTACCCGCATGAATTTTCCGGCGGTCAGCGCCAGCGCATTGGGATTGCCCGCGCGCTGGCGGTCGAACCGGCGTTGGTGGTCTGTGATGAGCCGGTTTCGGCACTCGACGTGTCGATCCAGGCCCAGGTGGTCCATCTTTTGAAGGATTTGCAGGCGCGGCTCGGGCTGTCGTACTTGTTCATCGCCCATGATCTGGCGGTGGTGAAGCACATGGCCGACCGGGTGGCGGTGATGTATCTTGGGCGGATTGTCGAGATTGCGCCGAAAGATGAGCTGTTCGCCAATCCGCGCCATCCTTATACCCGCACCTTGCTGAGTGCGATCCCGCGCCCCGATCCGCATCGGGTGACGGCGCGGCAAATTCCGGGGGGCGATGTGCCGAGCCCGATGAACCCGCCATCGGGCTGTCGGTTCCATACGCGCTGCACGTTTGTGACTGACATTTGCCAGCGTGAAGACCCGCCGCTGCGCGCGTCCGAAGGTGTCGCGCATATGGTTGCCTGCCATCATTTCGAGGCTCTGCCGCGCCAGGACGCCGAGGCGGATCGCGCCCAGACCCCGGTTGCTGCCCAGCGCCTCGCGCTTTACGCTGCCCGGCGTGCTCGGGGACCTGTCGTCGCCGGGTAGCGCGCGATCGTTTTGGGTGGCTTCACCGAAAACGTGAATCGCCCGCTTGAACAAAGCTAGCGGGGGCGAAACATGCCGGCTTATTTAATTGCGAATATTGAGGTCACCGACCCGGAAGGGTTCGCGGCTTATGGCAAGTTGGTGGCGCCGCTGGTGGCTTCGACCGGGGGCAAGTATCTGGTGCGGGGTGGCGCGCTGACCAAGGTGGAGGGCGATTTGCCGCTCAAGCGGCTGGTGATCCTGGAATATCCCAGCATGGCGGCACTGCGGGCGTTCTATGATGGCGCGGCCTATGCGCCGATCAAGGCGATGCGCGAAAAAGCCTCCAAATCCGATATTTCCCTGGTTGAAGGCTACGTCCCGCTATGAGCGATTTCACGATCGTGGCGCCACGCTTCATTCAGGTTGGCGGCGGCAGCGTGGCGCTGGTGGCTGATGTGCTGGCCAAATTCGGCTTGTCGCGGCCGTTGGTGGTGACCGACCCGTTCATGGTGAAATCCGGCCTGGTGGAGCGCTGCCTGGCGCCGCTTGCCAAGGTTGGAATTAAAGCGGGCGTGTTCAGTGACACGATCCCGGAGCCGACCGATACGGTGGTGGTGGCTGGGGTCGCGGTCATGCGGGCGGGGAATTACGATTGCTTGATTGGGTTCGGCGGTGGCTCCCCCATCGATACCGCCAAGGCGATGGCGATTCTGGCGACCGGCGACAAGCCGATGTCGGCCTACAAGGTGCCGTTTGCCGCCGATTTCGCCGCCATGCCAGTGATTGCGATCCCGACCACGGGTGGCACGGGCAGCGAGGCGACGCGTTTTACGGTGATCACGGACGCCGCGCGCGATGAAAAAATGCTGATTTCTGGCCTCGGCGCGCTGCCGCTGGCGGCGATCGTCGATTATGAACTCACCTTCAGCGTGCCCAAGCGCACCACCGCCGATACTGGGGTGGATGCGCTGAGCCATGCGCTGGAGGCCTATGTTTCCAAACGCGCCACGCCGTTTTCAGACGCGCTGGCGGTGTCGGCGATGGCACTGATCGGGGCCAATTTGCGCACCGCCTACCACGAGCCAACCAATGCGGCGGCGCGGGAGGCGATGATGCTGGGATCGATGCAGGCGGGCATTGCCTTCACCAACGCATCCGTCGCGCTGGTGCATGGCATGTCGCGGCCAATCGGGGCGCATTTTCATGTGCCGCACGGGCTGTCCAACGCCATGCTGCTGCCGGCGGTAACGCGGTTTGGCCTGGCGGCGGGGTTGGCGCGCTATGCCGAAGCGTCGCGGCGGATCGGGTTTGCCGGGGTGGGGGATGATGATGATACGGCGGCGAGCAAGCTGGCCGACGGGCTTGATGCGCTGAATGCCGAACTCTCAGTGCCGACGCCGCGCGGCTTCGGGATTGATCCGGCAGTGTGGGAGGCCAAGCTCGATTTGATGGCCGATCAGGCGCTGGCATCGGGCAGCCCGGGGAACAACCCGCGGGTGCCGGACAAGGGGGAGATTGTGGCGCTGTATCGGGCGGTGTGGGCGGCTAATAGTGCTTGAAGGGGGATGGGAAGTAGGATATATTGTCCTGATTAGGAGTAATTGTGATGTATCAGCTATCCGAAATGCAGTCTGCCTTGATGCCGGCGCCCGGTGTGGACCTGCTCGGCAAGGATATGCGGGAGCAGCTGAGCGACGCCGCCTTGCGTGGGTTTTTCCGCATCATGGAGCTTTGGGCGATTAAGGATAGCGACGCCCGCATGCTTTTGGGCGGGGTTTCGAACGGGCCGTATTATGCCTGGAAACGCCAGCCGCCGCGGTTGCTTGATGGGGATGTGCTGATGCGGATTTCCTATCTGGTCGGCATTTTCGATGCATTGAATGCGATTTATGGCGAAAATCTTGCCGATGATTGGGTGCGGCTGCCCAACAGAAACCGGGTGTTCGGCGGTGAAACGCCGCTGGCGGTGATGATGCAGGGTGGCATTCCGGCGATGGTGACGGTGCGCCGCTTGCTTGACGCGCGGCGTGCGTGACGCCGACGAGGCTGCTGCGGCAGTTTGACACGATCCGGCTGATTCCGACCCGATTTCGTCCTGCTGGGAGTGGTTTAGATCGTCTGGCCGCCGATCCAACCGCGCTGCGGAACTTGGCCGCGCTCACCGGCGACCAGCCGACGGCGATGCGTAACCGTTTGCCGGGCATCGGGCTTGACGAGCTGGTCGCCCATATCCCCGGCAGTGACGTGATCAATGCCAGCTTCATTCATGCCAATCCCGCCGGTGGGCGGTTCAGCGGCCCCGATCGTGGTGCGTGGTATGCGGCGCTTTCGCTCACGACCGCCCAGGCTGAAATCGCCTATCACAAAACGGCTGAATATGCCGAAATCGCGCGGTACGATGACAGCGTGACGTATGACGCCTATCTCGGTGATTTCAGCGCGGTGTTTCACGATGTCGGCGGCATTCCGGCGTGCCTGGACCCGGATGCCTATGGTGCCTCGCAAGCGCTGGCGCAGGCATATCTCGATGCCGGATCGCTCGGCATCATCTACCCAAGCGTGCGCCACGCAGGCGGAACCTGCGTGGCGTGCTTTCGCCCGGCTCTGGTGGGCAATTTGCGGCGTGAGGCGAGCTACCGCTTCATCTGGTCGGGCACGCCTGTGCCCGCGATCAGCCGGCTCTGATCAGAAGCCGTTGGCGATTTTCGCCAGCACAGTCAGCGACGCCACCAGCATCGCGATTGCGGTCAGCGCGAGGCCGATCCGGCGGCCCTGAGTGGTGCCGCTCGACTGGCTGAGGCCCCAGGCGGAGGCCAGCCGGCCGATCACCAGCAGCGCGCCGAGCACATAAATCAGCTTGGAATTGGCCCCCAGCGCTTCGGCTGAACCGATCAAGATCAGCGTCAGTGGTGCGTGCTCGATCAGATTGCCATGGGCGCGGACCGCCTGGGCGAGTTCGGGATGTCCGCCATCGCCGGCGCCAACCTTGAAGCGCAGGCGGAAGCGGATGACGTTGGCGGTGAGATACACGGCCAGCAGGCCGATCAGGGCAGCGTAGACACCAGTAATATGCGGCATGGTTTTTCCCCCGTTTTGGGTGTTGACAAACCATGCTGTACGCACCCAACGAGCCGTGTCCAGAAAATTACGCCTCTGGACACGACACTGCGGTCTCGCTGCCTATTTAATCCGGCCCATCGCCCGCAAACGGGCTTCCAGGCGGCCACGGCTGCGGCCCATCGGCGCCGCATCGGTGAAGTCGGAAATTTGCGGCCAGGCTTCGGCGAACATGTCGACGGTCACTTCATTGACCGGATCGAACTGCGCGCCTTCGGTCTGGAAATACTTCACCACCGAATAGGCGCCGGCATTGGCGGCGATGATTTCGCCCGACACGTCGCATTGTTCCGAACACATCCAGGCGACCGCCGGCGACACCAGTTCCGGCTTCATGTATTCCAGCACTTCGGGGTTGATCAGGTCTTCGGTCATGCGGGTGCGGGCCGACGGCGAAATCGCGTTGAGCTTGATGTTGTAGCTCTGCCCTTCATGGCGCAGCACGTTGATGAAGCCATTCACCGCCATTTTGGCCGCGCCATAATTGGCCTGGCCGAAATTGCCGACCGTGCCCGAGCCTGACGTGGTGACGACGATGCGGCCATATTTCGCCGCCCGCATGATCGGCCAAGCGGCTTTGGTGCAATAGACCGTGCCCATCAGATGGACATCGACCACGACCCGGAAATCCTCATTTTCCATCTTGTTGAAGCTTTTATCGCGCAAGATGCCGGCATTGTTGACCAGGATATCGAGCCGGCCCCAGGTGTCCATCGCGGTCTGGATAATGGCATCGGCTGCTTTTTCGTCCGACACTGACCCGTAGCTGGCAACCGCTTCGCCACCAGCGGCACGGATTTCGGCGACCACGGTATCGGCGACCGCGTTGGCGCCGCCGGTGCCATCGACCGATCCACCCGGATCGTTCACCACCACTTTGGCGCCGCGGCTGGCGAGCAGCAGCGCGTGCGAACGGCCAAGGCCGGCACCGGCGCCGGTTACAATGGCAACGCGATTATCATAGCGAATGGGCATGGACGTGGTCTCCGGGTTGCGCAGCGCCTTTCTGGCCTGCTTCTGGTGGAATGCTAACCGGCCAACCGGACTTCGGCTATCGGCACTGCGGCCCGCAGCATAGCCGCCACATCAGGGGCGGTATGCAGCGCAAGCACGACGTCGGCTAAGCGGGCCGCATGTGCCTGGGTCAGCACCGCATCGGTCAGACCGGCAAACTTAGCGCGCAACTCGGCTTCGGACAGGAAATTGTCCGGCTCGCCTTTCGGCACTTTCACGGTCTTGCTGAAGCGCTGGCCGCGCGCCAGGACGGTGACCTTGCCGGACATGTTTTCCGGGAAAAGGGCTTCGATTTCCGGATCGTCCTCGCAGCGCACCTTGCCGAGCAGGCCGCGGATTTCCGGGTTTTGCAACTGGCGATAGCTATCCCAGCCCATCGCGCCGGTCACCAGCGCGGTCGACAGCACGAACGGGCCGCTGAACTGGCCATCGACGACGTTTTGCGGGTTGGCGCGCTTTTCCGGAGGTTCGCCCACCAGCATCATGCCCGAGCGCGAGGTGCCGTAGATGATCTGCTCGATCTCGGCCGGCTTGAAGCCGTGCTCAGCGCGCAGTGCCAGCATCGCGTCAATCCCGGCATGGCCGTAGCGGCAGGACGGGTACGGTTTGACGGCAGTTTTCATCAGCTCGAACACGCTGCCGAGGTCTTGCACCGCGCGTTCGGGGATCGGGGCCGGGGCATAGGCGTTGAGGAAGCCGGCGCGGCCTTCAAGCGCATCGGCCGCCCCTTTGAAACCTTCCCGCGCCAAAGTTGCCGCCGAAAGGCCAGCGGCAGCGGCCCAGCCGACCTGGAAGCGCTTGGTCCAGGCGCCATTGGCGAGAAATTGCAGCGATCCGGCCGATTGGCTCAACGCGATGCCAAGGGCCGAGGCAATTGTTGCCCCATCTAGCCCGAACACTCGCCCGGCGGCGGCGGCGGCACCAAAGGCGCCGCAGGTCGCAGTCGGGTGAAAGCCGCGTGCGTAATGGGCGCCAGCGGGAAGGGCGAGCGCCACCCGGCAGGTGACCTCGTAGCCGGCAACGATGGCGGCGAGCACATCGGCGCCCGAAGCGCCGACCATTTCGCCTGCCGCGATCGCCGCCGGGATCACTGGCGCGCCAGGATGGAGTGACCCAGCGGCATGGGTATCATCGAAATCGAGCGAATGGCCGAGGGCGCCATTGAGCAGGGCCGCCCCCATCGGGGTATAGCCGGCGGGATCACCGAACACGCGGGCGTTGCCGTCCGCCATGCCGAGCGCACGAACGGCCGCCAGCAAAGGTGGCGTGCTTTCAGCGTCGTAGCGGCCACGGATGATATTGCCCACCAGATCAAGCAACAGGAAGCGGGCGCGGGTTACGACCTCGTCAGGCAGATCGGCAAGCTTGATCGTGGCGCTATAGTCGGACAGGGTTTTGGTGATCGACATCAGGCGCGCTCCCGCAGGGCAATGAAGCGCGGATCATGCCACCGGAAGGCGGGAATGCAAGGGTCAGGCGGTGGGGAAATCCATGATCAGGCAGGTGGTTGACGCATGGGCGTAGAGTTTGCCGTCCGGCCCGGTCAGGCTCAGCGATCATCTGGCGGAGATAGGCGAGCCCCGAAAGGTGCCGCGCCTCCGCCAGATCATCGGTCGGTCGACGCCAGCTGAGCAAACGGCTGGCGCGGGATTCGGTCACTCCCGCCAGATCGGCTTGGCAAGCTGCATGTCACGGTCGGCCGGGGTCATGCCGATATCCTTGAGGTCAAAGGCCGTAAACTTCGCCAGTTCGTGGCGCTCACGCGCTCGGGTCTGCCAGGTCCGCACGGTGTCGCCCAGGCGCTGGGCCAGGGACGGGGCTGCAAAATCGAAACCCGACAATGATGC
>JANXRN010000081.1 GCA_025352995.1 Acetobacteraceae bacterium
AGCAGCCGGGCGGTGAGGAACAGGAAATGCGAGACAACTTCGCGGGTAAAGCCGCCTTCCGCCCGGCCGTCGAGCCAGCTTGCCGCGCCTTGCTGCCAGCCGCGCGGCCAGTTGGCGAAAGCGACGTCAATGCTGAGCGACAGCGGCGTGCCGATAACGCCTGATGCCAGCCAGTTCCGCAGATGCTCGGCCGAGAATGACGTCGCCATCGGGAAGTTCACCGCGGCCCGCTTTCCCTTGGCCGACGCGACAAAGGCTTCAGCGGCACCGAGATTGGCCGCCAGCGGCTTTTCGCAGAACACCGCTTTGCCCGCCGCAAGCACCGCGCTGGCAAGATCGATGTGGGACGCCGGTGGGGAAGCAATATAGACGCAGTCCGAGGCCGCAATCAGCGCGTCGGCCGACGCGGCAATCGCCGATCCCGGCAGGCTAGCGGCAATGCGGGCGCGGGCGGCGTCCGACGGGTCCCACACCCCGATAATTGTTGCGATGTCGCCAGCATGTTCGAGCGCGGCGCGCAGCATGCGTTCGCCCATGATGCCGGTACCGATCACGCCAAGTTTGAACATCGCCACTATCCCAATCCGCCCAGAAATTTGATCAGCAACCCGCCGATAACATCGACATTATAACCACCTTCCTGCACCACCGCGCAGGGCCGGTTTAGCTTGCGAATTGCCGCCCCGGCGCGGGCAAACCCGTCAGCGCTGACATCGAGGAAGCCGAGCGGTTCATCGCTGCTGGCATCGAACCCGAGGCTGATGACCAGCGCATCGACCCGATGGGCGGTGATCGCGGCCAGGGCGGCGTTAATCGCTGCCAGCCACGCCTCATCATCCGCCCCTTGCAGCAACGGCATGTTGAGGTTGCAGCCCACGCCGGCACCCGCGCCACGTTCGCCGGCATGGCCGACATACCAGGGGTAGTAGCGGTTGGGATCGCCATGGATGGAGGCGAAAAACACGTCATCGCGTTCCCAGAAAATTCCCTGGGTGCCATTGCCGTGATGGCTGTCGATATCCAAGATCGCCACCCGCGCCGCGCCCTGCATGCGCAAACGTTCGGCGGCAAGGGCGGCGTTATTGAGGTAGCAATGCCCCCCGGCCCGGGCGGCATAGGCGTGATGGCCAGGCGGGCGGGCGAGCGCGTAAGCGTGGCGGCCGATCGCGGCTTCGTCAGCCGCCGCAATCGCGCCGGCGGCTGCCCGAACCGCGGCCGGGAAGGTGGTCGCGGTGACCGGGCAGGACGTATCGGCGGTGTACCAGCCAGCTTGGCCGATAATGGTTGATGACCGGCGCGCGCCGTTGGCCATCATTTCCGGCGTCGGGTGGATATTGGCCACCATTTCATCCCCCGGATCGGGCAACGCCGCCCAGGCATGTGGGCCATCGCGCAGGAAGCCGAGATAATCCGGGCTGTGCACCTGGCGCAAAGTCAGCAGATCGATGTCCGGCGGATCAATAATCTCCATCCGCATGTCGGCGCAGGCTTCGAGCAGGGCGTCGGCACGGGCGGGCACTTCAAAATTCTTCCGCACCTTGCCCTTTTGCAGGAAGAATTCCGGCGCGTGCGCCTGCTGTGCCTTGTCCCAGAAAACTTTCATCGCTTGCTCCTTGCCGCGTCCGCGCTACCGTAGCCTGAGACAGCCAGGATCGCACCCCATGACACTTCGCATCGCCGTTGGCGGCTTCATGCATGAAAGCCATTCTTTCGCGCCGCGCCCGACCCGCTACATCGATTTCGTGCTGCCCGGCGGCTTTCCGCGCCTGACGGTGGGGGCGGGATTGTTCGATGCGGTGCGCGGCACGTCGGTGCCGATCGCTGGCGCGATTGATGCGGCAATCGATGCGGCCTTGGGCGTCGATTTGGTGCCGCTCGCCTGGGGTTTCGCCAATCCGGCGGGGCCAGTGCAGGACGAAGCGTTCGAGCGGATTTCGGCGCTGATCATCGCCGAATTGTCGCGCGCGTTGGATGCCGGGCCGTTGGATGGGGTTTACCTCGATCTGCATGGCGCGGCGGTGGCGGACTCGTTCCCCGACATGGAAGGCGAGTTACTGCGCCGGGTGCGGGCGGTGGTCGGCAATTTGCCATTGACCATCAGCCTCGATCCGCACTGCAATCTGACGCCGAAGATGGTTGAATTGTGCGATGCGGTGGTGCCGTTCCGCACCTATCCGCATATCGACATGCGGGCTGCCGGCGCCCAGGCGATGAAGCTGCTGCTCGACCGCATCAAGCGCGGCAGGCCGTGGGCGCGGGCGTTCCGCCAGGTCGATTACTGGATCGCGCTGCCGATGCAATGCACCATGATGGCGCCGATGCTGGATGTGATGGAGGAGCGCACGCGGTTGGCCGAAAGCGTCACCGAACTCGCCTATTGCTTCGGCTTTCCCTATGCCGATTTCCATGATTGCGGGGTGGCGCTGGCGGCCTATGCCGATACGCAGGCGCAGGCCGATGCGGCGGCCGATGGGTTCAAAGCCTTCATCGATGCGCGCGAAGCGACGTTCCAATGTGCGATTGAAGATGCGGCAAGCTCGGTTGCCAAGGCCATCGCGATTGCCGCCAATGCGTCGCGCCCGGTGGTGATCGCTGACACCCAGGA
>JANXRN010000100.1 GCA_025352995.1 Acetobacteraceae bacterium
GCGCATGTCGGGGTATCGGGTGGCCGACCGTGCCAAAGCGGACAGTTCAGCAAACCTTATGTTGCCACCATCATTTTGATGATCGCGCCCAAATCCGTCGAGATCAAGTCGCCAGCCGGCACCAACATCCTGCGGTTTGACGGTGATGCGCTGTCGATCCAGGCGTTGATTTCCGGCCAGGTTCAAGGCCTTGGCGGCAACATGTTCTATATCGACCGCTTGAATGACGCCAAGCCAGGCTTCTGGGAAAACAAGATCGAATTCCAGCGCATTTACAACGGCGCCTGCACCCGCCCGGGGGAAAAGGAAATCAACGCGTCGCTGAACGCCTTCCTCGACCAGATCAAGGCCAATGGTGAGTTGGCCAAGGCGCATGAGAAATGGCTGAAACTGCCGCTGCCGACGATGCCTGACAGCGTCGAGGGCGTATCCTTCGCGGCCTGACCGATGGATGCGGCGCATCGGTTGGCGACCGCGCCGCAACGCCACCACGATATCCAAGTCGCCGCATCTTGTGGCAAGTTGCGGCAACCTTTGGAAGGAACGCCCCGCATGGCCTTGATCCGCACTGAAATCGCCAACCACATTGCCGTCGTGACGATGGACGCGCCGCCGGTGAACGCGGTTTCGACCCAGTTCATGGAGGAAATGATCGCGGCATTCGACCGGCTGAACGATCTGCCGGAGGTGCGGGTGGCGATCCTGACCGGGGCGGGCAAGTGCTTTTCGGCCGGTGCGGACATCAAGTCGCGCCTGTCGCGCCAGGATGAGCCGGGCGATGGTTGGGCGCATGCGCGGCGGGCGCGGGAACTGAGCTGGTCGATCGTGGAAAACAAAATTCCGGTCATCGCGGCAATCAATGGCCCGGCATTGGGCGCCGGCCTTGGCATGGCGGCATCGTGCGACATTCTGATGTGCTCGGAAAACGCCTCGGTTGGCCTGCCGGAAGTTGATGTCGGCCTGATGGGCGGCGGGCGCCACACGATGCGGCTGTTCGGCCATTCGCTGACGCGGCGAATGATGCTGACCGGCTACCGGGTGCCGGGTTCGGAATTATACCGGCTCGGGATCGTCGAATGCTGCGTGCCGCAGGCGCAATTGATGGAGGAGGCGATGAAAATGGCCGCCAACATCGCCGCCAAAAGCCCGCTGGCGACGCGCATGGCCAAGCATTCGGCCGCAACCATCGAATTCATGACCCTGCGGGACGGTTACCGGTTTGAACAGAATTTGACTGCGGAATTGAGCAAGACCGAGGATTCGAAGGAATCCATGCGCGCCTTCGCCGAAAAGCGGCCGCCCGTTTTCAAGGGGCGGTAACCAAGCCCGGCGGCGCTTGCCCGGGCCCGCCACCCATGCTTGTGTAACATCATAGCATTGCTTCAAATGCGAGTCGCGAGGTGGGGGATAGTTCTTGGCTTACGTGCTGCAACAACTGATCAATGGTCTGACCCTGGGCATGATCTACGGCCTGATCGCGGTGGGTTACACCATGGTTTACGGCATTATCGGCATGATCAACTTCGCCCATGGCGATGTGTTCATGGTCGGCGCGTTCCTGTCGCTGATCGCGCTGACCTTGCTGTCCGGCCTCGGCGTCACGTCGGTGCCGTTGGCGCTGGCGTTGACCTTGGTATTCGCCGCCGGGATCGCTGCCCTTTACGGCTGGACGGTGGAACGGGTCGCGTATCGACCGCTGCGCGGATCGTTTCGCCTGGCGCCGTTGATCAGTGCCATCGGCATGTCCATCGTGTTGCAGAATTTCGTCCAGGTCAGCCAGGGCGCACGGGTCAAGCCGATGCCGGAATTGCTGCCCGGCGGCAT
Source organism: Acetobacteraceae bacterium (assembly GCA_025352995.1). GTDB lineage: Bacteria > Pseudomonadota > Alphaproteobacteria > Acetobacterales > Acetobacteraceae > CAITOL01. The sequence goes on from JANXRN010000100.1 coordinate 1,825, forward strand.
CCCGTTGATGAATTCGGACGGCTTCGCGGTGCAGTTGAGCTGGATGCAAATTGTCATCGTCATCGTGACTTTGGCGCTGCTGGCGGCGTTTACCTATCTGGTGACCAAAACCCCGTTGGGGCGGGCGATGCGGGCCTGCGAGCAGGACCAGAAAATGGCTGGGCTGCTCGGCATTGATACTGATCGCACCATCAGCATTACCTTTGTGATCGGCGCGGCATTGGCCGCCGTCGCCGGGCTGATGTTCCTGCTTTATTACGGGGTGATCGATTTTTATATCGGCTTCATCGCGGGGGTTAAGGCGTTCACCGCAGCAGTTCTGGGCGGCATCGGGTCGCTGCCAGGGGCGGTGCTGGGGGGCTTGGCGATCGGGCTGATCGAAACTTTCTGGTCGGCCTATTTCTCGGTCCAGTACAAGGACGTTGCGGCATTTTCGATCCTGGTGCTGGTGCTGATTTTCATGCCGACCGGCTTGCTTGGCCGCGCCGATGTGGAGAAAGTCTGATCATGTTGCGCGACGCGGCTTTGTCGGCCCTGGTGGCATTCGGCCTGTTCGGGCCAATGATCGGCCTGAAGACTGAGGTTGGGGTTGCGGCAATTGAACTGATCTATCGGCCAATTGCCGTGCTGATCGCCGTCGCGGCGGTGTTTTTCGGCCGGCTGGCGCTGCTGGCGTGGAAATCCACCCGCCCGGTGGCTAAAGCCGCACCGGGGCGGATTGCCGGCGGGATGGCTTATGTGGGGCGCTATCTGACCCCGATCGTTCTGGTGCTGACCATTACTATGCCGTTCTATGCCGAGCGCTACTGGATCGATCTTGGCATCCTGGTGCTGACCTATGTGATGCTCGGTTGGGGGCTGAATATCGTCGTCGGCCTCGCCGGGCTGCTCGATCTTGGTTACGTCGCCTTCTACGCGGTCGGCGCCTATTCCTACGCGCTGATCGCCCAGAATTTTGGGCTGGGATTCTGGACCTGCCTGCCGCTGGCAGGGATTCTGGCGGCGTTCTGGGGGGTGTTGCTGGGCTTCCCAGTGCTGCGGCTGCGCGGCGATTATCTGGCGATCGTGACCCTGGCGTTCGGCGAAATCATCCGGGTGGTGATCTTGAACTGGGCGAGCCTGACTGGCGGGCCGAACGGCATGTCCGGCATCCCGCGCCCGACCTTGTTCGGGCTGGTGTTCAATTCTGGCGGCGGTGAGGGCAGCTTCGCCGATTTCTTCGGCCTTGAGCCGAGCATCAGCCATCGGGTGATTTTCCTGTTCTACGTCATCCTTGGGCTCGCGCTGCTGACCAACTGGGTGTCGTTGCGCTTGCGCCGGCTGCCGTTGGGCCGCGCGTGGGAGGCATTGCGCGAAGATGAAATCGCCTGTCGGGCGCTGGGGATTGACGTGACGGTGACCAAGCTCACCGCCTTCGCGATTGGCGCCGCGTTCGCCGGATTTGCCGGGGCGTTTTTCGCCACTCGGCAGGCCTTCATCAGCCCGGAAAGCTTCACCTTCATTGAATCCGCGATTGTGCTGGCAATTGTGGTGCTGGGCGGCCTCGGCAGCCAGTTGGGGGTGGCGCTGGCCGCCATTGTGATGATTGGCGGCGGGGAAATGTTCCGCGATTTCCAGGAATATCGCATGCTGATTTTCGGCGGCGCGCTGGTGGTGGTGATGGTGGTGCGGCCACGCGGCTTCTTGTCAGGACGGACACCATCAGTGTCGCTGGGGACGAAACGAAAAATCGGCGCCGACCTGATGACCGAAGGGCACGGCTGATGGGCGCGCCCTTGCTGTCGGTCGAAGCGCTGACTATGCGGTTTGGTGGGCTGATCGCGGTCGATGCGCTGTCGTTCGAGGCGCGCGCCGGCGAAATCACTGCGGTGATCGGCCCGAATGGCGCGGGCAAAACCACCGTCTTTAACTGCATCACCGGGTTTTATCGCCCGTCCGAGGGTGTGTTGCGCCTGACCCATGGTGATGCTGCGAATTTCTTGTTGACCAGCATGCCCGGGCATCAAATCACCCGCCGGGGCAAGGTTGCGCGAACGTTTCAGAATATTCGCCTGTTCGCCGGGATGACGGTGCTGGAAAACCTGCTGGTGGCGCAGCATAATTATCTGATGCCGAATGTGATCAATGGGCTTTTGGCAGTGTTCGGCCTTGGCGGGCATGGCCGCGCCGAACGGATCGCGATCGAAAAGGCCAAGCTATGGATGCACGCCACCGGGCTTACCGCGCGGGCCGACGACCCGGCCGGCAGCCTGCCCTATGGCGATCAGCGCCGGCTGGAAATTGCGCGGGCGATGTGCACCGATCCGGAATTACTGTGCCTCGATGAACCGGCGGCCGGGTTGAACCCGCGGGAAAGTGATGAATTATCGAATTTATTGGTGCGCATTCGTGACGGGCGCGACGTTGCCGGGCGCAGTTCGATCTTGCTGATCGAGCATGACATGGGCGTGGTGATGCGGATTTCCGACCATGTCGTGGTGCTCGACCACGGCCGCAAAATCAGCGACGGTACCCCGGCGGAAATCCGTGCCGACCCGAAAGTGATCGCCGCCTATCTCGGCGAAGGCGATGAAGACGAGGTCGCGGCATGAGCGCGGTGCTCAGCCTGTCCGGCGTGACCACTTTCTACGGCGCGGTGCAGGCGTTGCGCGGAGTTGATCTGGTGGTCAACCAGGGCGAGATTGTTACCCTGATCGGCGCCAACGGGGCGGGCAAATCCACCCTGATGATGACGATCTGCGGCAGCCCGCGGGCGCGTGACGGCAAGATCATGCATCATGGCGATGATATTTCCGCCATGCCCACGCACGAGATTATGCGGCGGGGGATTGCCCAATCGCCGGAGGGGCGGCGGATATTTCCCCGGATGACGGTTTACGAAAACCTGTTGATGGGCGCGCATGGCAAGCCGGAAGCAAGCCTGGGGACCGAGCTTGACCAGGTGTTCACCCTGTTCCCGCGCCTGAAAGAACGGCTGACCCAACGCGGCGGGACCTTGTCGGGGGGCGAGCAGCAAATGCTGGCGATCGGGCGGGCGTTGATGAGCAAGCCGAAGCTGCTGCTGTTGGACGAGCCGAGTCTGGGGTTGGCGCCGTTGGTGGTGAAGCTGATTTTCAATGCGATCCGCGAACTGAACCGCACTACCGGCCTGACCGTGCTGCTGGTGGAACAGAACGCCTTCCAGGCGCTACGGCTGGCCCATCGCGGCTACGTGCTGGTCAATGGCAGCATCACCATGGCGGGGACCGGTGCGGACCTGCTGGCGCGGCCGGAAATCCGGGCGGCTTATCTGGAAGGTGGCGGGCATTGATCCATAGCGGCGGCTGAAACGGTTCAGCCTTCCAACATCCGCCGCAACAGCTCGACATCTTCGGCAAACGCCGGATCGACCGCCATCAGTTCGGCCACCCGGCTCACCGCATGCATCACCGTTGTATGATCACGATTGCCGAACTTGCGGCCGATTTCGGGCAGGCTGCGGCTGGTGAGTTGCTTGGCGAGATACATTGCCACCTGACGCGGCCGGGCGACGGCGCGGGCGCGACGGGGCGACGACATGTCGGATAGGCGGATGTTCCAGTGTTCGGAGACTTTCCGCTGGATTTCCTCGATCGTCACCCGGCGTTCATGGGCTTTAAGGATATCATGGAGCAGTTCATGGGCGCTTTCGAGGGTGATCTGCCGGCCGAACAAATTGGCATGGGCGACCAGGCGGTTGAGCGCGCCTTCGAGCTCGCGGATATTGGTGGTGATCTTGTGGGCGAGGAATTCGATGACTTTCGGCGGCACCACGACATTGGCCACTGCGGCCTTGGCTTCGAGAATGGAAATGCGCAGTTCGTAGGTGGTGGCGTGCAAATCGGCGACCATGCCACTGCCGAGGCGGGTGCGGACCCGTTCTTCCAGGCCCGAAAGGTCGGACGGCGATTTGTCGGCGGAGATCACAATCTGCTTGCCGCTTTCCACCAGCGCATTGAAGGTATGGAAGAACTCGTCCTGGGTCGCGTCCTTGTTGATGAGGAATTGCAAATCGTCGATCATCAGCACATCAACGCTGCGCAGCTGTTCCTTGAACTCCATGGTCGATTGGCTGCGGATGGCGGCGATGAAGCGGTACATGAACTTCTCGGCTGACATATAGGCGACCGTTGCCGGCCCGCCGGGGCGGGCGGGATCGGTCAACTGCCAGGCGATGGCGTGCATGAGATGGGTTTTGCCGAGGCCGACGCCACCGTACAAAAACAGCGGGTTGAAGCCCGGGCTGGCCGGACGTTCGGCGACGCGCTGGGCGCAGGCCTGGGCGAAGGCGTTGGGCTTGCCGACGACGAAATTGGCGAAACTGTAGCGCGGATCAAGGGTGCCAAGATCGGGCAGCCGGTCATCGGCGCGGGGCGTGCCGGCGTTGGCCAGGACCGCGCCCAGACCCAGCGACGCGGCCAGCGGGGTGATGGCGGGGGCAACGGATTCCGCGAGGCCGGTGCCGCGGACGCCGGTGCCGACGCGAATATCCACCCGGCGAATGGTCGGGCTTTCGGCCTGCCACAGCGCATCAAGCCGATTGCCATAATGGGTACGCACCCAGTCACGCAGGAAGCGGGTGGGCAAATGCACCGTCACTTCATCGCCATCGACGCCAATCAAGGTCATCTGGCGGAGCCAGTTGCGGTATTCGACGTCGCCGACTTCGGCTTGCAACCGGCCGCGTACACGGGCCCAGATCGACGCCAGTTGCGGGTCAACCTGCCGGGATGGGCCGTTGGGGAAGGCTGCGTCCCCGTCGATGCCGTTATCGTTGATCAATGCCCATCACCCCATCGCCGAACTGGCGTTCGGTCGCTAACTGTCGCGTTAACAGACTGGGAAACCTAACATTTATTAGAAATGATAGGTTTTAGTGTCTGCCCGGCGACAAAGAATGACTAGGCCCAAAACCGGCGAAAGGCAATCGAAAATACTGTCCGCGCACTAATTCTTTATGGCGAGCAAGTAACGAGTGGGGGATATATAGGGTTCCGGCCACTCTATACTAAAGCGGCTGAGGTTAGTGCCCTATGTCGTTGTTCTCACCGGCGCGAAACGATGCGCCGGAGGCCAACGCAAGCGAAATCGGGGAACTTAAGCCCCGATCGCCTTGATACGCTTGGACAGGCGGGAGATTTTGCGCGCGACCGTGTTGAGGTGCAGCACGCCCTTGGTGGTGCCGCGCTGCATTTCCGGCTGCGCGTTGCGCAACGCCTCGGCGGCGGCGGCTTTGTCGCCGCTGGCGATGGCCAGCTCAACCTTCTTGACGAAGGTCCGCACGCGGGATTTGCGGGCGTTGTTGCGCACGGTGCGCACTGCGGTCTGGCGGATGCGCTTGCGCGCCGATGCGGTGTTGGCCATTGGGTCTCGGGTGTCCATCGGTAGAGGAAGGGGCGGGTTCTAGGCAGGTGGCGGCGGCAAGTCAACCATAGTTGCGGCAGACGCGCGATCACTTTTTGAAGGCGGGCTTCCGTTTCTCGGCGAAGGCGGCCATGCCTTCCTGCTGGTCGGGGGTGCCGAACATCGACAGGAACAGCCGGCGTTCGAAGCGAACACCTTCGGTCAGCGGGATTTCGAAAGCGCGGTTGACGGTTTCCTTGGCCATGGCAACAGCAATTGGCGACAAGGCGGCAAGGCCGGTGGCGATTTTCAACGCTTCGTCGATCAGGGTTTCGGCGGGGAAAATCCGCGACACCAGGTTAGCGCGCTCGGCTTCGGCGGCGTCCATCATGCGCGCGGTCAGGATCATGTCCATCGCCTTGGACTTGCCGACCGCACGGGTCAGCCGCTGGGTGCCACCGGCGCCGGGCATGACGCCGAGATTAATCTCCGGCTGGCCGAACTTGGCGGTGTCAGCGGCCACGATAAAGTCGCACATCATCGCCAGTTCGCAGCCACCGCCGAGCGCGAAGCCGGCAACGGCTGCGATCACCGGCTTTTTCACCTGCAGCACGGTTTCCCAGTGTCTGCCAATGAAATCATTCTGATAGACATCGGGATAGGTGCGCCCGAGCATTTCCTTGATATCGGCACCGGCGGCAAAGGCGCGGTCGCTGCCGGTCAGCACGATAGCGCCGATCGCCGGATCGGCGTCAAAGGCCAGCAACTGGGTGCCGAGTTCGCGCATCAGCTGATCGCACAGCGCGTTCAGCGCCTTGGGCCGGTTGAGGCGGATCAGCCCGACGGCGCCATGGGTTTCGACCAAAATCATCTCAGGTGCGGACATCGCGGCGGTCTCCAATGCGTTGCCCGGTTCTAGCTAGCGCTGGGTGCGCGGGCAATAGAAGCTCGATCGGCCGGATTGCACGATGCGGGCGACCCCGGCGCAGGCTTGGCCACCAGGGCAATCTGGGCACGGCTCCCCTTCCCGGCCATAGACTTTCCAGGCCTTCTGGAAATAGCCAAGTTCCCCATCGGGTTGGACGTAGTCACGCAGGCTTGATCCGCCGGCTTCGATGGCTTCGGCAAGCGTTGCCTTGATTTCGCTGACCAGGCGCTTGATTTCGGCCGGTGTCACCGCCGACGCCTCCCGGGTCGGGGCGATGCGGGCCCGGAACAGCGCCTCGCACACGTATATATTGCCAAGACCGGCGATTTTGGTCTGGTCGAGCAGTGCCGCCTTGATCGGGGTGCGCCGGCCGGTTAACGCGGCGGTGAGGATTTTGGCGGTGAAATCGCGCCCTAGCGGTTCTGGCCCTAAGCCGACGAGCAGGCGGTGCTGGTCTTCCTCGGCGGTCACCATCAGATCGACCGCGCCAAACCGGCGTGGATCGACAAACCCGACCGCGGTGCCATCGCTGGTTTCGATCGTCATATGTTCGTGCAGTGGGATGTCGTTCGATCCGGTCGGGCGGATCAGCATCCGGCCGGACATGCCGAGATGGATCAGCAAACTATCGCCGCCGGAAAGCCGCATCAGCAGATATTTGGCCCGACGGCGAAAGCCGGTGATGGTCGCGCCGGTCAGACGGCGGGCGAGATTGGGCGGAAACGGAAAGCGCAAATCCGGGCGATGCACTGCCGCGCGCGCGATGGTGCGGCCTTCCAGCACCGCGGCCAGCCCGCGCATCACGGTTTCAACTTCGGGGAGTTCCGGCATGGTGGGCTTCACGCTATAGAGACTGCCCATGAGCGACAACCCATCGATCGATTTCGGCTTCCGTCAGGTGGACCGAACCGCCAAGAAGCCGCTGGTGCGCGCGGTGTTCGACAGTGTCGCGCCGCGCTACGATCTGATGAACGATCTGATGTCGCTCGGCATTCATCGGGTGTGGAAGCGGATATTCCTGACCGCGCTCGATCCGCGCCCGCACAAGATTTTGCTCGATCTTGCCGGCGGCACCGGCGACATCAGCTTCGGCTGGCGGGAAATGGGCGGCGGGCCGGCGATCTTGTCCGATATCAACGCATCGATGCTGGGGGTTGGCCGCGACCGGGCGATCAATCGCGGGCTGGTCGCCGGCATTAACTTCCTGGTGGCCGATGCCGAGGCTTTGCCGCTGCCCGATGGCGCGGTTGACACCGTCACCATGGCATTCGGGCTGCGCAATTGCACCGACAAAGCCGCCGTGCTGGCCGAAGCAAGGCGGGTGCTGAAGCCGGGCGGGCGGTTTTTCTGCCTGGAATTTTCGTCCGTACGGGTCGCGGCGCTGGCACCGATCTACGATGCTTGGTCGTTCAAGGTGTTGCCGCGCCTGGGCCAGGCCATCGCGGGCGACGCCGACAGCTACCAGTATCTCGCTGAAAGCATCCGCATGTTCCCCGATCAGGACACGCTTGCCACGATGTGCCGCAGCGCCGGCTTTGCGCGGGTCAAGGTACAGAACCTGTCGGGCGGGATTGCCGCGATCCATAGCGGGTGGCGGCTGTGAAGCGGGTTCTGCTGGTCATCACCGGGGGCATTGCCGCTTTCAAGGCGATCGAAATCGTCCGTCTGCTGCGCAAATCCGGCTACAGCGTGACCTGCGTGCTGACCAAGTCTGCCGCCGAGTTCGTGACGCCGCTGAGCTTGCAAGCGGTGAGCGAGAACAAGGTTTACGGCGCGCTGTTCTCGCTCACCGACGAAAGCGAAATGGGCCATATCCAACTGTCGCGCGCCGCCGATCTGGTGGTGGTGGCGCCGGCAACGGCAAATTTCCTCGCCAAGATGGCCGCCGGCATCGCCGATGATCTGGCATCGACGGTGATGCTGGCGACCGACAAGCCAGTGCTGGTGGCGCCGGCGATGAATGTGCGCATGTGGCTGCATGCGGCGACCCAGGCCAATATGGCGTCGCTTGCCGCGCGCGGCGTGGGCGTCATCGGCCCGGACGAGGGTGCCATGGCCTGCAATGAATTCGGCCCCGGCCGGCTATCCGAACCACCGGCGATTTTTGCCGCAATCGAAGCGGCCCTGTCCGCACCCAAGCCACTTGCCGGCAAGCACGTGCTGGTGACGTCGGGCCCGACGCATGAACCGATTGACCCGGTGCGCTACATCGCCAATCGCAGTTCCGGCCGGCAAGGCAATGAAATCGCCGCCGCCCTGGCAGCCCTTGGCGCCCGCGTCACCCTGGTCAGCGGCCCGGTGTCGCTGCCATTTCCGCCCGGCGTCACGGTCCGCCGGGTCGAAACCGCTGCCGAAATGCTGGCCGCCTGCCAGGCCGCGCTGCCGGCGGACGCGGCGATTTTCGCCGCTGCCGTCGCCGACTGGCGGGTCGCCAATGCCGGGGAGCGGAAATTGAAGAAAACCCCGGGCGGCGCACCGCCCGCGCTCGAACTGGTGCCCAACCCCGATATTCTGGCGACGATTTCCGCCGCCGGCCCGGCGCGCCCGCGCCTCGTCGTCGGGTTCGCCGCCGAAACCAACGATCTGATCGCCAATGCGCAGGACAAGCGCCGCCGCAAGGGCTGCGACTGGATTGTCGCCAACGATGTCTCCCCCGCGTCAGGCATCATGGGCGGCACGGAGAACGAAATCCAACTGGTCACCGCTGCCGGAATCGAACCATGGCCGCGCCTGGGCAAGGCCGAAGTCGCCCAGCGGCTGGCCCAGCGTATTGCGGAGGCTTTGGCATGACCCAGACCATCCAGGTCCAGCGCCTGCCGCATTCGGACGGCCTCGCGCTGCCGGCCTATGCAACGTCGGGCGCGGCGGGTATGGATTTGCTCGCCGCCGTCACCACGCCGGTCACCATCGCGCCGGGCGCGCGGGTGCTGATCCCGACCGGCCTCAAAATCGCCCTTCCGCCCGGCCATGAATTGCAAATCCGTCCGCGATCGGGCCTCGCGCTCAAGAACGGCATCATCTTGCCCAACAGCCCCGGCACGGTGGACGAGGATTATCGCGGCGAATTGCAGGTCATCGTGATGAATGCCGGGAGTGAGGCTTTCACCGTCGAGCGCGGCATGCGCATCGCCCAGGCGGTGCTGGCGCCGGTAGTGCGTGCGGTGTGGGACGAGGTCGCGACCCTCGATGAGACCACCCGAGGCGAGGGCGGGTTCGGCAGCACCGGGACAATGTCACGCGGCTGACATATCGGATGGGGTGACAGGCGCGGCTTGCTAGGCTAGTGGCGCGTGTCTAATCATTATTTCAGGTTCGCCGATGGCACGAAATCTTCTCCCAGCCGCCCTCGGCGGGCGCCGCCTGCCCAATATCTGGGACCTGGCGGCCATTATTTGCGTGTTCGGCGTCCTCGTCGCGCTGTCGCAATCGGCGCGCGGCACGCTGGTGCCATTGTCGGTGCTGGAAACCAGCGCCATCACCCTCGATCCCTGGGCGCTGCCGGATTACGCGCTGCGCACCACCTTGCGGATGTTCGCGGCCCTGGCCGCATCGTTGCTGTTCACCTTCACCTACGCGCCCCTGGCCGCCAAAAGCCGCCGCGCTGGGCTGATCATGGTGCCGATCCTCGATATTCTGCAGTCAGTGCCGGTGCTTGGCTTCCTCACCTTCACCATCGCCTTTTTCATGAGCCTGTTTCCCGGCCAGGTGATGGGACTCGAACTCGCGGCGATTTTCGCGATTTTCACCAGCCAGGCCTGGAACATGGCGTTCAGCTTCTACCAGTCGCTGATCACCGTGCCGGGCGATCTGGATGAGGCCTGCAAGGGCTTTCGCCTGACCGCGTGGCAGCGCTTCTGGCGCCTCGAAGTGCCGTTCGCCATGCCCGGGCTGGTGTGGAACACCATGCTGTCAATGTCGGCCGGCTGGTTTTTTGTCGTCGCCTCCGAAGCGATCAGCCTTGGCGATACAAGCTGGAAGCTGCCCGGCATCGGGTCCTATGTGGCGATGGCGCTCGACCAGAAAGACCTGCCGGCCATCGCCTGGGCGATCCTGACGATGCTGTTGGTCATCCTCGCGTACGATCAGCTGCTGTTCCGCCCGCTGGTCGCCTGGTCGGCCAAGTTCCGCTTTGAAACCACCGCGAGTGCCGAGGTCGAAGACCCGTGGATGCTGCGGGTTATCCGCCGCACCCATGTGCTGCGCGTTGCCGGCGGCAAGCTCGGCGACGGGCTGACCTGGTTCGGCGGCCTGCGCATCGCTTTCCCGCAATTCCGCCCGGGGCGCGAAACCGCCCCCACCCGCCTGGGCGATGCGGTGTTCGGGCTGTGCGTTGGCGTTGCCGGCATTTACGCGATCTGGGCGATTGCCACTTATGTGGCCGCCGACCTCAGCTGGTCGGATGTTGGCGAAACCCTGGTGCTGGGGCTGATCACCTTGCTGCGGGTGATGGTGCTGATGCTGTTGGCGTCGTTGATCTGGGTGCCGATCGGGGTCTGGCTTGGCTTGCGGCCGACCTGGGCGCGCCGGGTGCAGCCGGTGGCGCAGTTCCTGGCGGCGTTTCCGGCCAATCTGCTGTTCCCGCCTTTCGTGATCGTCATCGTCGCCTTCAAGCTCAACGCCGACATTTTTCTGACGCCGCTGATGGTGCTCGGCACCCAATGGTACATCCTGTTCAATGTCATCGCCGGCGCCGCGGCGTTTCCGGGGGACTTGCAGGAAGCGGCAAAGAATTTCCGCGTCGGCGGCTGGCTGTGGTGGCGCCGGGTCATCCTGCCAGGGATTCTGCCCTACTACATCACCGGCGCCATCACCGCGTCCGGCGGATCGTGGAACGCGGCGATTGTGTCCGAAGTGGCGGTCTGGGGCGATGACAAGCTCGCCGCCCACGGGCTTGGCGCCTATATCGCGCAGGCGACCGAGCGGGGGAATTTCCACCAGATCGTGCTCGGCGTGGCGGTGATGTCATTCTTCGTGGTGCTGTTCAACCGCTTCTTCTGGCGGCCAATCTATGCTTACACCAGCCGGCGGGCGACTTTGTCCTGAACGTTTGCCCGCGTCTACCAACCTCTAATGGCGGCCACGGGCCGTACGGAGTATCGACCATGGATGCTGTCAATCTCGTCGATATCAGCAACTGCCGGCAGGCATATCACAAGGATAGCAACCCCGACCTGGTGGTGCTCGACAACGTCAATTTGTCGCTCACCGAGGGCGAAATCGTCGGGCTGCTCGGGCGTTCGGGATCGGGCAAATCCACTTTGCTGCGCATTGTCGCCGGGCTGCTGACGCCGACATCGGGCGATGTGCGCTGGCGTGGCACGAAGATGACCGGCCCGGCCCCTGGCGTCGCCATGGTGTTCCAGTCCTTCGCGCTGTTCCCCTGGTTGACGGTGGAAGAAAATGTCGAGCTTGGCCTGGAAGCCCTCGGCGTTGGCCGCGCTGAACGATCGAACCGCGCCGAGGCCGCGATTGATCTGATCGGCCTCGGTGGCTTCGAAAGCGCCTTCCCCAAGGAACTTTCCGGCGGCATGCGCCAGCGCGTCGGCCTCGCCCGGGCGCTGGTGGTGCAGCCCGAATTGCTGCTGATGGACGAACCGTTCAGCGCGCTTGACGTGCTAACCGCAGAAACCCTGCGCACCGATCTGATCGATCTCTGGATGGAGAAGAAACTCCCGATCAAATCCATCCTGATGGTGACCCATAATATCGAGGAAGCGGTGCTGATGTGCGACCGCATTCTGGTCTTCGCGTCCAACCCCGGCCGCGTCGCCAGCGAAATCAAGGTGCCGTTCGCCCATCCGCGCAATCGCCACGATCCGGCCTTCCGCCAGATGGTCGATGATATTTACGCGCTGATGACCCGGCGCGCGCCCACGCCCCCGCCGGCGGTTGCATCCCAGGCCGTCGCCACCGGCTTTGCCACGCGGCTGCACCCGGTCAACACCAATTTGCTCGCCGGGCTGATGGAAACCCTGGTCGCCGCGCCCTATGGCGGGCGCGCCGATCTGCCCGCACTCGCCGACGATCTGCAAATGGAACTTGATGAGCTGTTCCCCCTTGGCGAAGTGCTGCATCTGCTGAACTTCGCGGTGCTGGAAGAAGGCGACATCCGCCTGCTCGACGCCGCCCGCGCGTTCGTCGATGCCGATACCGATACCCGCAAAACCATGTTCGCCGCCGCCCTGCGCGCCCACGTGCCGCTGATCGCGGCGATCCGCCGCACCCTTGATGAACGCTGGAACCATCGCGCGCCGGCGCTGCGCTTCCGCGACGAACTCGAAGACCATATGTCGCCTGATTACGCGGAAGAAACCCTGGATGCGGTGATCGGCTGGGGGCGCTACGCGGAATTGTTCAGCTATGATGATGAAAGCGATCAGTTCACGCTGGATGATATTGACGTCGGGGCGTGAAGATTTTCGCTATTTTTTTAGGAAAGACTCCAAAGCAGGAAAAATCCGAAGGCAAGCAGTTCTTTTTGTGAACAAAAAGAACCAAAAAAACTTTTTATCCATTCCTGGCCGTTGGCGTGCCTCCCCCCGCAGGTACGGAGCGCTTGGAACCAAAGTGGGAAGTTTTTTTGCCTCCGCCCTCACCCAGCCGCGCGATCACGGCACTGCTTCAGCAGCAGCACGCCGATCAGACCCGAGCCGAGCAGCATCAGGCTGCCAGGCTCCGGCACGTTCGCTGCCGTTCCGTTGGAGCCGGTAGTGGTCAGGCTGGTCGGCAGCGCGCCGGTGAAGGAGAAATCATGCAGTTCGCCGCGGCCATTGAAGTTCGCCGCGTAAAGAAACCCTTCCATCGCCGAGCTATTGGACAAAGTCGCGTTCTTCGCCAGCACTGCGCCGTGCCAGCCTGACAAGTTGATCGACGTCGCGTCGATGAAGTTCCAGATGATGCTCTGGTTCAGCGTGGTGCTGGCATTGAAATTGGCCGTCGGGTTGAAGCTGGTGCCGGTCACGTTGACGATGATCGTGGTGGCGTTGCCGCTGAAGATGATGTTGCGGGCGTTGGAAAGCTGGGCGGTGGTCAGGCTGAAAACCGACCTGCCGGTGTAATCCGGCTTCTCGACGAAGGTGTAGTTGTTCGGGTCGGTCGCGTTGACCGTGCTGTTGGCTTGGATGGCGGCGAGATCGACGATCAACTGGTTGAGTGGGGTGGTGAAACTCGTCATCGCGAAGGACGGCGCGTTCTGCGTCAGCCCGCCGCCGCCATTGAGGTTGAAGGTGCCGGCGTTGCTGGACACGTAGTTCACGCCACCGCCGTTATTGACGTTGGCGGACTGCACGCCGCTGCCGATGGTGATGGCGTTAACCGCCTTGTAGCTCGATGCCGCAGCGGTGCCGCGCGGCAGGTAGAACGTTGCCCCGCCGGCCATGACATTGGTCACCAAGCGGCCTTCGACGTCTGAGTTCGAGGTAAAGCTGCCGCTGATGACAGCGTTGAACTGGCCCATGATGTCGGCCGCGGTCAGCACGCCGGCCTGCGCCGATGAGGTGCCGGCCGCCACGGTGACGACCGAGGCCGCAACCCAAAACGCCGCTTTGCGCACCAGCGCGCGGAGCGGCGTCTGGAAAGGGGCTGCAAGGATCGGCGTGACGGGGCGGGGCATGTAAAGTTCCAAGGCTGCGTGATCTTGGAACAGCGAAAGCAGGAACTGTGCCAGATGGGCGCCTTGGCCTATCTATCTGGTAAGATTTAATAAATCGGAAACGCTCGGTCCGAGATGTTCGCCGCATATTGCGAGCGCCATGCAAAATGCAGCAAGGAAGCCGCATCTTGCCGGGAATTGCAAAATGCGAAAGCTTTGATTACAACGCAGTAATTCGTACGCACCGGCAATGCTCGCCCGTTCAGACGGACAGTTCGGTCACAGCAAACGCAACACCAGAAACCCGAAAATAATCCCCGCCAACACGCCGAGCAGCACCAAGCCCAGTCGCTTTTCGATGAAGGCGCGGACCGGCGGACCGAAGAAATACAGCAGGGCGGAGACCAGGAAGAAGCGCGCGCCACGGGTCACGATTGACGCGGCCATGAAGACCCAGAAATTGAAGCTCGCGGCACCAGACGCAATGGTAACGATCTTGTAGGGGATGGGCGTGACCCCCTTCAGCAAAATCACCCACAGCCCGTATTCGGCGTAGCTGTCCTTGAACCGGGCGAAGGCGGCTTCGTAATGGTAGGCGCGCAGCAGGGGCGTCGCCAGAACCTCAAACAGCGCATAGCCGATGAAATAGCCCAGCGCACCGCCGGCGACGCTTGCGACCGTACAGACCAAAGCGAGCGTCCAGGCGCGTTCGCGCCGCGCCAGCACCATCGGGATTAGCAGCACATCGGGCGGGATGGGGAAAAAACTCGCCTCGGCGAAGCTGATCACTGCGAGCCACCAGGGTGCGTGGCGGCTGGCGGAAAGCGCGATCACCTTGTCATAAAGCCTGCGCAGCATCGTGGCGTCCTTGTCGTGTAGGCCGGGCTTGCCATGGGCGTCGCGCCGGTTCAACCATTTCCAGGTGAAACCGAGGACCAACGATGCGCATTGCCCTGATCCACGCCCTGAAACACTCCGTCGTCCCGATCGAGGCGGCTTTCGCCCGGCTATGGCCGGAAGCGCGGCTGGCCAATTTGCTCGATGACAGCCTGTCCGCCGATCTGGCCCAGGCGGGGGCGTTGGATGACGCGATGACCGGGCGATTTCTGACGCTGGCGCGCTACGCGGCCAATGCGGGCGCGGATGGCATTTTGTTCACCTGCTCCGCGTTCGGGCCGTGCATTGAAGCCTGTGCGGAAATGCTGGCGCCGATGCCGGTGCTGAAGCCGAATGAGGCGATGATCGAGGAAGCCGTGGCGATCGGCGGCCGGATCGGGCTGCTGGCGACGTTTGCGCCGACGCTGGCATCGATGCCGCCGGAGTTTCCCGCCAGCGTGACCTTGATGCCGAAGCTGGCGGATGGCGCGATGGCGGCGCTGGATCGAGGGGATTTCGCTGCACACGATGCGGCGGCCCTGGCAGCTGCAAGGGAATTGGCTGGGTGCGACGCGATTGCCTTGGCGCAGTTCAGCCTGGCGCGGGCGGCGAGCGCGATTGCGGCGGCGACGGGTAAAACGGTGCTGACGACGCCGGATAGTGCGGTGCGGAAGTTGCGGCGGTTACTCGACGGCGCCGCGTAGCGCCGCGCCGGCCGCCAATGGACAAAGCGGCAACGCGCCCAGCAGAAATGCCGCCAGCAACAACAAATGCGGCCGCGCGGATTGGTCGCCGGTGACCGCATCGACCGCCGAAACCCCGAAAATCAGCACCGGCGCGGCCAGCGGCAGCACCAGCAGCGGCAGTAGGACCCCGCCGCGCCGCGCGCCGATCACGATTGCCGCCCCGGTTGCGCCGAGCAGCGACAGCACCACCGTCCCCGGCAGCAATCCGGCGAGCAACACCGGGATCGCCTCATCCGGCATGCGCAGCATCAGCGCCACCGGGGCGGCGGCCAGCAGCAGCGGCAGTCCCGTCACCAGCCAATGCGCGGCCGCCTTCATCAGCGCGATGCCGGGCGCGGGCAGGCCGGACAGCAATAATTGATCGAGCGTGCCATCCTCGAAATCCGCTGCGAACAGGCGTTCGAGCGGCAGTAACGCCGCCAGCAGGGCGCAGACCCAGATAATGCCGGGGGCGAGCCGCCCCAACACCTCCGGCGC
>JANXRN010000102.1 GCA_025352995.1 Acetobacteraceae bacterium
GGGAGAATCCCTATCGCGGCTTCCTCGCCAGTGCCGACGTGATCGTGATCACCGCCGATTCGGTGTCGATGATTTCGGAGGCCTGCGCCACCACCGCGGCGGTGTACGTGGCGCTGCCCGAACTGGCATCACGCCGCCAGCGGCGGCTGGCAAAGACCTTGTTCGATGCCGGCCAGGCGCGGCCTTTCGGCAAAACCATCGCGACCTGGCAACGCCCGACCTTGGATGAGGCTGATCGCGTGGCCGGGGAAATCCAGCGTCGGTTTGGCCTGGGGTAGCGCACCCGGCGCAATTCAGCCAAGCATCAGGCGGCGGCATTTTCTAATCGTGGGAGGATATGAGCAGTGGCGATCGCGCGGCGGGCGGCAGCGAAGATCACGCTGGGAGCGGCGGATGTGTTCCTGATCGTCGATGTGCAGACCGATTTCCTGCCCGGCGGCGCCTTGGGGGTGCAGCGCGGCGATGAGGTCATTCCGATCATCAACCGCCTCGCCCCCCTCTTCCCCAATCTGGTGCAAAGCCAGGACTGGCATCCGCCGCGCCATGCCTCCTTCGCATCGTCCCATCCGGGTAAAATGCCGTTCGAGACCATCACGCTGCCCTATGGCAACCAGGTGCTGTGGCCGGATCATTGCGTGCAAGGCTCCCCAGGTGCGGCGCTTGCCCCGGCCTTGTCGATCCCATCGCCCGATCTGGTGTTGCGCAAGGGCTACCGCCAGGCGGTGGACAGCTATTCGACCTTCATCGAAGCCGACGGCGTATCGACCGGGCTTGCCGGCTTTCTCAAGCAACGCAAAATCAGGCGAGTGTTCATCGCCGGGCTTGCCACCGATTTCTGCGTTGCGTGGTCAGCGGTCGATGCGCGCAAGGCGGAGTTCACCACTTTCGTGATCGAAGATGCGTGCCGCGCGATTGACACCAACGGATCGCTGGCCGCCGCATGGGCTGCGATGCGCAAGGCGGGGGTCAAGCGGATCCACGCCCGCGACATCGCGGTGCCGGCCTGAATGTGGGCGTGGCGGGCCATGCGGGCGGCTGATCTGCACGCGGTCAATCGGATTGCCGACCAGGTGCATCCCGATTTTCCCGAAAGCGAGGCGATCCCGGCCGAGCGGCTGGCGCTCTATCCGGCTGGTTGCCTGGCGCTGGAAATGCATGGCGATTTGATGGGCTATGCGGTCAGCCACCCATGGCATGATGGCAATCCGCCGGCACTGAACAGCCTGTTGGGGCGGCTGCCGGCCAATCCGGCCACATATTATGTCCACGACCTCGCGCTTCTGCCCGTCGCCCGCAGCACCGGGGCGGCAGGCGCGGCAGTGGGCTTGCTGGTCGCGCAGGCGGCGCGCGAAGCCCTCCCCAGCATGACTTTGGTTGCGGTCAACAACTCGGCGGGCTTTTGGCAACGGCACGGTTTCCGCGTGGCCAGCGCCGCGCCTGCAAGCTACGGCGCCGACGCTCGCATAATGGTCCGCTAGTCGCGGGCGTCCCATTCTTCAACCGTAATCCGCTTCATTTCGAACAGGTCGCGCGTCGTCGAATATCCCCCGCCGCCATGCATGCGGCCAATCAGGTCGAGCTTGGGCGTGTCGATATAGCAGCGCTCCTGGTTCATCACGTACGCATCGGCGACGTGGATCGCGACAATGCGGGCCATCACCAAAGCGCGGTCATTGGCGATTTCGATGGTCTGGAAACGCTCGCATTCAAACGCCACCGGGCTTTCGGCGATGCGCGGCACTTTGATCCGGGTGCTGGGCACGGTGGTGAGGCCGGCAGCCTTCAGCTCATCGATGTCAGGCGGAAAATCGATTGCGGTGATGTTCATCGCCTGGGCGAGGTCATAGTTCACCAGATTAATCACAAATTCGCCGGTGACGCGGATATTGGCGCCGGTATCCTTGGCATCGCCCGGCTTGCGGCCGCCAATGCCGATCACCATCACCGGCGGCTCGGCGGAAAACACGTT
This sequence comes from Acetobacteraceae bacterium, assembly GCA_025352995.1. Taxonomy (GTDB): domain Bacteria; phylum Pseudomonadota; class Alphaproteobacteria; order Acetobacterales; family Acetobacteraceae; genus CAITOL01. The sequence continues at coordinate 1,970 of JANXRN010000102.1, forward strand.
GAAAAAGCTGAACGGGGCGGCGTTGAGCACGCCATTTTCATCATGCGAGACCACCCAGGCGATCGGGCGTGGCACAACGGTCGACGTCAACAGCTTGTAGCGGTCGAGAACGGAGATTTTATCGAAATCGAACAGCATGTGCGGCTCCAGCAAAGGTTCGTCCCGGTTTGCCCTCCCTGGCCGGCGCTGTCCATATCGGCCCGGCACAGGCATGGTCGCGGGATGAGCGGGATTGTCTATCTGATCGCCTGGGCCGGCAGCCTGGGCGATCTGCTGTTCCACCTGCCGGGTGCGGGCCTGATCGCAGGGATCGCGATCATGCTGTTTCTGGCGCTGGAATTCGGCCGGCAGCGCCCGATGGTCAAGGTGGTTCTGGTGGTGCTGATCGCCGCCGGGGTGATCGCGGTGGGCGTGGCACCCGATCCGCTCGGCGCCTGGATCGCGGCCTGGCGGCGCGGCGCGGCCTATGCGTCGTTCTTTCTCGCCCTCGGTGCGCTGCGGCTCGCCGCCCAACATAGCGCGGTGATACGGCGCTGCGGCGCGCATCTGCTCGCCCAGCCACCCGGCCGGCGCTATTTGGCGATGACCGCGGGCGGGCATTTATTCAGCATCATCCTGTCCTATGGCGCGATCGATCTGCTCGGCGCGATGCTGCGCAACGCCCATGCCAAGGCGCGCGGGCGGATGATGCTGGCGGCCTATCGCGGGTTCGGGACGATGAATTGCTGGTCGCCGCTCAATATCATGACCGCGGTGGTTTCCGCCGCAGTGCCCAGCGCCAATTTATGGCCGCTGCTGCCGGCGGGGTTTGCGGTCGCGATGGTCATGCTGGCGATCGGGATATGGCTCGACCGCCGAATGAAGATGGCGCCGGATGCAGCGGCGACGAGCCCGGATCACTGGACGATCCATCTCGTCGTGGTTGGGTTAGTGGTTCTGGTGAGCGTGCAGGCCTGGGCGGTTGGGCATTATTTCAATGTCGGGCTGTCAACCGGGGTGACCGCGGCTGTGCCCGCAATCGCGCTGATCTGGGCCGCGGTGCAAACGCGCGCCAGACTTTGGCCCCGACTGGCGGAATTCCATGCCGCCCTGCCGGGATTTCGGGGGGAAGCAGGGGTGCTGGCGGCCGGCGGCTTCCTTGGCGTGGCGCTCGGCGCGGCCTTGCCGGCAGGCGGGTTGGCGCCATGGCTTGGCGTGCTGCCGCCGCTTGCCGTGCCATTGCTGGTGCCTGTCGTGCTGCTCGCCACCGGATTGGTTGGACTGAACCCGATCGCCATCGTCGCGGTCATCGGGGCGGCGGTGCCCGACCCCGCCGCTATTGGGGTCCCACCCGCCGTGCTGGCATTCGCCTGCATGCTGGGCTGGGGGGTTGGGGTCGGCATGACCCCGATGTCAGCCAGCGCCATTGCCACCGCGCGCTGGTCGGACAGCGACCCGGTGACGGTGACGACGATATGGAACCGCGATTTCACCGCGCTGGCGCTGGTAGTTGCCAGCCTGGCGATCATCGCCGACGATTTTCTGCTGAGCGATTAAGGCCTACGGAAAAACGCGTCGGCGGCGTTACGATGCGCCTGTTTCTTCACAATATCGGCTTGGACCCGCGCGATCTCGGCCTGCAATTCACCGATATAGTCACGCAATTCATCCACCCCGAGCAGATCGAGCACCGGCGGTTGCAGTCGTTTTGGCTTCGGTGTCGGCAAGTCATCCTCGTTCAGCATTGTTTTTCTCCCGTCCCAGCCATACCCAGCGCTTGCGGCAGGCAGGCGGGTGTATCGCTTGACCACCCTGCCCCGCCGGTCCATATGCCCGGCTTTCCCGTGCCGCAGCGCGTTATTATGGCGGCAGCGAGGCCTGAAGGTAACATGCCATGACCCTGCCGCTGATGCCCAAAGCCACCGCGGTGTGGCTGATCGAAAAGACCGCCCTCACCTTTACCCAGATCGCTGATTTCTGCGGCATGCATCCGCTGGAAATCCAGGCGATTGCCGATGGCGAAGTGGCGCAAGGCATTATCGGCTACGACCCGGTGGCCAACAGCCAGGTGACGTTGGCCGAAATTCATCGCTGCGAAGCCAACGAAGAACTGCGCATGAAGCTGCTGCCGCCAGTGCAGCCGGCCAAAAAGCAGAAGGGCGCGCGCTACACCCCGGTTGCCAAGCGCAATGACCGTCCGGACGGCATTGCCTTCCTGCTGCGCAACTACCCGCAGCTGACCGAAATCCAGGTGGCCAAGCTGATGGGCACCACCAAGGAAACCATCCAGAAAGTGCGGGATCGGTCGCATTGGAATTCGGCCAACATCAAACCGCGCGATCCGGTGATCCTTGGGCTGTGCACCCAAACCGACCTGCATCACGCGATCCAGGCCGGGAATGAGCGTATGACCCGTGAGGGTCTGGCGGTGCCGCCACTGCCGATGCCGGAATCCGAAGAAGCGGCTTAACCCTTCAATGCGGTTGGGTTTGCAATCGCTCCATTTCCTGTTTCAGGCGCAGCTTCTCCAGCTTCAGGCGGCTCAAGGCATCAGAATCCGGGCGCGGGCGGCGATCCTCATCTGCAATCTTCGCCTCCAGATCAATATGTTGACGCTTAAGGCTGCTGAGGCGGGGTCCGATATTCATGGGAACTCCTATGCTGTCGCCGCTGACCGGTGGCGTGGGCCACCAGCGGGAGCCTAGCAAGGCCAGGCCGCAAAATGCTACGCTAAACTGGTGGAGAAATCGTGACAAAGCTGGCAAAATTCATCGTGATGGCGCCCGGTTTCTTCCCTGCATCCCGGGCCAATGTTGTGCTAGGCATCACCTATGCTGACTGATCGAGACTCCACCCTCCGCAAGCTGCATGAACTGCGCAGTGAGCATCGCGACCTCGACACCGTCATCGCCCGGCTGGTCGAAAGCGGCTCGCTCGATCAATTGCATTTGCAGCGCCTGAAAAAGCGCAAGCTGCTGCTGAAGGACGAGATCGCCTGGCTTGAGTCGCACCTCATCCCCGACAGCATCGCCTGATGGCCGCCCTGGTTGGCATCATCATGGGCAGCCAGTCGGACTGGCCAACGATGCGCCATGCCGCCGACATGCTGGACCGGCTGGGGGTGGCGTATGAGGCACGGATTGTCTCCGCCCATCGCACGCCCGATCGGCTGGCCAACTATTCCAAGACCGCCGCCGCGCGCGGGTTGAAAATTATCATCGCCGGCGCGGGCGGGGCCGCGCATCTGCCCGGCATGGCCGCGTCGTGGACCACGCTCCCGGTGCTTGGGGTGCCGGTCGAATCGGCGGCATTGAAGGGTATGGATTCGCTGCTGTCGATCGTGCAGATGCCCGGCGGCATTCCGGTGGCAACCTTGGCGATCGGCAAGCCTGGCGCGATCAATGCGGGGCTGCTGGCGGCGAGCATTCTGGCCCTGGCAGACCCCGCGCTAGCGCAGCGTGTCGCCGATCACCGCGCCGCCCAAACCGCTGCAATTGCAGAATTTCCGGTGGATCAACCCGCCCCATGAGCTTCCCGTTGCCGCCCAACGCCACCATCGGCATTGTCGGCGGTGGCCAGCTTGGCCGGATGAGCGCGATGGCCGCCGCCCGGCTCGGCTATCGCTGCCACATCCTGACCCAGGACAAGGACGACCCGGCAGTGCAAGTCGCCCACGGCGTCACCCTGGGGGACTACGAGGACAGCATCACGCTGCGCCGCTTTGCCGCCGCGGTCGATGTGGTGACCTTCGAGTTTGAGAATATCAGCGCCGAAGGGCTTGATTTGCTGGCATCTTTGCGCCCGGTTCGGCCATCGCCGGAAATCCTGCGGATCAGCCAGAACCGCATTGCCGAAAAAACCTTTCTGCACGCCGCCGGTGCGCCCACCGCGCCCTGGCGGGCGGTGCGATCGCTCGACGAACTCACCAAAGCCGCGGCCGAGCTCGGGCTGCCTGCCATCCTGAAAACCGCCCGGCTCGGCTATGACGGCAAGGGCCAACGCCTGCTGCGCACCCAGGACGATCTTGCCGGCGCGTTTGAGGATTTATCGCCCAAGCCATTGGTTCTGGAAGGTTTCGTGGATTTCGCGTGTGAGATCAGTGTGATCGTCGCGCGCAGCGCCGACGGCACCATGGCGGCCTTCGACACGGTGCAGAACCGCCATCGCGATCATATTCTCGACCTTACCCTGGCGCCCGCCCCTATCGCCGACAGCATCACCCACGCCGCCCAGGCCCTGGCCCGCAAGGTCGCGGCGGCGCTTGATCTGGTGGGCTTGCTGGCAGTGGAGATGTTCGTCGCCAGCGACGGCCGGGTGCTGGTCAATGAAATCGCCCCCCGCCCGCATAATTCCGGCCACTGGACCATCGACGCCTGCCCGGCGAGCCAGTTCGAACTCCATATCCGCGCCGTGGCGGGCCTGCC
>JANXRN010000110.1 GCA_025352995.1 Acetobacteraceae bacterium
TCATATTCGATCAGCCGCGCGGCCCGCCCGGTCATCTGGGCGGCAATCAGAGTAGTGCCCGACCCGGCAAACGGGTCCAGCACGATATCACCCCGGCGCGAGCAATCACGGATCGCATCCGCCACCAACGCCACCGGCTTCACCGTTGGGTGCATGGCCTGCTCGGCGGCTCGACCCGGCCCCATGCTGCTGATGCCGGGATAGTCCCAAACATTGGTGCGGTAGCGTCCGGTATCGCCCAGCCCGAAGCTGTTCACATGCGGCGCGTCGCCATGCTTGAAGACGAAGATCAACTCGTGCTTCGACCGGTAAAAGCTGCCCATGCCGCCATTGGTCTTGTTCCAAACGCACAGGTTCTTCAGTTCAAGATCGCTTTGACGTCCTGCCGCTGACAGTTCTGCCATATGGCGCCAGTCCATACAGACATAGAGGATGGCGCCATCACGGCACCGTGCCGCCATATTCTGCAGGGCACCGGCCAGGAAGGCAGTGAATGCATCCGCGGCCATCTCGCCGGCACCCATGACAAACTCGCGATGCCGGATACGGCCCAGCCCGGAAACATGGCCATCGATCGGGACGTTGTAGGGAGGGTCGGTAAACACCAGCCCCACCTCCTCGCCCTGGATCAACGCGTCATAGTGCGCAGCTGCGCGTGCATCACCGCACAGCAAGCGGTGACGACCCAATTGCCAGATGTCACCCGCGCGGGAAACTGCCGTGGGAGCCATCTCGGGAATGCGATCGGCCGCTGGGTCTTCCGCCTCCGGGTTGCCCTGAACGGCCTGATCAAGCGTGAAGTCGACCTCCGCCAGGCTGAAGCCGGTGAGTTCCATTTCGAAGCCGGCATCGATCAGTTCCTGGAACTCGACTGCCAGCAGGTCGTGATCCCACCCCGCGTTCAGCGCCAGTTTGTTGTCGGCAAGCGCATAGGCTTGCCGCTCCTTGACTGTGAGGTTGGCCAGCAAAACCACTGGCACGGTGTTCAGCCCGACCAGTCTGGCCGCGGCGACCCTGCCATGGCCGGCAACGATACCACCGGCATCGTCGATGAGCACCGGGTTGGTGAAGCCGAATCGCTCGATGGAATCCGCGATCTGGCGGATCTGCTTTCGGCTATGAGTACGCGCGTTACGTTTGGCGGGCGTCAGGCTGGCCACTGGCCGGTATTCCATCGCCCGCATACCATGATCGTTCATGGATGGTTCCTTGTGTGAGGATTGCGTTCAGCGATGAACCAGGTATGGGCATAAAGCGCGGCTTGCAAATAGTTTGATAGTTCAGCTGTACTATCCACTAAGAGGCCTCTTAGGACCTATTTAGGCCTTCTTACCTTGGCAATGCTTACATTGGTGATCTCTCGATCAAAAAACGAGTTAGTATAAATTAAAGTATAAACGAACATAAGCGATTTACGATACTTGCACGAGCCAGGAAAATTATTTTTCATGGTCAAATCGCCAATTCTTTAAAATGGCATTGTACGGACTGCGTAAAATATCTAAGTTACTGTTATAAATAGTAAAATTGAATCATGCTGATGATCTCGTCTGCCGCCCACATCGGATTGGCGGCGCTGTCGGCAGTCCAGCCGAGCAACTGGACCTCCGGCGACTCGGCACGACTCGGGGGAGCCGAGCAGGCTTCAGTCTGTTGCCTGCAGCTCCGGTGGTCCGTCGGCGGGGGAGATGATCGCGAAGCCACCAACGTTCTTGTTGTCAGATCTCCTCCGCCTATGTCTCATCTCGAGGCACCCCGACGATTGGGCGTCAGGAATCGCGTGGAAACCTCGGCGCCCGTCGTGGGTTCGTAGCGGTCGGACGGTATAAGCACTACATTTCACTCAGCTATCCCGGTTTTATGACGCTTCCTGGTGGGGTTTCGATCTAACGTGTCGCACCCTCGGTATCTTGCCGGCGGGCTAAACGCAGGCTTGGTAAATGTCGTATCAATTCCCATCTGGTGCGCCAGCCATCGACCCTATGCCGCATCTCGCTAACATCGAAGCAACAGAAGGCGTCGCGCTGATATTTGCCGCCGAGAGCGGCAGCCGGGCCTGGGGTTTCCCAAGCCCGGACAGCGATTGGGATATCCGCTTCATCTACGCCCGGCCGACGCTCTGGCACTTGCAAATCGCGCCCGGCCGAGACGTCATCGAACAGCAACTGCCTGGGGATTTGGACCTTGCCGGCTGGGATATGCGCAAAACACTTGGGCTGATCCTACGTGGTAATTGCACCGTCCGTGAATGGCTTGCGTCACCGATCATCTACATGAGTGAGGACCGGTTGGTGGAACGCTTGCGGTCGCTTTGCGACCTGGTGCCAGCGCGGCGTTCGGCGTGGCATCATTATGTTAGGCTGATCGAACGGGTATGCGGACAATGGCTCCGGCGCAGCCCGGTCAACCTCAAGAAATACCTCTACGCTGTCCGCCCCGCACTGGTGTTACGCTGGCTGCGGACCCATGCCGAGGGCACGCCGCCGATGGATATCGGCCGGCTCGTGGCCGAAGTCGATGTTTCCCCGAGTGAATGGCGTGAATTGCAAGACCTGCTCGACCAGAAAGCCCGTTCATCCGAGATCGGAATGGGTGAGGCTTTGCCGGCGATCGATGCGATGATCGCGAACGAACGCGCACTGGGCGGCGCTGCGGCGCTGGCTGAGCCTCAGGAGGCGGCAAGCCGTGAGGCGCTGGCCAACGCGCGCGACCTGATGATCGCGGCCTCCGCGTTTGCCGATAAAAAGGACCATAGGTAGCGATGAGCCGCGATCCCAGACAAAAGACGCAGCGTCCCAGGACACCATGTCCCTACCCAACATAGGTATCCCTCCATCCCGCCGGACCAGTTGCCCAGATCACTACACGCGCATTTTATCCCACCTGATTGTTTCCCATCCCACCAAACGCCGCCAACGTCCCACAATCGGTGCTGATATCCCACAACAGGGCGTCTGAATCCCGGAACAATCGGGCTTGGGGTAGGACACATGGCACGCTTCCCGCGCATCTGGACCTGTTGTCGCCGCGGGAATTCCCAGTTCCTTCACCGGCA
>JANXRN010000117.1 GCA_025352995.1 Acetobacteraceae bacterium
CCGCATGGTCGGGTCAAGCGTCGCGAACAACTGGTCGCGAGCCACCACTTCCGCGCCGGTCAGCGCGTTGAACAAGGTGGATTTGCCGGCATTGGTGTAGCCTACCAGAGCCACAATCGGGAACGGCACCCGCTTGCGCGCCGACCGATGCAGCGACCGCGTCCGCCGCACCTGCTCAAGCTCCTTTTTCAATCGCACGATACGGTCGCCGATCAGCCGCCGATCGGCCTCGATCTGGGTTTCACCTGGCCCGCCAAGGAACCCGAAGCCGCCGCGTTGCCGCTCCAGATGGGTCCAGGACCGCACCAGCCGGCTGCGCTGGTAATCGAGATGCGCCAATTCGACCTGCAAACTGCCTTCTGACGTTCGCGCCCTTGCCCCGAAAATATCCAGGATCAGCCCGGTGCGGTCGATCACCTTGCAGCCCCAGGCTTTTTCCAGATTGCGCTGCTGCACCGGCGTCAGTTGTGCATCGATGATGACAACCGCCACGTCCTGTTCGGCCAGCGCCGTGCCTTGGGCTTCAATCTGGCCGGACCCGAGCAGGCTCGAAGACCGCTTGGCGCGCAGTGGCAGGATGGCGCTGTGCACCACCACCAGTTCGATCGACGCGGCAAGCCCGATCGCCTCGGCCAGCCGTGCTTCGGCCGAACGCAACCCGTCCCCGCCAGTGGGGCGTTCCCATGGCAGGATGACGGCGGCGCGGGTCGGCGGCGCGTGCGCCTCAGTCGGGTTCAGCGTCCGATCCCCGCGGCGCGAGGGTCAACGTGTTGGGCGATGGCGGCGTTGGCACGCCATCGAACAACTGGATGGGCGCGCCCGGCATCACCGTGCTGATCGCGTGCTTGTAAACCAACTGCGTATGCCCATCGCGGCGCAGCAGCATAGAGAAATTGTCGAACCAGGTTATTATTCCTTGCAACTTGACGCCGTTGACCAGGAACACCGTAACCGGGGTTTTCGCTTTGCGCACGTGGTTCAGGAACACATCCTGCACGTTTTGCGCTTTTTCTGTCGCCATTGGTCTGATCCTTATCTTCTTGCTTGGTGGTCAAAAACTGCGGGACACGATCGAGCGCGACCCAAGTGGTAACATTGTGCAATTGGGATCCATCGCGGCCCGCACAAGTCAGGCATCGCCCAGAATTTATATTGCAGTGCAGCATGACGCTTGCTGGGCGGGGTTGTCCAGTCCCAAAACTTGGTTGCATGGCAGGAATTGGAGGAAGGAAGGCCTTCTTTTTGTGAACGAAAAGTAGCAAAAAACGTTCTATCCGTTCCTTGCCGTTGGCGAACCTCCCCCAGCACTGGGAAGCGCCTGAAACCAAAGTGGAAAAAGTTTTTTGCTTCTTTTCGTTCACAAAAATAAGCGCATCGTTCGACAAGCGCTTCCTCCAGGAAAGCCCTGCCCATGACCACCAGCCCACTCGCCGGCATTCGCGTGCTCGATTTCGGCCACACCATCATGGGCCCCTGCGCCGGGATGCTGCTGGCCGATCTCGGCGCCGATGTGGTCAAGATCGAGCCGGTGGAGGGTGACGCCACCCGGCGGTTGCCTGGCTTTGCGGCCGGCTTCTTCGCTACGTTCAACCGCAACAAACGCAGCATTGCCGTCGATCTCAAGCGGCCGGAAGGTCAGGCGGTGGTGCATCGGCTGGTCACAAGCGCCGATATCGTGCTGGAAAATTTCGGGCCTGGTACGATTGAGCGGCTCGGCTGCGGCTGGGACAGGTTGTCCGCGCTCAATCCGCGGCTGATTTATCTGGCGATGAAGGGCTATCTTGCCGGGCCTTATGAGCATCGCACCGCGCTTGATGAAGTGGTGCAGATGCAAACCGGACTAGCCTACATGACCGGCCCGCCCGGCCAGCCGCTGCGCGCTGGCGCATCCGTCATCGACATCATGGGCGCGACTTACGGCATTGTCGGCGTGCTCGCGGCATTGCGCGAACGGGACCGCACCGGACTTGGCCAGCGCGTCGGCAGTTCGTTATTCGAAGCTTCCGCTTTCCTGGTCGGGTCCCATATCGCTGGTGCTGCCGTCACTGGCGCCCCGATGCCGCCCATGCCAGCACGGCGCGGCGCGTGGGGGATTTACGACCCGTTCACTGCGGCCGATGGCACCCAGATTTTCATCGGCGTAACGTCGGACGCCCATTGGAAGCGCTTTTGCGACGCCTTCGCTTTCGCCGATCTGTTCACACAAGCACGTCTCGCCACCAACCCGCTGCGCTGCGAAGCCCGCGACTGGCTGATCCCCGATTTGCGCCAACGCTTCGCCGCCATGCCGGCTGCTGACATCCTGGCACGCTGCGAGGCTGCCACCCTGCCCTACGCCCCGGTCAACCGCCCCGACGATCTGACCACAGACCCGCAAATGCTCGCCGGCGGGCTGTTACCGACAATATTATCCACCTTGGGCGAAGCCGGCCCGATGACCGGGCTACCGGCGCTGCCGGTGGAGTTCGGCGATGATCGCGCCCGGCCTGGTTTGCGCCGCCAGCCGCCGGCGATCGGGGCGCATACCGATGAGGTGATGCTGGCCGCGGGGTGGAGTTTGGTGGAAATTGCCGCGTTGAAGGCAAATCAGATAATCGCAGGCAGTTAAGGCAAGGATGTTCTTTTTGTGAACCAAAAAAACCAAAAAAACTTTCTCTCACTTTGCGGCCGTTGGCTCGGGAACTCACCGGGTGAGCACACCAACGGCAAGGAAAGGACAAAGTTTTTTTGCTTCTTTTTTGTGCCCCAAAAGGTATCTGCTCAACCCGGTACGAGAACGGACTGTCCTGACAGTGTCATTCTGACCGCCTGAAAAGCGTCGATCCCTCGTCGTGCCGCGGTTCCGACGACGGAGCGGAAGGCGGCGGACAGGTCCTTGCCCCAATCGGAGTGGAAGCCGCCGGTGACCTTGCGGTAGGTGGCGGTGGGCCTGAGTTCGCGTTCGCTGCCGTTGTTGTCCGGTGCAACCTCGGGATGATCGAGAAAGGTGAAGAGATGGCCGCGCAGCTTGCCGTATCGCTTGCGCAACCGGCAGCCGTCGCGTTGCGTGGGCGCCAGTGCCATCACCGCATCGAGATCGCGTTCCATCCGCCGACGATACTGGCGCCGCGTGCTTTCGGCCAGATGATGCCGCCTGCGGGCCAGAATCGCGCCGACTTCGGCATCGAAGCAAGGCATGACGGGGCGAAAGGCGGCATCAAACGCGCCTTCGCTGATCGCGAGTTCGAACAACTCCGCCATCAGCCGACTGAGGCGGCGGTAGCTGATCGCGCTGGTGAAGCGCAGATAGATCGCCAGCGCCACGATGTTGAGACTGAACGGAGAGCCCGGCTCCAGCCCCTGCGGCAGCAGTGCCAGCGTGGTGCCACCGCACGCCTGGCAGAGACCGCCGTATTGCTCCACACGCGTCACCACCGGCCGGACCTTCGGAAGGTCGATCTTGTCGTAGCGGGCCGCAAGCCGGTGGTCGCCCGCCGCCTTTGCGCCCCAGGCTGCCTTTGCGCGCACCTTCTCGCCTGGGCTTGTCACCAGTACTGGCCTTCTGGCCCCGCGAGGGAGGAACCGACGAGTTGTCCGGCGTCTTCGGCGGCCGCCGGGCCGGGATTCCAGTTCCGCCACCCGCGTCGTCTATATCCGCACCTGCTCCCAGAGCGCCCGGATCAGCGCGCCC
>JANXRN010000124.1 GCA_025352995.1 Acetobacteraceae bacterium
GTATCGCCATGCCCGCCGAGCACGAAGGCGGTGACGTCTTCGACCGAGACGTTGAATTCATGCGCCAGGAACAGGCGGAAGCGGCTGCTGTCGAGCACGCCGGCCATGCCGATCACCTTGTTGGCGGGCAGGCCGGATTTCTGCTGCATGACTGAAACCATCACATCCAGCGGGTTGGTGATCACGATCACGAACGCATCCGGACAATTGGCCTTGATGCCAGCCGCCACTTCGGCGATCACCCCGGCGTTCTTGGCGAGCAGATCATCGCGGCTCATGCCCGGCATGCGCGGGAAACCGGCGGTGACGATCACCACGTCGGCACCCTTGATCGCGCCGTAGTCGCTGCCGCCCGACATCATGCTGTCAAAGCCATCAACCGGGCTCGACTGCATCAGATCGAGCGCCTTGCCGGCGGCAACGCCACCGAACACATCAAACATCACCACATCGCCAAGGTCCTTGAGACCGACGAGATGGGCGAGCGTGCCACCAATATTGCCAGCCCCGATGAGGGCGATCTTGTTGCGAGCCATGGGAGGTCGATCCTTCGCGAAGAAAAACAGGGGCGGGTCAGGCGGAATGACGTGCCTGAGACAAACGGGGCGCCCACCGACGGCGATCTTCGGACGCGAGGGCCATCTCGTGCCAATGAGCGCGCCTAGCTAGCCCATCGCCACATGCCCGGCAAGGCGGGCTTGCCGCACTGCACCATTGGGGGTGGTCAAACGGGTATATGCGCGGCCAAATCCATTCGATCATGCAGGATGCGGATAATCTCGATCGTGGTTTCGTCCGCCGCGCGGTAGATGATAAAATGGCGTCCGCGCCGTCCCCGCCGCGCGACATGGAGGCTACGCAGGCCGGGCAGGATGTCGTCACGCGCAGCGCTTCCCGGCAATTCGGGGCCATCGGAAAGTTGCTCCAGAGCGTCCACCAGGATGCTGCGGTAAATTTCGACCTGTGTTGGTCCGAACCTGTCCAGTGTCGTGCGAAGGATGTTCACAAAATCATTCTCGGCCGCGGCGCCGAGCCGAATTTTCCAGCGGCCGGCCGTCAACGCCTGCTCGGGGATTCTGACATAATTTTGTCGGCAAGGATGTTAAGATGATCGCGCAACGCATGCCCATCAGCGAACTCGTTAAACTCTCCCCTGCCCAAAGCCGCAATGCCGACATTGGCCGCTTGCCGAAGGGCATCAAGCTTGGCGACTTCTTCCCGGTGGCGCTGCTCAACCATACGCAAGCCGTCGCGCAGAACTTCACTCGCATTCTGATAGCGGCCGCTTTCGATCAGGGCATCAACCATCGTCGATTGTCGGTCGGTCAGGACGACATTGCGGGTGGGCATCTCGCTGGCTCCAAACGATAGTCATGGCATATTATGCCACTTCACCGCCAAACGCCACCACTGCGATCAGCCCATCACCGCAGGCACCGACAAAAACCCACGGAACCGGGCGCGGCCCGCGCGTTGCGGGGCCCCGGTGAGCGCGTAGCGTGGAAACCGCTTGAGGAAGCGGCCAAGCGCGATCGTGCCCTCTAACCGCGCCACCGCAAGGCCGACGCATTGATGGATGCCGAAGGCGAAAGCCAACTGCCGGTTGGGCCAGCGGGTGATGTCGAGCTGGTCCGGGTCGGCAAACACCGCCGGATCGCGGTTGGCGGCGCCGATGCAGAGCGTGACCGGGGTTCCGGCGGCGACTTTGCGGCCGGCGATCTCGGTGTCTGCCACCGTCATTCGGTTGCCGAGCTGGACCGGGCTTTCGTAGCGGAGGAATTCCTCAATGGCCGGCTTCAGCAAATCCGGATCGGCATTCAGGCGGGCGACGATTTCGGGTTCGCTCGCCAACGTCACCAGCGTGTTGCCGATCAGGTTGGTGGTGGTTTCGTGGCCGGCATTGAGAATGAAAATACAGTTTTGCAGCAGCTCTGCCTCCGACAGCTTGCCACCATCCGGTTCGCCCTGGATCAGCCGCGTCAACACGTCGCGCGCGGGGTCCCCAGGATGGCGGCGGCGGTCGGCGACCAGAATTTCAAGATAGGCGATGAACTCGGTCACCGCCCGGTTGCCGGCCGCGTGCATTTCGGGCGTCAGGCTGGGCTCTAGTGCGCCGAGGATGGCAAGCGACCAGTCACGCAGCGGCGCGCGCGCATCGGACGGGATGGCGAGCAAATTGCCGATCACATCGATCGGAATGGCGGCGGCGAAATCGGCGATCAGATCGAAATTGCCCGTAGCCGCGATACGGTCGAGCAGGCCATCGACCAGGGCGATCAACCCAGGCTCCATATCCGCAATGACACGGGCGGTGAGCGCGCCGGAAATCAGCTTGCGCACCCTTGTATGGCGCGGCGGGTCGTTGAAAATCAGGCTGGTGGTGTGATGGGCGAGCAATGGGGTGCCGGAGCCGAATTTGGGGGTGAACTCGACATCCTTGGCGCTGCTGAAAATTTTGGCATCGCGATAGACGGACACCAGATCGGCATGGCGGGTCAGGAACAACGATCCATCCGGCATCTCGCGGATCGGCGTCTGGGTGCGCAGCGCGTGATAGGTCGGGAACGGGTCGTCGTAGAAAGATGGCGGCAGGCGGCGCAGGTCGAAATCCAGGGGCATCACCGTCCTCCCACCGCTATGCAGCCTTTTGCGACTTGGAGGGACCCTTCGCCGGGCGCCCCATCGCCGCGGTTGGCACCGCCAATTTGTGGCTCACCAATCGATTGAGGCTCACGCCCGCCTCAGCGGCCTCAATGGCAAGGGCGCGGTGAAGCTGTTCGGGCACGCGGGTGACGAACTTGCCAGAATAGCGGCGGTCGTTCATCGCGTCGGGCAAGGTTTCCCCGGATTTCGCCATGTCATCGACTACGGCGGCGACCAGGTTGGTGATGCCCTGCATCGCTCCCATTTGGGTCGCGGCGAGGTGCGACAGGCTGGGAAATTCGGTGCACAGCCCCACCCATTCGCCATCCTGGTGGGAGAATACAACCCGATAGGCGTAGTGGTGCGACACGCTCATTGTCCCTTCTTCATGGTCTTCAATTTTTCAATCGCGTCCAGCATCTGGACCACCTGATATCGCTTGGCCTTGGGACCGTCCTTCTGAAGATTGATCCTGGGGTCACCGAGCCATGGCCAGCTTATATGATACTAATAGTGATATCGTCAATATGATCTATGTCAGATGCGGCAGGCCCAGATATTCCTGGCTCTGCATTTCCTCCAAGCGCGATGCGGTGCGTTCGAACATCTTCGCACCCTCCCCACGCTGATAAAGCTCATCCGGCATGGCGGCGGCCGATGCGACGAGCTTCACCCGGTGATCATACAGCGCATCGATCAGCACGATGAAGCGCCGCGCCTCATCAAAATTATTCGGCGACAGGCGCGGGATGCCGTCGAGGATCACGCAATGATAATGGGTGGCAAGTGCCAGAAAGTCGCCGGCGCCCAACGCGGTGGCGCATAGCGCCGAAAAATCAAAGCGCGCAACGCCACCGGCCGCGTGCGGCACGATCAAGGTGCGGCCAGTGACGGTCAGCCTCTCCGGCCCGGCCTTGGCGTCGCCCGCGAGTTCGGCGAACGCGGTATCGAGCGCACGATCGGCACGGCCATCGGCAGGAACGTGCCAGGTGTGCATGCCATGCAGCCGCGCGCGGCGGAAATCCCGCCCGGCATCCATCGCCAGCACGTCAAGATTCTGCTTGATCAGCGCAATGAACGGCTTGAACGCATCGTAGCCAGGCTGGCCCTTGAACAAATTATCCGGCGTGGTGTTCGACGTCGCCACCACCACAACCCCGCGATCGAACAAGGCCTGGAACAGCCGGCCCAGGATCATCGCATCGGCAATGTCGTTGACCTGAAATTCATCGAAACACAGCAGCGCGGCATCGGCCGCGATGCTGTCGGCGAGCGGCGGGATCGGGTCCGCAATGTCAGGATTGTCGCGCTTGAAGCGGAAAATCCGCCCATGCGCATCCTGCATGAAACGGTGGAAATGGATGCGCTGCTTGCGGGCAACATCGGCGCTGGCGAAGAACAAATCCATCAGCATGGATTTACCGCGACCAACCTCCCCCACCAGATACAGCCCGTGCGGGCGGGCATCATCGGCGCCATCAACCGGCTTGCGTCGCAGTAACCTGGTCAGCAGGCCGGGTTGCGCCGGCCGCGCGGTCGGGTTGTAGCCGCGCAACCTTATCCAAAGCGCCTGCAAGCGTTCCGCGCCGAGCACCTGGGCCGGATCGGGCGCAAGCTCCCCCGCCGCGACCATGGCGCGATAGGCGGGCAGCGGGCCGGCGGATTGGGTCGGGGATTGGAGGTCCATGGCGCCGGGGCAAATACTCGGAAATCGCCCTAGCGCAAAGCCGGCGGGATGCTGCGCAGACCTGCAACAAAGGCCGCAATTGGGGCGGAGTTCCAGGATGGGTGGACACCAAGGGATTCAAAGGAAGTAAGCACTTCTTTTTGTGAACAAAAAGAAGCAAAAAAACTTCATCCATTCCTTGCCGTTGGCGTACCCGCTCGGTGGGTTCCCAAGCCAACGGCAACAAAAGTGAGAAAGTTTTTTTGGTTCTTTTTGTGTAACTCCCAAGCCTCCCTGTCACCTACCCACATCGATCCCCATAGAAACCTGTTGCCCCGGCGCCAGTTTGTCTGATTCTCTACATCCATGGCCATCCCCCCCGATCTCGTGACCCTGATCGCGCAACTTCGCGCGGAGAACGCCGCCCTCAAGCAGGAGGTTTCCGCCCTTCGCCGCCAACTCGGCCTGGATAGTTCGACCAGCAACAAGCCGCCGTCGAGCGATGGTTTGGGCAAGAAGCCTCGGATCAAAACCAGC
>JANXRN010000128.1 GCA_025352995.1 Acetobacteraceae bacterium
AGATCGGGGGCGAATTTGGTGATTTGCATGAACCACTGGTTCAGCTTCTTTTTCTCGACCTGGGCGCCGGAGCGCCAGCCGCGGCCGTCGATCACCTGTTCGTTGGCGAGCACGGTGCCGTCGACTGGGTCCCAGTTGACCCAGCTTTCCTGGCGCTCGACCAGACCGGCGCCGAGGAAATCGAGGAACAATTTCTGCTGGTGGCCGTAATAGGATGGATCGCAGGTGGCGAATTCGCGTGCCCAGTCCAGTGACAATCCCATGCGCTGCAATTCGGTGCGCATGGCGGCGATGTTGTCGTGGGTCCATTTGCCGGGGTGGATTTTGCGTTCGCGCGCGGCATTTTCGGCGGGCAGGCCGAACGCGTCCCAGCCCATCGGGTGCATGACGGCGAAGCCCCTGGCACGCTTGTAGCGGGCGACCACGTCGCCGAGCGTGTAGTTGCGGACATGCCCCATGTGGATTTTGCCGCTGGGGTAGGGGAACATTTCAAGGACGTAGTATTTCGGGCGGCCGTCGGTCGGGACGTCGGCAACCTTGAAGGTGCCGTGCGCATCCCAAGCGGCCTGCCAGCGCGGTTCGGCGGCGAGGAAGTCGTACCGGGGCGCATCAGGGCGCGGGGCGTCAGTCGGGGGCGGCGTGGGGGTCATCAGGCGTCCGTGATCTGGGGGCGTTTGGACGGTATGTATCGGGCAGATGCGGGGACGGGGCAAGGTTTATGGGACCCGATACGTCTCGCTCACGTCAACTGCGGAACAAGACGGGAATGGAATTGCGCGCGTGAAATTTTTGCGGCGGTTTGCAATTGCCCGGTGCGATACCAGTCTCGCACCAATTCCGTCGGCACTTTGAAAATTGTTACCGTGGGGAAGTCGACAATATCGGCCAGGATGAAACCCGCAACAGCGTCGAGTTTCGCCAGAAACGCGGCTTCATTGAATTTTCTTCCCGAGCCGACCTGGTTTGACGAAGTGAAATACACGCCGCCGCGCGTGATGGACCGCGCCTCCCACAACTTTCCGACCGGGTCGCGAAGGTCATATCCAGCCCCTTCGGACAGCGCCAGAGACCAGCCCTCATGCTCCCATTTCAATCGCCGCTCGATGATAAAAGATACGCGGCGACCGTCGGTGAAATACTCCCTGATATCCTGGACAGCCACTTTCAGCGCTCGCGCCAGTTCGTCAGCGTCCCATGTCATGGTAAACTTGGACTGCATGGGTCAGCCTTTCTGGCCAGATATCAATGGCGACGCAACGCGACTATTCGGTTTGAATTGGTGCCCTTGGTATTGTTTCCAACTCCCCAGCAATTTGCTGTCTTTGTAAATTCCTGCTGATTTACGAGCACAGCAAGACGATCAAATGGCAGATTTTCAGCCGCCGCCCAAACAAGTCGTTCGAGCAACACCTTGCCGCCCCTCACCTCTCCGACCTCGAAAGCAACATGCCCCCCGGATCGCAAAATCCGCGCTTGCTCGACAAGCGTTTCACGCACCATCAGTGTCCAGGCTTTCTCGGTCCGATGCATTCCAATCGGCACAGAGCTCACGTCGATTCCGGCAAACCAGCAGCGTAGCCAGTTATCTGCGGCATATTGTACGATATCGAGGAACGGCGGTGACGTTACCACCAAAGAAACACTTTGGTCGGGCACATATGGGGTCGCGCTAGCAAGGCCGACGCCGAGGATATGCGGCGGATGTTGCGGTGGGACACCATCTTTTAGCAGCGACCGCGTCTTCTTGAGGATGATCGCGACGATATCCCGGGGTGGGGGAGTTTGGTTGCGGTTCGCGTTGATCTTCAGTTGTGCATCAGCACTGACTGCCTGATTCGGCGGCAGAGTATAGACAGAGAAGAAGCCAGGCGAGTGGCCTGTTAATCGGTTCAAAGCGACGGCCCGTATCCAGTCATCAATCGGGTCTGGCGCCGTTTCGCTAAGCGGTGCCCTTGCGAGAAGCCAAACACGTAGCGCACTTAATCTGCGCAGTGTATCGGGGTGATAGAAGGCCAGAAGATCGGGGCGATCGATCTCCCCGGTTTCCCACGGCACTTCCGCCAGCCGCGCGGCAACCTCGTGGATATTGGGCGGCAACAAGCGTGGACGTGTGAGTAACCGAGACAACGGGTTGATATCATTTCCTACCGGTCGCCTGCCCTGAAGAGCTGCCTGGATTGGCGTCGTTCCGCGACCCATGAACGGGTCATAGACCGCCTCCCCAACTTGGGTCAGCCGGCTGATAAAGAACTCAGGCAGTTGAGGTTTGAAGCAAGCGCGATAGCTTACCTCATGAATACTATGCGCCTGCCGTTGCCCAGAGGTCCAAAATTCATTGATGAAATAGGGAATCCCGCTCTCGGTCGTCTCGAACGTGGCAGCCCCAAAGTCGGAAAAGCGTCGTACATCATCAAGAAAATCGCCGGAATTCGAAGCAACCGCACGGATGTCCGGGACGGGCGGACGATGCTCATCAAATAGCGGAAGTGAACTGAGCGCTGCGGTTCTAGCCATGAGGCTGATCACTTCCCTGATTGCGAATCGCGGTTATTGGGCAATTTACCTAGGTTGCCATAGACGAGCACCCGCCGCAAAATTTGACCCTATGTGTCATTGAGACCGGCTCGCCCCAGATTGACACGGAAAATCGTTGACAGCAGACCCCGCTTCTATGCTCCACTCCAGCCTTCGACCCGAGGACGGAGCCGCCGTCATGTTCAGGCTTATTCCATACCTGCTTGTCGCCTTGTTCGCGTTCACCCCGCCGGCGCATGCCCAGGAGGGCGTCGACCTCGCGCTGGTGCTGGTTGATGACGTGTCGGGCAGCATTAATGACCAGGAATTCGAAATCCAGAAGCAGGGCTATCTGGCAGCCTTTACCGACCCGAAAGTGGTGGCGGCGATCCAGGGTGGGGCGCTGGGGCAAATCCTGGTGGCCTATGTCGAATTTGCCTCAGACTTTCAGGTTCGGACGGTGCTGCATTGGACGATCGTGAAAGATGCCGCGTCAGCGCGGGCTTTCGCCCAGGCAATGCGGGATGCGCCACGGTCATTTCGCGGCCGCACATCGATCAGCGC
>JANXRN010000186.1 GCA_025352995.1 Acetobacteraceae bacterium
TGTCCGGCCGGATTGCGGCGAGGTGAAATAAGCGCGCTAAAGAGGCCAGTGGACAGTCATGTCCGCTGCATCTGATGGTCGGCCCAACATTCGTTCAGGGCCACATGCAATGACCAACTCCCGCAAAACCTACCGTCCCGCCACTATTCTTGTTCAAGGCGGCGTGGATCGTTCGCCGCATGGCGAAACCGCGGAGGCGCTCTACCTCACCTCCGGCTTTGTCTATGACAGCGCTGAGCAGGCCGAGGCGACCTTCAAGAATGAAGTTACCCATTATCAATATTCTCGTTTCGGTAACCCCACGGTTTCCATGTTCGAAAATCGTCTGGCGATGCTCGAAGGTGCCGAAGCCTGTCGCGCGACGGCGACTGGCATGGCCGCAGTTCATGCGGCGTTGCTATCGCATCTGAAAACCGGCGATCGCGTCGTCGCATCCCGCGCGCTGTTCGGGTCCTGCCATTGGATCGTTTCGACCTTGCTGCCGCGCTATGGCATCAAGACCGAGTTCGTCGATGGCGGTGATCTGACGCAATGGCGGACGGCTTTGGCAACGTCGGCGACATTGGTGCTGCTCGAATCACCGTCCAACCCGATGCTCGAAATCGTCGATCTGCAAGCCGTCGCCGACCTTGCCCACGCTGCTGGCGCCATCGTTGTGGTGGATAACGTCTTTGCGACACCCTTGCTGCAAAAGCCGCTGCAACTCGGCGCCGATGTGGTGGTCTATTCCTGCACCAAACATATCGATGGCCAGGGCCGCATGCTTGGTGGCGCCGTGCTCGGCACGCAGAAATGGGTCGATGAGGTATTGCAGCCCTTCATCCGCAACACCGGCCCGTCAATGTCCGCGTTCAACGCCTGGGTGATGCTGAAAGGGTTGGAAACGCTGGCGCTGCGCATCGATGCCGGGTGCCGGGCGGCGGAGCAGGTGGCGAATTTCCTGGCCGGACAAAAGGGCATTTCCCGCGTCTGGTATCCGACCCGCGCCGATCACCCGCAGCAGAAACTCGCCATGCAGCAGATGACGGCGGGCGGGACCCTGGTAACGTTTGAAGTGGAAGGCGGCAAGGACGCTGCCTTCAAGCTGATGAACGCGTGGCAGCTTATCAAAGTGTCCAACAATCTTGGCGACAGCAAATCGCTCGCCACCCACCCGGCCACCACCACCCATATGCGCATCGGTGCGGAAGAGCGTGCCAAGCTCGGGATCACCGACGGGGTGATCCGCCTGTCGGTCGGGCTGGAAGATGTCGCCGACATCACCGATGATCTGCTACAAGGGCTGGAAATCATGCGGGGATAGACGGTGATGAGCGACTATACGGCGACTACCCAGGGCGTGAAGGTCAGCGTGCGGTCCTTCTTCCTGGCCGACAAGTCAAACCCGGATGAGGGGGAATTCTTCTGGGCTTATCGCATCCGCATCGAAAACCAGGGCGCTGAAACTGTCCAGGTGCTGAAACGCACCTGGCACATCACCGACGGCCAAGGCCGCACCCAGTCGGTGCATGGCGAGGGCGTGGTGGGGGAAACCCCGGTCATCGATCCGGGCAAGATGTTCGAATATACCTCCGGCACCCCGCTTACCACGCCATCCGGTTTCATGTGCGGCATGTATCACGCAGTCGTGGTGCCGACCGGGGAGAAGCTCGATCTGACCATTCCTGCTTTCAGCCTGGATAGCCCGCATCAGGATCACCGGGTGCATTGATGAATACGGCGCTGGCCGCATTTCTGCTGGCGTTTCCGGCGCTGTTTTCGATCGTCAACCCGCCGGGGGCGGCGTTCATTTTCAATGACGTGGCGGCGGGATATTCGGCATCCGACCGGATGCGGCTGGCCAATCGGGTGGGGCTGTATTCGCTGATCGTGATGCTGGTGGCGCTGTGGGGTGGCGCCTATGTGCTGAATTTCTTCGGCATATCCTTGGCAGCCTTGCGCCTGGCGGGCGGGGCGGTGGTGGCGCTGCGGGCGTGGGATTTGCTTTCGGCGCCGGAACGGCAGGAAGCGCGCAAGCAGGAACAGGCCGAAGGGCCGCATGGGCCGGTGGAAGATATCGCGTTTTTCCCGCTGACTTTGCCGTTCACCACCGGGCCTGGGACAATCGCGGTCGCCGTGGCACTGGGCGCCGGCCGGCCGGACACCGCGCCGCTGTGGTTTTTCGCCGGCGTGTCGGCGGCGGCATTGGCGATCGCGCTGGTCGTCTGGCTGTGTTACCGGTCCGCCGATCGGGTGGGCAGCATGATCGGCGCGTCAGCCCGGCGGACGGTCGCCCGGCTTTCGGCGTTTCTGCTGCTGTGCATCGGGGCGCAGATTATCATTACGGGGGTGCAGGACGTGGCGGTGACGCTGCGGTGATTTGATGGTCATACAGTTTGCTGATCAGTTCGTTGAGTGACATGCCGGGGGCGGGTTTCACCGGCAGTGTATCGATCAGAAAGCGCCCAAGCTTGCGGTAGCTTTCAAACAGCGATTCGGTAAAGAACTGGTTCGCCGTCGTATCGTGCGGGAAGTCGGGATTGCTGCGGAGCATAGCTTCGACGTCGGCCGGCAGATCAGGCGGCAGGCAGGCTTTGATGTAAAGCAGCTTACCCGGCACGATATTGGTGGTGTTGGGAATATTATAGCTGATATCAGCCACTTGCCATGGGACGGAGTCCTTGCCCCAACGGGCGCGATCGGTCATCGGCAGCCGGGTGAAATTAATTTCGACCCCGAGATCGATCTGGATTTTGCGCACCGCGTTACCGAGATCGCCGAAATGATATGCCGGGTCCGCCCCGCCATCGACCACCACGATGGTGCGGCAGCCGCGGCGGATCATGCTGTAAAGCCCAAGATTCTCGAAATGTCCGCCATCGGACAAGTAAACGGCCGCACTTCGATTGTCCGACTGGCCGAGCAATTCGCCAAACAATGCGCGAATGGCATTAATCGGGCGCCGCAGGTCTTGCGGCGACCGTGCCTGGTGCGGATTAGGCATCCAGGCGCCGAGCCGGAGATTGAACAGGGTCATCAGGAAAGCTGTGGCGGGTGCTGAATAATAGCCCATGTTCGGGCTGACCGCGGCGCCGGAAATCGCCACCGCACTGGCAAGGCTGATGCCATTGCCGCTGTCGTCCGGGCCGGCGAGCCGTTCGCGGGAGCCGTAGTCGGCGGTAACGGCAAAACCCTTGTCGTCGGGGATGGATTCCGAACCGCAATGCAACGGCGTCGCCGTGAAGGATGCGGCCTTGCGCTCGGCCCAGGCGCGCTGGCTTTGCGCCGATGATGTCAGGTTGAGGGCAATATTCACCACCGGGAACAAGCGGGCTTTGGCGGCGGGGTCGGCGGAACTGAGCAATTCGGACAGGCGCAGCGCATCATGCCCATCAAAATCGGTGAACGGATCGCGGCTGCCCGGCTTGGGCGTGGGGTCCCCGCGCGGTCGATCGGGCGGGGCCTGGTCCGGCGGCAACACTTCGCTTTCGTCGATTGGCCGGACGGAGCCCTGGAAGGCGCGTTCAATGCGGTTACGATATAGTCCGTGCAGGGAAAAGCGATTGCCGTTGATCGGACGGGCGATGACCAGGACGACAAAGACGAGCGTTGCAGCCCAACCGAACGGCGCCAGCCCAGAGCCAAGCTTTTGGGTAAGCAGTCCAACCGCGCCACCACCGATCAGCAGCGCGTAGCCCCATTGACGGGCGCCGGGATTGGTCAAGGACCCAGGGAAGATGGGGCCGGGGGCTTTGTTCAGCCAGCGGACGATGACGAGAAGCAGCTCATTACCCACGAGCCACGCGGCCGCGGCCGCCAGAACCCACACGCCGATTTTGGGATCGACGCTGCGCAGCCAATCGGCGGCAAGCGACGCGCCGACCAGCAAGCCCACAAGGGCGACCAGGGTCGCGAGCGGGATAAGAACGGAAGGACCTGAAAGCGCAGTTTTAGCGGCAGATGCACGGTGTGCGGCGAAATAGCCGGAAATTGCGGAGACCGCTGCGAAAGCGCTGCCGAGGATTTTTTCGTTCGACTGCCCAAACCAATCGGACACGACGTGGCGAACGGCACACTGCACGTCCGGCGAGGTTGCTGCGAGGCTAATGCCGGCGACGAACAGCCAGAAAACTGCGAGCCGCAGCACCACCGCTGACATCCGGGCGAGAAACTCACGGTCCATTTCGGCTT
This sequence comes from Acetobacteraceae bacterium, assembly GCA_025352995.1. Classification (GTDB taxonomy): domain Bacteria; phylum Pseudomonadota; class Alphaproteobacteria; order Acetobacterales; family Acetobacteraceae; genus CAITOL01. The sequence continues at coordinate 4,171 of JANXRN010000186.1, forward strand.
TGGGGCTGCGCTGGGTGAGCAGCACATGGGCGAAGTTCATCACTATGAGGCATCCCAGCACCCAAGGCGGTCCGGCGACGGCAAACATGCGCGGGGAAAACTGTTGGGCGAGGTAGAGGCCGCCGATCAGTGCGCCGATGCCAGCCGCAAGGCTCAGCAGTATGGCCAGGATATTTGGCACATAGTTTCGCCACATGCCGCGTTGCTGCTGAAGCACCACGACCAGATAGACGCATACGAAGACCAAAATTACAATTGCGACTGTAACGGCGCCATGATCAGCATAGTATCCTCTCGCACCGACGGGGATCGCGACAGCCGCAAGCCAAGCATACCTTACGAGGGTTTTTTGTATATGCTGTGAACGTACATCGGTTTGCGTAGCATCCACCCGACGGGCGCTTGGCAGTAGTTGATAAGCAAGCACGACCAGAGACGCGAATTGCATCGATCCGATGGCCGACGCGGGCTGCCACGGCTTACTGTCCACAATATCCGCGTAGCCCAGCAG
>JANXRN010000193.1 GCA_025352995.1 Acetobacteraceae bacterium
CCGATCTCGCGGCCGCCAGTAATCCGCCGATCAGCAGCGCGCGGATCATTGCGATCCAGCGTTGCCCGGTCGGGCCGAAAGCCCGGTACAGCAGGTCGAAACGAATTTGCGCTGAATCCGGCACCAGGAACGCGTTAGCCCAGAACACAATCCAAATGAACAGCACCACGCAGATTTCATCCGCCCATGCCACGGCATCATGCGCCGCATAGCGCATGACGATCTTGTAGCAGAACACCAGGAACACGCCGGCGAAAAGAACCGACGCGATGGCTTGGGCGGCGCGGCGCATCAGGCAGTTTCGAGCACGCGCTTCAGCCACGCCTTGTCCCAGGCAGCGGTCACCTCGCCCTGGCCATAGGCCACGTCGGCGGCAGCGCGGAACGGCGCCAGGTCAATCTTGTCGACGGTGACGCCTTTGGTCTTGATCGCTTCGGCAACCGTTGCTTCATCAGCAAGCCTTGCATCATCGTTGACTTTCGCCGCTGCCACGGCAGCATCACGCACAATCTTCTGTTGCACTGGCGTTAGTTTGTCCCAGGCGGGCTTGGCGACGCTGGTGAACACCGGCTGCAGCATATGTGTGGTCAGAATAACTTGCTCGCTGACTTCATATAATTTTGCAAAGTTGAAGATCGACAGTGGATTTTCCTGCCCGTCGATGGTGCCGGTTTTGAGGCCGAGATAGACATCCGGCATCCCCATCGGCACCGGGCTGACGCCCAGTGTTTTGCCCAGCAGCAGCCATTCTGGTCCCGCCGGCATGCGCAGCTTCAGGCCTGCAAGATCAGCCGGGCCCTTCACTGCTCGGCGTTTGGCGAGCGCCACATGCCGCGTGCCGAGATAGGCGGTGGCGAGGATTTCGATGCCCATTTTCGCCGCCACAATCGCACGATATTCCGCGCCGATCGGGCCATCGAAAACATGGCGCATATGGGTATAGTCACGGAACAAATAGGCGCGGTTGAAGTAGCCGTGCTCGGGCAGTTGCTGTGCGACCTCAAAGGTCGTCATCGTGCTCATCTCGAGATTGCCACGCTGCAGCGCCTGCACTTCGGCGCCCTGGCGGAACAACGTCGATGCGGGGTAAACCTCAACCTTCACGCCGGCATTGGCGCCATCGACGGCGGCTTTGAAAGCCTCCAGGCTTTTGGACAGGAAATCACCCGGAGGGGCCGCGGTTGAGACCCGCAATAGGGCCTGCGTTTGGGCACGTGCGGTGCTGGCGAGCAAGGTGGCAGCGAGACCGGCGGTCAGATGGCGACGATTGATCATTGAAGTCTCCTGCTGGGTTCAGCCATTGGCCGGTTGGATGCGCACCGCAAGGGTGCCGATGCCTTCGATGCTGGCTTCGACTTTGTCCCCCAGCGACAGGAAGGTGCCTTTCGGCGCGCCAACGCCGGCGGGCGTTCCGGTCAGCACCACATCGCCCGGGTCAAGGGTCATGATGCGTGATGCAATCGAAATCTGTTCGGCGATCGAGAAGATCATGTCCGTCGATCTTCCATCCTGTTTCACCGTGCCGTTTACCGATAATTTCAACCCGATATCTTGCGGATTGGCGATCGCGCGGGCGGGCACAAAGCGGGGGCCGAGGGGGCAGCACGTATCGTTGGCTTTGCCGGCGACCCAGTCGAGCTTGTAGAACGTCTCTGCCGCACGGTTATGGTCACGCGCGGAAAAATCGATCGCAACCGTGTAGCCGGCAACATAGGACATCGCGTCGGATACCGAAACATTGCGGGCGCGTTTGCCAATGACGGCCGCAAGTTCGATTTCCCAATCGAACGCCTGCGTCGCAATCGGCATGCACACCGTATCGCCTTCGCCGACCACTGCGTTGCGCGCCGGCTTCATGAAGAAGAACAGCCGCTGATCTTCCTTCTTCGCCCCCGGCATGCCCATTTCGGCGAGATGGTCAAAGTAGTTGGCGCCCGCGCACATCACCTTGCCGGGATAAAGCAGCGGCGACAGGCGGCCGCCGGCAACGACATCGGCCGCCGATAATTGGCCGGCCGCGCGGTCGAGTGCTGCTAGCGACGCGCCCCAATCGGCAAAAAGATCGATCACGCCCGTGACCTCCGGCATGCCCACCCGCGCCAGACTCGGTGCCAGCGCGTAAAGTCTATCGCCCGCTTCGATGCAGGCAACGGCGCCGGCCGGGGTGGCGATGGTGGCGAGCGACCAGTTTGGGACGGCCATTTTGAGGGTTCCTCGGGCTTGTGGTCGCCGCAGAATGATTTTATAAAATCTGCGAGTCAATATGAAATCTTGGAACATGCCGGAAATTCCCAGCGCCACCCAGACTGGCTTGGCCTATGACCGCCTGCGCGGCGAAATCCTCCATGGTGCGCTGATGCCGGGCGAACGGCTGCGCGCGTCGGGCTTGCAAGATCGCTTTCAGCTTGGCCTGACGCCGATCCGGGAGGCGCTGATGCGGCTGGCCAATGAAGGGCTGGTGGAAGCCGAAACCCATCGCGGCGCGCGGGTTTCCGAAGCATCAGCCGCGGGCTTTGCCGATCTGATGGCGACGCGGCGCACGATTGAGCGTGTGTGCCTGGTGCAGGCGATGCGGCAGGGCGATGCGGCGTGGGAGGCCGAGATTATTACCGCCCAGCATCTGCTCGCCCGCGCAGCTTTGCCGGAAACCACGCGGGACCGCGATACCGCGGCGGCGTGGGAGGCGCTTCATCGGCGCTTTCATGCCGCCCTGGTCGCTGCGTGCGGGTCGGATTGGCTGCTGCGATTCTGGAACCAGATGGTCGATCATTCCGCCCGCTACCGCAAAATCCGCCTGCTGCATCATCGCGATGCGGTGGCCGAAGTGCGCGACCTGGTCGGCGAACATCGCGCGCTGGCCGATGCAGTCTTGGCACGTGACTTCGACCGCGCCCCGGACTTGATGGATGCCCATCTGCTGGCCACTGAACGGTCAGTGGCGCGTTTCCTGACCGATGATATGATCGACGCCAAGGCGAGACCGGCCCGCCGACGCGCCGAGGGGGAGCCATGATGGCGATTGACAGTTTTGCCCGCGACCATCTGCCCGATGAAGCTGACTTGCCAGACTTCGTCTTCACATTGCCGTCGCTGCGGTACCCGTCGCGGCTCAACTGTGTCACCCGTTTCCTCGATGATCGTGTGGCCAATGGCCACGGCGCCGCCTTGTGCCTGATCGGCGCGACCGAACGCCTGAGCTACGCCGAAACTTTGTCGCGTGTGAACCGGATTGCCAATATTCTAGTCGGGCAATTCGGCATTACGCCCGGCCAGCGGGTGCTGCTGCGGGCACCTAATTCGCCGATGCTGGCAGCCTGCATGCTCGCGGTGATCAAGGCCGGCGCCATTGCCGTGCCGACCATGCCGATGCTGCGCGCGCGCGAACTGGTCTATCCGATGGAAAAGGCCGAAATTGCCCTCGCCATCTGCGATATTCGCTTGTGCGATGAAATGGAGAGTGCGCGGACGATGGTCTCGGTGCCGGCGCTTTATTTCGGCACCGATGAATTCGCGGCCCTGTTGGCAACGGCGTCTGATCAGTTCAATACGGTCGATACCGCCATCGATGATGTCTGCCTCATCGGCTTTACTTCCGGCACCACTGGCCAGCCCAAAGGGGCGATGCATTTCCATCGCGATCTGCTCGCTGCGTGCGACGCGTATTCGGCCAATGTGCTGCGCCCAACTGCAAAAGATCGCTTCATCGGATCGCCGCCTTTGGGCTTCACCTTTGGGCTGGGCGGCATGCTGTTGTTCGCGCTCCATGCCGGCGCCAGCACGGTGCTGCTGGAACGGGCCGGCCCGGATGATTTGCTGACCGCCATTCCGCAGTATCAGGCAACGATTTGCATTTCCGCCCCCACCGCGTATCGCGCCATGCTGGGCAAGCTTATCGGCAGTGATTTCTCATCGCTGCGCAAATGCGTCTCCGCCGGCGAAACCTTGCCCAAAGCCACCTTCGAAGCCTGGGCGGTAGCGACGGGCTTGCGCTTGCTCGATGGTATCGGCTCGACCGAAATGTTTCATATCTTTATCGCTTCCCCCGAAGAGGGCGCCCGCGCCGGTGCGACCGGGCAAGTGGTGCCAGGCTATGAAGCGCGAATTCTGGATAGTGACGGGCATGAAGTGTCGGATGGCGCGCCAGGGCGCCTCGCGGTGCGCGGGCCGACGGGCTGCAAATATTTGTCCGACCCGCGGCAGGCAACCTATGTGCAACATGGCTGGAACCTGACCGGGGATACCTATATCCGCGACGCTGACGGGTACTTCACCTTTCAGGCGCGGTCCGATGATATGATCGTTTCGGCTGGCTACAACATCGCCGGCCCCGAAGTTGAAGCCGCGTTATTGCTGCACGAAGCCGTGGCCGAATGCGCCGTCATCGGCTGGCCCGACGCCGAGCGCGGTATGGTGGTGAAGGCTTTCGTGGTGCTGCGGCCGGGCTATGGCGAAAACACGCTGGAGTTGCAGGATTTCGTCAAAGCAACAATCGCGCCGTATAAATATCCGCGCGCGATCGCGTATCGCAGTGAATTGCCGAAGACGGCGACTGGGAAGCTGCAGCGGTTTTTGCTTCGGAAGAGTTAAGCAAGAATCTACCTTGTTTGAAAACAAAGTAGAAAAAAAATAATCTCCCAGGTACTTGGTTGGGAAAGACTCCAAGCCAAGAAAAAACATAAGGCAAGAAGTTCTTTTTGTGAACAAAAAGAACCAAAAAAATTCATCCTTTCCTTGCCGTTGGCGTGGGTCCCCGCGCAGCAGCGGAGCGCTCTGAACCACAGTAGAAAAGTTTTTTTGCTCCTTTTTTTCAAGAAAAGGAGTGCTTTCTTAGCTTTGGTTTTCGGGAGGCAGGGTTC
>JANXRN010000197.1 GCA_025352995.1 Acetobacteraceae bacterium
TGGTTTTCGAAGCTGTTTGGCCGGCACTGTGGCCCGCCTTGGGGGTTACCGGCAGCTTCATCGTGCTCGCCCTGCTCGACCTGCCACGCCGCTTGCCGCCCAGCCTGCACACTGCGCTGATCGCGGGCACCGCCGTCGCGATTCTCGCCCTTCTGGTCCGCGGCTTCTGGCGCCATCGCTGGCCGGATCGCAATAGAATCGATCGCCGCCTGGAACGCGCCAGCGGCTTGCGCCATCGCCCGCTCGCCACCATCGCCGATCGCCCAGTGGTCGGCAGTGGCGCCATTGCGCTGTGGACCGCCCATATCGCCCGCGCCGCCGGGCAGGTGAAAAACCTGCGCGTCGGCATACCCCGCCCCGGCCTTGCCGCCCGCGACCCGCGCGCACTGCGGGCAGCCCTGGTCGTCGCCCTGATCGCCAGCGTCACCATCGCCGGTGAACAAGCCCCTGGCCGGCTGATCCGCGCGCTGCAGCCGGCCAGCGCCCCGCCGACCATCGCACAAGCGGTGCAAATCCAGGCCTGGATCACCCCGCCCGACTATACCGGCATGGCGCCCATCTTCCTCAAACCCGAAGGCGGCGCCGCCACCGCCGCGGCCGGTGCGCTGTTGACGGTGAACCTCACCGGCACCCCAGCGGAGGTCCAACTCGTCCAAGACAGCGCCACCACCCCATTCAAAACCCTCGACGCCACCAGCCATCAGGCCGAAACCACCCTGAAAGCCAGCGGCCCGGTCCAGGTCCGCGTCGCCGGCCGGACCATCGCCGCCTGGGATATGGCTGTCGTCGCCGACGTGCCGCCGGAAGTGCAATTCCCCGAACCACCCGGCTTTCAGCGCGCCCGCCCCCCCATGGCCCGCCTGCCCTGGCAGGTCAGCCACGCCTACGGCGTCGCCAGCCTGCAAGCCGAACTGCGCCTGCATGACCGCCCTGGCAAAGCCGCCCCCCTGATCGTGGCAATCCCCTTGCCGGCGTCCGCGCCCAAATCCGCCAAGGGCGTGCGCCTGCAAGACCTCACCGCGCATCCCTGGGCCGGGCTTGCGGTTGATGCCGGCTTGGTGGCGAAATCCGTCTCCGGACTGGTCGGCACCTCCGCCGACATGGGGTTCACCCTCCCCGAACGCGCCTTCCAGCATCCCGTCGCCCGCGCTTTGGTCGCGGTGCGGAAAATGCTGGTGCTCGACCCGGATCAGCGCGCGCCCGTGCTGCAAGAACTCGCCCGCCTGGCAGGCTTGGATGATGTCTGGCGCGACGACACCTCCGGCTTTCTGAATTTGCGCGCCATCGCCGCCCTGCTGCGCGGCCAGGACGACGGCGTTGTCGATCAGGCCCAGCCACGCATCTGGGCGCTGATCCTGCACCTTGAAGACGGCGCGCCGGAACGCACCGCCAAGGAACTCGACCGCGCCGACAAAGCGCTGCAAGCCGCCCTCGACGCCGAAAAACGGGATGAGAAAACCGATCCCGCCGAAATCGAAAAGCTCACCAAGGACATGCGCGACGCCCTGCAACGCCATCTGCAAGCCCTCGCCGACCAAGCCCGCCGCGACCCCGAAAACAACAAATACAACCCCGAAGATCACAAGCTCGATGCCCGTGACATGAAGCGCCTCGCCGAGCAAATGCGCGACGCCGCCCGCGATGGCCGCCTCGATGACGAACGGCAAAAGCTCGCCGAGCTGGAAAAAATGCTCGAAGACATGAAAAATGGCCGCCCCGAGCGCGGCAAAATGACCGAGCGCGAAAAACAACGCGCCGAGCAACGCGAAAAAGGCCAACAGCAAATGAGCCTGCTGGGCGACGTGGTAAAACGCGAAGGCGTGCTGCTCGATCACAGCCAGGCCCGCGCCGACGCCGTGCTACAGCAAGCCCGCCGCCCGCAATTCGGCCGTCCCTTCGGGGCGCAACCGCCAACCTCCGATCAGCTGGACCAGCAACAAGCCGCGCGCACCGCCGAACGCAGCAAGGACCAGCAAATCCAACTCGCGCTACGCCGGGTGCTCGGCGAGCTCATGGCCCGTCAGGCCGACCTTACCGGTGACGTGCCGCCCAACCTGTCCGAAGCCGACATGGCCATGCGGGACGCCATGACGGCGCTGGCCGAAAGCGGCGACGCCTTCGCCGCTGGCGCCCAGCAG
>JANXRN010000235.1 GCA_025352995.1 Acetobacteraceae bacterium
ACCGAAGGTGAATTGTAGGGCGGATAAGCCCTTGCGTCATCCGCCGTCTTCTTGGCACGCATCAAGATGGCGGAACGACCTGGTTCACCAGCTTCATGTCGGTGCGTAAGCGGTCCAAATTCTCCAGCAGAATATCCAACACATTATCCTCGTACTTCCGCGTCTCCCCGCCCGTATGCGGGGTCACGAACGCATTCGGCAGCGTCCATAACGGCGACGCCGCATCCAACGGTTCGTCATACACAACGTCGATCGCTGCCCCAGCGATCTGCCCGGTTTGCAACGCGACCACCAAAGCTGCCTCATCCACCACCCGCCCGCGCGCGCAATTGACCAGATAGGCGCTGGACTGCATGGCAGCGAAGCCGGCCGCATTGATCAGCCCGGTGGTTTCCGGCGTCAGGGGGCAAGTCAGCGCAACAAAATCCGCGCGCGGCAACAAATCCGGCACGTCAGCAGTCCCATGCATTTCATCCGCGCCATTCAGCCCGGCGCCAGGATTGGCGCGCACCCCGATCACCTGCATGTCAAACGCCTTACCAAGCCGCGCCAGCTTGCCGCCGATGCGTCCCATCCCTACAATCAGCAAGGTCTTGCCGCCCAACTCGTCTTCCCGCGCCGCAATATCGCCGATCATTCCGCGCCAGTGCTTCTTCGCTTGATTGTCGCGCGCTTCCGGCAGCCGCCGTGCCAGCGCCAGGATCAGCGCCATCGCATGTTCGGCGACCGCGTTGGCATTGACGCCGGCAGCGCTGGCCAGGCGAATGCCGCGCACGGCAAGCGCGGCCTTGTCGAACTGATCGGTGCCGGCACCAATCGACTGGATGAAGCGCAAATTCGGTGCCGCATCCAGCAATTCGTTACGCCATAGCCCGCTCACCACCAGCACATCCGCGGTTGCCAGTGCGGCCTTCATCGCGTCAAAACTGCGCGCCTCGCTGGACGCGATCCCCGCATTCCGCAGCGCATAGCGTGCCTGCATCTGGTAGGCGACGTGAGCGAAACAAATATTCGTGGCGTTGAACATCACACCGCCTCCCGCAGGCCAGCTTCGACCAGAAGGGGCAGAACCTCGGCGATGAAATAGGGTAGTTCGCGCTTGAAGTTCACGAAACTCACCGTGGTGCCGGCAAAGCCCGCTTGATGCATTTTGACCATTTCCTCAGCAATATGGCGCGGCGTGCCAACCAGCGGATACGTCCCCGCCCCGCCGGCGAAACGTTTGCGATGCAGGCGATAGGCTTCTTCGTCATGGCTGCCGGAATTGGCCTGCTTGGCGCCCATGTAATGATCGACGCTGGCGCTGTCCTGCTCGGTCACCGCGTAATGTTCGTAGTAGTCTTCCGCCTCCGCCTGGCTCGGCCGACACACCACATGGGTGGTGGTATAAACCCCAACATCCCGCCCGGTCACCGCGGCCCGCGCCGCGATATCGGCAATTTGTTCGCGGCCTTTGTCGATGCTGGTGAAAGTGGTGAACAAATAATCCGCTGCCTGCGCGGCAAAATCGCGGCCGGGTGGCGAAAACGCCGCGTTCAACGTCACCGGGCGTGGCTTTTGCAACGGCGCCGGGCGGCCGGAGACATTTTTCAACTGATAGAACTTGCCGTCAAAATCGAACGGCCCCGTGTCTTCATAAATCCGTGAAATAATTTCGAACCATTCCAACCCTTGCGCGTAACGATCATCGATCAGCTTCAGCCCGAACAGATCGAATTCCTCCGGGTTCCAGCCGCAGACAATGTTCAGCCCCGCCCGCCCGTTGCTGGCATGGTCCACCGTCGCCAGCGCCTTGGCGGCATAAACCGGATGGATCATCGGCACATGGACGGTGGAAAACAGCGCGATATTCTTGGTCGCCCCAGCCAAAGCCGCCGCATAGGTGAAAGTCTCGAAGCTCCATTCGCGGCTGTTCATTTCGCCGCCAAAACCCTTCCAGCGCGCGATCGGCAGGAAGAACTCAATGCCGGCGCGGTCGGCCATTTGCGCCACTTCGACGATTTCGGCGAAAATTGCCGGCCAGCGCTCCGGCACCCGCGTCAAGGTCAGCCCGCCATCGGCATTGGCGGAAAACACCCCGAGCTTGAAACGGTTGGGGCCACGCATCGGATGGTTCGGCATTATTTGGTCCTCGGTTCGATGCCACCATTGCACCACCCTGCCCGGCCCGGATCAAGCGTGTTACGGTTCCGCCCATGACCGACCCAATCCCCCTGTCACTTTCGGTGAATGGCCGCGTTGTCAGCCTGACCATCGATCCCACCGCGCCATTGCTCGACGTGCTGCGCGGTCCGCTCGGCCTCAGCGCCACGCGCTATGGCTGTGGCGCCGAACTTTGCGGCGCCTGCCTGGTGCTGGTCGATGGCGTGCCCGCCTATGCGTGCACACGGGAAATCGGCACGTTGGCTGGCCGCGACATCACCACCGTCGAAGGCCTCGGCACCCCGGACGCGCCGCACAAGATCCAGACCGCAATGCTCGCCGTGCAAGCCGGCCAATGCGGCTACTGCCTGTCCGGCATGCAAATCGCCGCCGCCGCCCTGCTGGCGCGCAATCCGTCGCCCACTCGCAGCGAAATCGCCGAAGCCCTCGATGGCAATCTTTGTCGCTGCGGCGCCCATCCACGCATCCTAGCAGCGGTGGCGAGGGCCGCCCAATGATCGCCAACACCCTGCCCAAAAGCCTCATTGACAATCCGCGCCTTGATCGCTGGCTCGATTTCTCCGTCCCCGGCCGCGCTGGCATCCGCGTCGGCAAGGTCGAAATCGGCCAGGGCATCGCCACCGCCCTGGCCCAGATCGCCGCCGAGGAACTTGATGTCGGGCTCGACCAGATCGACCTCACCGCCGGCGACACCGATTGCGCCCCGGATGAGGGCATGACCACCGGATCGCTCTCCATCGAAGTCGGGGGCGCATCGTTGCGTCTGGTCTGCGCGGAAGCCCGCGCCATCGCGCTGGCCGCCGCCGCGGCACGGCTCAATTGCGGCCCGCAGGACCTTAGCATCGATGCCGGCGCCATTGCCCAAAATGGAAAGCCAAGCGGTCAGGATTACTGGACCCTCCGCCTCGATCTCGCCCGTGACGCGACCGGCAGCGCCCCGCCCAAGCCCGCCAGCGCCTATCGCGTTGTCGGCCAGAACGTCGCACGGCGCGACCTGCCAGCCAAAATCTTCGGCGGTGGCTTCGTGCATGATCTGGTTCGCCCCGGCATGCGCCATGGCCACGTCGTGCACGCACCCCGCATCGGCATGGCGATCGCCGGTCTCGACCTCGCCGCCATCCAGCGCGCCGCCGGCGGAAGGGTCGAAATCATTCGCCACGGCATGATGCTGGCGCTGATCGCCGATAGCCCGACCGATCTGCGCCGCGCCGCCTTCGCCGCCGATACCGCGATTGGCTGGAACGGGCTGCCGCCTTTGACCGCGGACCAGCAGGAAGCCGCCTGGCTCCCGACCCAACCCAGCCGCCACGGCGCCCATGGCGACGCGAACCAACCGCCACCTGGCACCCGCATCACCGCGACCTATTCGCGCCCCTACATCGCCCACGGCTCAATCGGCCCGTCCTGCGCGGTTGCCGAATTCCGCGACGGCCGCCTGACCGTCTGGTGCCACGCCCAGGGGGTTTTTCCGCTGCAAGCCGTCCTCGCCGGCGGGCTTAAGCTCAATCCGGCGCAAATTTCCGTCCGCCACCTCCATGGCAGTGGCTGCTACGGCCATAACGGCGCCGATGATGCTGCGTTTGACGCCGCCGCCATCGCCTGCCTGCGCCCTGGCACCCCCATCCGGGTGCAATGGCGGCGGGAAGATGAATTCGGGCACGAACCGGTTGGCCCCGCCATGCTGGTGCGCCAGGACGGCGTGCTCGGCCCGGATGGCGCGCTGCGCGATCTCACCACCGATATCTGGTCCGCCCCGCATTCCGGGCGCGGCGGCGCGGGCAACGCGCTCACCGCCCGCACCCAGCCCAATCCGTGCCCGCCATCGCCGGTTGCCGAAACCTCGGTCCCGTATCCCGGCGCCGGCACCCGCAACGCCATCCCCAACTACGCCATCCCGGCGATGCGCTATCGCCACCATCTGGTGCCCAGCCCCCCGGTCCGCACGTCCGCGCTGCGCGGCCTCGGTGCCATGCCGAATATTTTCGCGCTGGAATGCTTCCTCGATGAATGTGCCGATGCCGCCGGCCAGGACCCGCTGGCCTACCGCCTCGCCATGCAGCCCGACCCACGCGCGCGGGACGTGCTCACCACGGTGGCAGAAATGGCCAACTGGTCAGCCCGTGGCCCGGCCGGCACCGGCGAAGGGCTTGGCCTCGCCTTCGGACGCTACAAAAACACCAGTGGCTATGCGGCCATCGCTGTACGAGTGTCTGTCGACACCGAAATCCGCCTGCTCGAAATCTGGTGCGCCGCCGACGCTGGACTCGCTATCAATCCGGATGGGGTGATCGCCCAGCTCGAAGGCGGCATTATCCAGGGCGCCAGCTGGACCCTCAAGGAACAAGTCCTGCTCGATGAAGCCGGCATCGCGTCGCGCAACTGGGACCGCTATCCCATCCTGCGCTTTTCCGAAATCCCGCCGATCACCTGCCGCCTGATGCACCGGCCCAACGATCCGTCGCTCGGCATGGGGGAAGCCACGATTGCCCCGATCGGGGCGGCGATTGGCAATGCGGCGTCCCATGCGTTGGGTGCGCGGTTGCGGGATTTGCCTTTGACCCGGGCGAAAATCATTCAGGCAGTGACGTGAAGGAAGCAATTCTTTTTGTTCACAAAAAGAACGCGCTTCCCTAACCACTCACGTCCTCCCGCAACCGCTCCGGCGATCCCAGCATTTGCCGGTTAAACCCAATCCGCTTGAACCAGTAATGCAGCCCGACAAGGTCAGTGAACCCCATCCCGCCATGCACTTCGGTCGCGGTTTTGGCAACGAAAGTGCCAACTTCCGAGATATGGGCTTTGAAGTGGCTGGCCAGCCGCGGCGCTTCATCCGGCAGGGCGGCAAAGCTATTGCCGGCGTACCACATGAAAGCGCGGGTGGGTTCGAGGTTGGCGGCCATTTCGGCGCACATATGCTTGACCGCCTGAAACGACCCGATCGGGCGGCCGAATTGGTGGCGTTGTTTGGCGTAGTCGACTGCCTGATCGAGCATGTATTGCGCAGCGCCGAGCGTATCGGCGGCAAGGGCGGCCCGGCCGAGTGCCAGGATGGTGGCAAACGCGCCGGCCGCGTTCGGCAAAGGTTCAGCAGGCGTATCGGTGAAGATCAGTTCGCCGATCGGTCGGGTTCGGTCAATGGTTTCCAGCGCGCGGCGCTCCAGGCCGGCGGCGTCGGCCATCACAATGTGCAATCCAGCATCGGAATCTGCAATGATATAGGCGTCGGCGGCAAAATCCAGCACGAACCTTGTGGCGCCGGACAGGCGACCGTTGCGTACATGGACGCCGGTACCAGCGCGCGCGCCGGTGCGTGATGACAGGCCGGCGCCAAAGATCATCTCGCCAGCTGCAATTTTCGGCAGATATGCGCGTTGCTGCGTCGGGCTTCCGGCGAGCCGCAAGGCGGTCGGCGCTATGACCGCATTGGCGACAAACGGCACCGGCGCGACATGATAGCCGAGTACCTCGGCCACCAGGCAAGCATCAAGCGCCGTCAGTCCGACGCCGCCATGGGTGTCTTCGATCAGCAGCGCCGGCAGGCCGAGCTCGGTAATCCCGGCAATTAGGTCATCCGCCCGCCCGCCATCGGCGATCTGCCGCACCCGGGACAGCGGCGCCAGATCGCGCAAGTAGCGCACCACGCTGTCGGTCAGCAGCCGTTGTTCGGCGGAAAGTCCGAATTCCATCACGCTGTCGCCAGTTTGGATTCGCGCGGCAGGCCAAGGCCGCGCTCGGCGATGATGTTCTTCTGGATCTGGCTGGTGCCGCCGCCGATGATCAGGCCGAGATAGAACATATAGGCGTATTGCCAACTGCCGCGATCGCGCAAATAGGGGTTGCTGCCATAGGCGAGGCCGTTTTCGCCCATCACGTCGATCGCCAGCCGTTCCAGTTCATGGCGCAGTTCGGTGCCTTGCAGCTTGACCACCATGCGGGCGAGGCTGGCGTCCTGGCCGTGGTTCAACTGGCTCGACAGAACCCGCAGATCGTTGAAGAGCAGCGCCATCACCCGGCCTTCGATCCGCATCAGCCGGTCGCGGAATGCGGGCTTGTCGATCAGCCGGTCACCATCGATGGTTTCTTCACGCATGATGTCGCGCAACGCATTGAGCCGGGCGAGAGCCGCGTTGGGGTTCGACAATGAATCGCGTTCGTTCTTCAGGATGACGTTGGCGACCTTCCAGCCGTCGCCACGCTTGCCGACGATTTGGGTGACCGGCACCCGCACATCGGTGAAAAACACTTCGTTGAAGTTGCGGTTCATCGTCATGTCGATCAGCGGGCGGATTTCGATGCCGGGCGTATCCATCCGCAGCAGCAGAAAGCTGATCCCGTCATGCTTGGGCGCCTGCGGCTCGGTCCGCACCAGGCAGAACATCCAGTCGGCGATATGGGCGGTGCTGGTCCAGATTTTCTGCCCGTTGATGACGAAATCATCGCCATCGACAATTGCGGATGTGCGCAAACTGGCCAGATCACTGCCGGCGCCGGGTTCGGAGTAACCTTGGCACCACACCATGTCGCCGCGCAAAGTTGGCGCGATGAATTGCGCGCGCTGCGCCTCAGTGCCGACTTCGAGCAAGGTTGGCACCAGCATCGAAATCCCTTGCCCGCCGAGGCCCATGCTGACGCCGGCGCTGGCAAATTCCTCTGCGATGATGCGCGATTTCAGAATGTCGGGCGGCCGTCCCGCGCCGCCATAGGCTGCCGGGATAATGCGGGCAGTGTAGCCTTGTGCGATCAGGCGCGCCTGCCAGCGAATCGACGCAGGGTCTTTCGGGCGAGCATCGGCCGGCGCATGCGCGCGATTGGCCGCGAGAAACGCCTGAACCTCAGCGCGGAAGGCGTCATATTCCGGGCCGTAGGTCAGGTCCATCGCCCTAATCCTCGCCGGTGGTGCTGATCTGCGCCCAGATGCGGCGGCGGCTATAGCCGGGGTCATGGATCACCCGGGGCTTTTCTTCGAACACCATCATCCCGCGGCTGCCGCGTTCATAGGCCGGCCAATGCGGGATCTTGGCGTGCTGCGGCGCGCCGGTGATGGCGAAGGTGGCCCAGACATCGGCCATGGTGGCGGACAAGGTTTGGTCGGCCGCCGCGCCCATTTTGCACAAATCGACCGTATCGAACACGAACGGCACGTCGGCGGCATGGGGGGACATCAGCTTGCCGCCCGCGCGCGGTGAATTCCAGGCGAAGCTGTACATGTAGATCGGCGCACCGGCGCGATACATCAGCCGGTTTGCCGCGATCACCGTGCGGTTACGGTAAACTGCATCCGTCGTGATCGCGATCATCCATTCGGCTTGTGTCAGACCCGGCATCGATTGGGCGTAAATCGCCAGCACTTCATCGGTGCGATCACCGGCCAGGCGCTGCACCCGGCCGCGCAGTTCATCCATGGTCAGCGTGCGGTTCCAGATTTTGTCGTCATGCACGGTGAAGCCGGCGGCTTCGTCCTTGGTGTCGCCGAGGATAATCGGGATGCCAGCCGAAATGCTCGGGGCGGCAGGGTCAAACGGAT
>JANXRN010000314.1 GCA_025352995.1 Acetobacteraceae bacterium
TGTAAATAGCTAATTTGACGGCGGTGCGAAGGGGGGGGGGTGAGCAGTTACCTACTGGCGGCAACGGCAAGAAAGTAGGTTTGCGCTCCACTGGCTGGCACAGTATAGATAATCGTCGGATTGCCGCCGGAGGCTGTCTTATCAATCGGGGAAAGCGCATTTCCATTGGAATCCCGCAGTTGAATCGTAATTGAATCGAGGGTGTCGGCTGCACTAACATCAGCGCTAGCGATGAATGAGTATTTCTCGCCACCATTCAGCGTAACTTTATAGTAGTCGCTGTCCGACCCTCCATTGACGTCCGTGGAATCAATTGTGCCATAGGTAGTGCCGATTGGTAGGGGTATCCTGCTGTCAGCTGAGCCTGGAATAATGTCCGCTACGTTCGCGTTTGCCACCGCGCTCAAGCTCACGGTGTAGGCCCCGGTAGCGGTCTTCCATGTCGAGCCGTCACCACCTGCGCTCGCTGCTAGATAGTAAATTTGAGTCGCGGCGATCTGATTGGTCGTATCGAACCGAAAGGACGGGTTGGCCGCATCGATCGCGGTTTGAACCTGGGTGCCATTCTGGCCATACAGGCTGATCGCCACCCGTCCTGTGTTGATCGAGACCGAACTGCCAGAGAAAGTGTAGATTTTGCCCTTGTCGAGATTGACCTGATACCAGTCCTTGTCGATATATCCTCCCGCGCCGTCAGACATTGCTATACCAATGTCAAGGGCCATCGGTTCGGCATCGATCGTGCCGGACACTGGCGCAACGGTCGTAAGGACATTGGACGTGCCTGTTCCTTGGTGGACCTGATCTGCTGAGGTGGCGGCAGGTGTCGAGATCAGGCGGTCCACGAAGGCGATTGCGGGATTAAGTAACAAACTGCCAAGTTTGGTCTTGTCGGGGTTAAACGCATGCTCGGTGACGGTTATAAAACCCCCACCATTGTTGGACGCCGTGGGATTGCTCGGGTTGATGGTATCGTCAACTACCAGCCAATTGCCACTGGCGTCCTTTCCTGTCACCACAAACGAATGTGCCCACGCGACGATTTTGTTCAGCGGATCGAATGAGTACTCATCCGTATTTGGGCGAGTAGGATCAGTTGTGTAGTACAGGCGAACCAAATCTCCCGCCTGAACAACGGATTGCCAGTTGGACGTGATCGCTACCGTATCCCATTTTCCAACCACCGCGTCGACACGAGTGGTGCTGCTGTGGGGGACAATGTAGCCTTGGTCCGAAACTGCCTGTCCGGCGACCGGTATTGACTTTGAGAAGTCGAAGAATATCGCACCCACAGAGGCCGAGATAGCCCAGACTAACCCAGTGCAATTTGTATTGACCCATCGAGAGCCGATATAGCTACGTGCGGCTTGGACTACATCACTATCAATCGGCGAACCTGGCGTTGCGTCAGTGAAGGCCCGGAGAGTGTCTGGGACAGATGACACCGCCGTCGCTTGCCCGGTCACTGTGGCGTGGACGGAGGCGCTGAATTGGAGCGACGGATCAGAGGCGTTGAAACCAACCGTATCACTGACGCCGCCAGGGCCTGCGACGAATGCCCACTGGCCGATTTGGCTAATCGGAAGGAAACCGGTTCCGGATGGGAACAGTACGCCTGATTGCTGCCTGACCCCATTGAGCGTCAGATAACCACCATTGCTGGTGTTCGCCTCCACATCGAAGCCAGTAATGGAATCGCCCGACGCAGCGGAATAGCTAAACAAGGTGGTCAGCGGGATCGACGCGCCAGCCGTCACAGTCTGGTTGTTCGCGGTCGCCGTTGGTTTCGCAGGAAGTGTCATTGACAAATTTCCATTTTTGCTTTTCTTCTCAAAAAGCAGTGCCTACTTACCTTCAGCCTTTCTGCTCAGGGGCTTGGCGAAAGCCTCGACAGCTACATTTCTTCTATGAAATCATGCATCCGTAAAGGTTTGACATCAAATGTCGCATTCTGAGTCAGACTCTAAGCCCAAACACCAGACTAGGCTGAGGAGTTCAATTCTGCAATGAAAAAATGATAAAACATGCGGTCGCATTCAAAGGGAAAGCAATATTGGGTGCGAATTCATAAAATTGCGCTGCTGATATGACACCTGGTCCGGTCTGGCTGACGAATTCTCGATCGTTGAATACCGTTCCGCCCCCGCGTCCCAGCCTCGCTCATCCGTTCGCTTTCCCAAGCTGTGCAAGAGCCTTGCACAACGCCCGCCCCCGCGCCAAACAGACGCATACAATCGGGAGCGGCAGCCATGAGCCATGAATTCCCCTATCGCGGCCTCAAAGTGCTCGATCTCGGCCAAGGCGTCGCCTCGCCCTATTGCGGCATGCTGCTCGCCCTTTACGGCGCCGATGTCGTCAAAGTCGAGCCGCCGGAGGGTGACTGGTCGCGCAATCTCGGCGGCAAATATGATGGCGGCCAGCAATCGGCGATGTCGCTCACTTTCAATCGCGGCAAGCGCAGCCTGACGCTGGATCTGAAATTGCCGGCCGCCCGTGCGGTGCTGCGCCGGATGGCGGAACAGGCGGATGTGCTGATTGAGGGTTTTCGCCCCGGCGTCGCCGCCAGGCTCGGGGTCGGCTATGACAGCCTGAAAGCGGTGAACCCCAAGCTGATCATGGTCAGCATCAGCGGCTTCGGCCAGACCGGCCCCTATTCCCAGCGCCCG
>JANXRN010000327.1 GCA_025352995.1 Acetobacteraceae bacterium
CGATCTGCGCGCCACCGCCCGCGCCCAGCGCCTCGAAGAACATAACCGCCTGCTTTACGTCGCCCTGACCCGCGCCGAAGACCGGCTGATCATCTGCGGCTGGGCGCCCCGAACCCTGCCGCCAGATTGCTGGTACGAACTGGTACGCACCGGCTTCACCGGCCTCCCCCATGACGCTGCCGCGTTCGAACCCTGGGAAGGCGAAATCCTTTCGATCACGTCCCCCCAACGGGCCGATCCCGCCCAGGCGCGTCACGCCCCCCACACCCCAACCGACACAAAATTGCCCGACTGGGCCGGCCACGCCCCCGCCTGGCACCCCGCCCCGCCGGCCAGCGAACCCGACCTGCCCAGCCCGCTCGCCCCCAGCCGCCCGGAAAACGCGCTGCTCGGACCGGTGCCGCAAGCCGCCTCCCCGCTCGCCACCCGCGACGCCACTGGCCAACGCTTCCGGCGTGGCGTCCTGGTCCACAGCCTGCTGCAGCATCTGCCCGATCTCCCTCCCGCCAGCCGCGCCGACGCCGCCCGAACCTGGCTCGACCGCCCTGGCCAAGGCATCGGCCAGGCCGACCGGGACGATATCGTCGCCAACGTTCTCGCGGTGCTCGATCACCCCGACCTCGCCGCCCTGTTCGGCCCGGCAAGCCGCGCCGAAACCCCGCTCGCCGGCGTCATCGCCAACCAGATTATCGGCGGGCTGGTCGATCGCATCGCCATCCTGCCCAGCGAAATCCTCATCGCTGACTACAAAACCAACCGCGACCCGCCGACAAATCCCGCGGCAACCCCGATCCTCTATCTCCGCCAGATGGCCGCCTATCGCGCCCTCCTCGCCCGCATCTACCCTGACCGCCCGGTGCGCTGCGTGCTGATCTGGACCGCCGGCCCCACCGTCACCACCTTGCCCGACAGCCTGCTTGCCCCCCACGCCCCCGGCGCGGGCTTGATTGCCAACCCCACACCACCCATTGTCTAATCCATCTCCATCACGAAAGGCCGCAAACCATGAGCGCGCATACCACCGCCGTTACCGATGACAGCTTCAAAACCGACGTCCTGGGCGCTTCCGGCCCGGTCCTGGTCGATTTCTGGGCGGAATGGTGCGGCCCTTGCAAAGCCATCGGCCCCGCCCTGGAAGACATCGGCGCCGAACTCGCCGGCCGCCTGACCATCGCCAAGGTCAATATCGACGAAAACCCGATGACCCCGAACCAGTTCGCCGTCCGTGGCATCCCGACCCTGATCTTGTTCAAAGACGGCAAGCCGGTCGATACCCTGGTCGGCGCCCGGCCGAAAAGCGCGCTAAAGGCTTGGATCGAGTCTAAGATCTAAATCGGCGCGCCGATCCCTCCCCGACCGTAGGGTGCAATTCCGCTTGGAATTGCACCCTTGCAAGGCAAATTGTTTCGATATCGTAACAAATAAGTCGCAAAAAGACGCCACCGCTCAACCCCGCAAAAATTGAGAACCCGGCGAAACCACAACGCCTGCCATCGCCACGGCCGGCGCAGGTACAATCGCGGGCGCAACCCGCCTTACCTTCAGAATTACCTCCGGCAGCGGATCAATGCTCAGCATCCGAACCAACGGCCGCAGAATGCGCCTCGCCTGCGGAACAGCGGCCAAAAATTCCACCCACTCCGGCTCGGACAGCAGAGTCCGCAACCCGTTGCCAAACGGCACCACCTCGTACCCGAGCAGGCCCAGCAGCCAGCCGCGACCGTTCGGACCCCGAACCCGGATGGATAATGCGCCCGTCGGCCGCGCGATCTGCCCGGCGCGAGACTTGCGGGGCGCTGGCAAAATCCCCGCCCGCCACCGGGCAATCAGCCGCTCCAACCGGGTGCGCGCCCGCGCAATCCGCCCCCACATCGCCACCAACAGCACCGTCAGCGCGCGATTCCGCGCGGCGTGAACCGCGATCACAGCTTGCAGACCGGTGAGGATGAAGGCTAAATTTCCCATAAAAGTAATTTATATTAACTTATAAAGTTTGTCAATTTTAAATTACACCAACTGCCCGCCTCTCCGACATCGCCCCAGCTTCCTGTTGAGATAGCCCCCCCATTGCCCTAGGCTCCCACAATGGCCGAACCCGCATATCTCCACGACGAACCCGACCCTACCGTTCAGGACCTGATCGCCGCCCGGCCGCATTTGCGGATGGACGCGCAATCCGGCCTGATGCTGGAAGCCGTTCCGCTCGCCCGCATTGCCGCCGCCCTCGGAACCCCGACATGGGTTTATTCCGCCGGCACCATGCGCGCCCGCCTCGCCGAGCTAAAAACGGCTTTGGGCGGCCTCGATGCCCATGTCCACTACGCGGTCAAAGCCAATGACCATCTCGCCGTCCTGAAAATTTTCGCCGATGGCGGCGCCGGCGCCGATGTGGTCAGTGAAGGTGAATTGCGCCGCGCCCGCCAGGCCGGCATTGCCGCGCAAGACATCGTCTTTTCCGGCGTTGGCAAAACAATCGCCGAACTGCGCCACGCGGTTGCCGAAAACATCGCCCAGATCAACATCGAAAGCCCAGCCGAGTTGGACATGCTGTCGGCGGTTGCCGCCGCCATGGGCAAAACCATGCCGGTTGTGCTGCGCATCAACCCCGATGTCGATGCCGGCACCCATGCCAAGATCACCACTGGCAAAGCCGACAATAAATTCGGCATTCCCTATGCCGACGCCGCAGATCTTTATGCCCGCGCCGCCAGCCTGCCCGGCATCCTGCCCGTCGGCATCGCGCTCCATATCGGCAGCCAGATCCTCAATCTCGCCCCCTATCGCGCCGCCTATCGCCGCACCGCCGATCTGGTGCGCGGCATGCGCGAACGCGGCCTCGTCGTCGATCGCATCGATTGCGGCGGCGGCATCGGCATTGGCTATCGCGACGATCCTGGCGCCTCCCCGGACGGCTTCGCCGGCGTCCTGCGCACCATTTTCGGCCAGATGGGCGTCAAGCTGATGGTCGAACCCGGCCGCTGGCTGGTCGGTCCCGCCGGGCTTTTGCTCGCAAGCGTCGTACTCACCAAGGGCGATGGCCGCTTCGTCGTCCTCGATGCCGCGATGAACGATTTGATCCGTCCGGCGATGTACGACAGCTATCACGCCATCGTCCCGGTCTCCCCGGTCGATGCCCTGGCCCCCGTGCGCACCAGCGACATCGTCGGCCCGGTCTGCGAAACCGGCGACACTTTCGCCCGCGCCCGCGCGCTCCCGGCCGTCGAAGCCGGCAGCCTCGTGGCCATCCTCGATGCCGGCGCCTACGGCGCAGTGATGTCGTCCAGCTACAACGCCCGCCCCGCCGCGCCGATTGCCATGATCGATGGCGATCGTTGGACGGTGATCCGCCCGCGCCAATCGCATGAAGATTTATGGGCCAATGAACGCATGCCCGACGCATCCACGGACTGGAATTAGCCAATGATCCTGCCCGAGCAGCCCGAGGATGCCGTCATCCCGCTGCTCAATCGCTTGCGCCGCAAGCGGCTCCTGGCGCGGGCAGTTCTGGTTTTCGAAGCTGTTTGGCCGGCACTGTGGCCCGCCTTGGGGGTTACCGGCAGCTTCATCGTGCTCGCCCTGCTCGACCTGCCACGCCGCCTGCCGCCCAGCCTGCACACTGCGCTGATCGCAGGCACCGCCGTCGCGATTATCGCCCTTCTGGTCCGCGGCTTCTGGCGCCATCGCTGGCCCGACCGCAATAGGATCGATCGCCGCCTGGAACGCGCCAGCGGCTTGCGCCATCGCCCGCTCGCCACCATCGCCGATCGCCC
>JANXRN010000328.1 GCA_025352995.1 Acetobacteraceae bacterium
GCTGGCGGCGTGATGCCAGTTCGGGCAGCGCCACGTACACCGCCGCGGTGGTGGCGCAGGCCTCCGAAATCATCGACACCGAATCGGCGGTGATCACGATCACGTCGGCACTGGCGAGGAAGCCGCGATAGGGATTCTCCCCCGGTTCGCCCCAGCGATACAGCACATGCAGGCACGGCCCGAGGCCCGCCGCCAACGCCTCCGTCGCCTCGCGCCCGGTGCGGCGCGATGTGGTGGCCATGATTGACCCGCCGGCGGCCGCCACCAATCGCGCAAGCCGTTGCCCAACCTGGTGGGCGAGCACCGGCGGCATGTCGGTCGATTTTGGCGGGCCACCAACCAGCAGTGCGACGCGGGGATGGGGCAAATGGGCGAGCCGTTCTTCCCAGGTTTCCCGCGCCGCAGCCAGGGCGGTGGGCGACATACGGTGCGGGGCGCCCAGCACGGTGAAAATGTTCGGGCCGGGGGGGGCGTGGTCATGTTCGGGCAGCACCAGCAAATCGAACGCCGCCCGGCGCAGCAGGCCAGCAACGCCTGGGGACATGCAATGGACAATGCGGCAACCCGTATGCGCCTTCATCCATAATGCTACCGCCGCCGATCGGCGCCCGGCCGAAATCACCAGTTCAGGCGGGTGCGACAAATCGGTGGCGGTAATGCCCGGCCGGCCCAGCCCCATCAGCGACCCGCGTGGCAACAGCCCGGCGAAATGGGTTTTCCAGTTCCACACCAGCGGAATGCGGCGAAACGGCTCCCCCAGGCGTTCGGCAATGCCCAGCGCCTGGGCCGACGTGCCCGGCCGCGGATCGTCCAGCACCCAGATGCGCGGATGGGCGGCGTCCGTCGCGCCGGACATCGCCGGTTTCGGCACCCGCACCTTGGTCATGGACGCGCGCCCGACGCACGGCTAGGAGAAAGCCCAGAATCATTGCCGTTTAAATGAGAGAGAAATACCATGACCGGAATGCACATGACCGATTGGGACCGCGACGCCGCGCTGACCACGGCCAGGATCCTGTTGGAGATCAAGGCGGTCAATTTCCGCCCCGAGGAACCTTATACTTTCACCTCGGGCTGGAAGTCACCCGTCTATATCGATTGCCGCCGCATCATCTATTTCCCGCGCGCCCGGTCTAAAATCTGCGAACTCGCGGTGGAGAAAATCGGCCGCCACATTGGCTATGAAAGCATCGAGGCGGTGGCCGGTGGCGAAACCGCCGGCATCCCGTTCGCCGCCTGGATCGCCGATCGGATGTCCGCGCCGATGGCCTATGTCCGCAAGAAGCCCAAAGGCTTCGGGCGCGACGCGCTGATCGAAGGCGATGTGCCGGAAGGCAAGAACACCTTGCTGGTCGAAGACCTTACCACCGACGGGGCCAGCAAAATCCAATTCTGCAAGGCGCTGCGCGACGCCGGGGCGATCTGCGATCATACGTTCGTGGTGTTCTATTACGGGGTGTTCCCCGGCGGGTTCGAAACGCTGCAGAAAATGAACCTGACCCTGCATCACCTCGCCACCTGGTGGGATGTGCTGGAAGCCTGCCGCGAGCGGCCGTATTTTTCCGAAAGCGCGCTGTCGGAAGTGCGGAAGTTCCTGGAAAACCCGGTGGCCTGGTCGAAGGCGCATGGCGGGGTGGGGAGTGCGGAAGAAGCTGCTGCGCGGAAGGCGGCTTTGGTTTAGGAAGGAAGACATCTTCTTTTTGTGAACAAAAAAAAGCAAAAAAACTTTCTCACTTTGGTTCCGAGTGCGCACAAACAGCGGTGCGCCAACGGATAGAAAGTTTTTTTGGTTCTTTTTGTTCACAAAAAGAACTGCTTTCTTGCCTACCCGGGAGGACAAAAAAATGGACCACGATCTGCGCCACGCGTTGACCGACCTGCCGATCACCCGCGCTAATGTGCGCCTGCTGGCCCCGGACGGCACGCCGCCACCCGATGCGCCGGACTGGATCTGGGGCACCGATCACCCGTACCTCCATGGCTGGTTCGCCCCCACCGCGCGCGAATATGACGCTGATAATCTGGTGGTTGAGGGCAGTTTACCGGCCGATCTCTATGGCGCCTACGTGATGAACGGCCCGTCGCAGCGCTTCACCCCGGCCAATCGCTATCATTACTATGATGGCGACGCGATGCTGCGGGCGATCTATTTCCGCGATGGCAAAGCGAGTTTCCGCCAGCGCTGGATCCGCAATGAGGCGTTTACGGTTGAGGATATCGCCGGCAAAGCGATCTGGCCGGGCCTCGCGGGGCCGTATAATCCGATGCTGCCGGGGTCGCCGATCAAGGATTCGTCCAACACCGATGTGATATTTTACAACGGTAAGCTATTGAGTTTGTGGTATATGGCGGGACAGCCATATGAGATTGATCCGGTTACGCTCGAAACCAAAGGGCGAGAGAAATTCGGCGGGCAGCTCAACCACAGCCTGTCGGCGCACAGCAAGGTCGATCCGCGCACCGGGGAATTGTTCTTCTTCACCTATGGCAACGAAGCGCCATATATGCGGTATGGCGTGGCGAGCGCGGACGGCAAGCTGCTGCATGATGTGCCGATTGACATTCCCGGCCCGCGATCGCCGCACGACATGGGCTTGAGTGCCAACTACTGCGTGCTGCATGATCTGCCGCTGTTCCAGGACGCCGATTTGCTGGCGCGCGAAAACCGCCGGGTGATCCGCTTTCATCGCGACGTGCCGGCCCGTTTCGGCGTCATCCCGCGCTATGGCAGCAGCCGCGATGTGCGCTGGTTCGAAGCCCAGCCTTGCTACATCCTGCATATCGTCAATTGCTACGAGGAAGGGGACTGGCTGCACCAGATTGGCTGCCGCATTGCCAATCCGGGCAGCAAGCTCGATCCGGTGGACGGCAAGCTGGCCGCGGCGATGTCCTACCGCCGGCGCGTCCATGAACTTTATCGCTGGTCGTTCAATCTGGTCACCGGAGAGGTCCGCGAAGGCGCGATCGACGACCTCAACACCGAATTCCCTCGGCTCAACCCATGGCGCCTCGGGCATAAATCCCGCCTGGCGTTCAACCAGTATTTGCCGGTGCCGGGCGAGGAAGGCCTGGCCGGCCGCTGCCAGACGTTTGATGCGCTGGTGCGCTACGATACCGACACCGGGCTGCGCCAACGCTTTGACTATGGCGATGGCGTGTTCGGCGCCGAATCGCCGGTCGCCCCCAAGCGCGGCAGCACGCCGGACGCGCCCGAAGACGCTGCCTACGTCGTCACCTTCACCACCGATACCAATGACTGGTCGTCCGCCTGCCTGGTGTTCGACGCCGCCGATATCTCGCGCGGGCCGATTGCTAAGGTGCGCATTCCGCATCGGATTTCGGCGGGGTTTCATACGACCTGGGTGCCAGGGGAGCAGGTTTGGAATAGCCCTTAGGAAGGCGAGGTAAGGTCTTCTTTTTGTTTACAAAAAGAACTGCTTGAATCCTGGCATTGCCAACCGACCTGAAACTTCTAACATCCTTCCAAAATCACGGGAGGTCCGCCATGAAATTCGGTGTCTTCTACGAAATGCAGCTTCCACGCCCGTGGGGCGTGGATGATGAGCGCCAGCTTTACCAGAACGCGCTGACCCAGGTCGAACTCGCCGACAAGCTCGGCTACGACTATGCGTGGCAGGTCGAGCATCACTTTCTCGAAGAATACTCCCATTCGCCGCAGCCAGAGGTTTTCTTGGCCGCCGCCACCCAGCGGACTAAGAATATCCGCATTGGCCATGGCATTATTCAGCTGACCACCAACCATCCGGCGCGGGTGGCGGAGAAAATTGCCACCCTCGATCTGGTCAGCAACGGCCGGGTCGAATTCGGCATGGGGGAGGGGGGCAGCATTACCGAAATCGGGCCGTTCGATCGCCAGATGGAAGACAAGCGGGCGATCTGGGAAGATGCGGTGCGCTGCATCATGCCGATGTTCAAGGATGGCGGCACGGAGTACGAAGGCCCGTTCTTCAAATTCCCGCTGCGCAATGTGCTGCCCAAGCCGGTGCAAAAGCCGCATCCGCCGCTTTGGGTGGCGTGCTCCCAGCTTGAAACCATCGAAATGGCTGGCCGCCGCGGCATTGGCGCGCTCGGGTTCCAGTTCCTGTCAGCCGATATGGCGCATGCCTGGGTGCATGCCTACTACAATTCATTCGTGAAACGGCAGCAGAAACTGGCCGACTACCAGGCCAATCCCAATATCGCTATGGTCAGCTACTTCATGTGCGCCGAAACCGATGAGGAAGCGCGCCGCCGGGCCGATGGGGTGACGTTTTTCCAGTTCGCGCTCGCCTATTACAGCGGCTCGCAGAACCGCATGCGCCCGCCGCCGGGCAGCGTCAGCATCTGGGACGAATACCAGAAATGGAAAAAGGCCAACCCAGAAGCCGCCGACAAGGCACTGCGCGGCGGGCTGATCGGATCGCCGGCGACAATCCGCGCCAAGCTGCATAAATTCGCCGAATCCAAGGTCGATAGCATCATTTTGCTCAACCAGGCCGGGCGCAACACCCATGAGCATATCTGCGAAAGCCTCGATCTGTTCGCCCGCGAAGTGATGCCGGAATTCCACGCGATGGAGCCGGAGCACCAAGCCTGGAAGGCGAAAGTGTTGAGCCGCGAGATCGAACTTGATGAGCTGGATACCGAGGCGTTCAAGACCCGCCAGGGCGTCGGCAAGGGGGTTGCGATCGATCGGCTGGTGGCGGCGGCTGGGGCGTAGACGATAACGTCGCACCGACTGAACCACACTGCGTCATGCGGTAAATGGCACCAACGCATTGCACGCGCCCCAGGGCAGACGACACGGACTATTGGTTGGTATGATCAATGACAGGGCTTCGTCAAAGGCCTGTCGCCACTCGGTCGTGCCGATAGTTTCAACCATGGCGTTGGGGTTCGGTGGCTGGAAATTGGTTAGGCTGGGGGAGGGGCGGCCGGCGGCTGCGACAGATGCGCCGGCCGAGGTGCCTGCTGAATCTTCACCCGTTTAACGACTTTCCACGTGGCGTCTTTCGACGGTCGCACCGATAATTTGATCTCGCCAGGCGCCACGATTGAATATAGTAGTGACGGGGTGAATAGAGGGATAGACTCTTTTTCGTTGATCACAACCGCGTTGAAACCGATATCAACCGGATTTGACGCGCCCGGCGGCTCAATTCGGATGAAAACCGTCAGGTTTCCTGGTTGCTCTGCTAGGAGCTCCAACCAGAATGCTAAATTGATCGACGCCGGGAGGTTCTCGAAATTGATACCGTTGGCATAGACCCCCACAAGGATATCTTTCCCCGACACCTCACGCCTTGCAACATCACAAATGATGGAATTCAGGACCTTGAATTTGTTCATGGGATCGCTGCCTCCAGCCGGAGAGGCGTTGCAAAGGACTGATTGGCTTCCCACTCCAACAGTTGATTGTTGGTGTCGCGAACGATCGCGACCTGCGCAGTCGTATTTCCCTGCCCGGTCAAGCCGGTGATCATGGCCGACTGCTGGATACCTGCCTTCCCGAATTGAGCCGAATGCACCAGATTCACGGCCTGCGATTTCGCGACCGACGTCAACCATTCCGGCCCGGTCGCGTTCCGCGCTGGTTGGTCCGCAAGGTTGGAGATACCGATTTCGAGTTCTTCATCACAAATTGCCAGCAGGAGATTGCTCACCGTATCCAGCGTCCAATTCCCTGGGCCGGCAAATAATTTGTTGATTTGCGCGGGCGTCTTCGCGAGCCGATCGGCGACCTCTTTCTGGGTTAACCCTTCGTTGGCACGTTTTTCGATGAAGGCGCGCATCACCAGGTCGTAAATGCGCCCGTGCAGCCGTCCCTGGAAATAGGCCGCCCGCCCCGCACGCGCTATCCGCGCCTTAGACTTCGAAACAGTCGCTGATGTAGTCATCGGTCGGAACTCCTTTCAGGGGCTGGTAGGGGGTCATCAGGCTGCGCCAGCGGCGCTTGCAGATTTCCTTTTCGGTCGTCCAGTTTTCGGTTTTGATGGCGTCACGGCGGCATGCAAGAAAAGCTATGAAATGGTCTTGCTCGAAGAAATGGCCGAACACCCGGGTCATGGGTTTCTCAACTTTGGTGCGAAACTCCCAAACAGCCTCGGCCGGATCATCTAGTAGCGCCAGATCTGCTCTGACGGATTTGCCGGACGTGCGAACGGCGAGCAGACCGCCGCCGATAAAACGATCGATCGTCGCGCGGGCGCGCCCCCACATTCGTGCATCTTCCTCGGTTTCCCACGGGCCATTTAGCAGTGCGGCAACATCCGGCATGGCGAACGCATGCCTTCGGCTCGGAATTGACGGGAGCAACGGTGGCAAGTGGATCAGGTCTCCGGTTTGGACGTGCGATATCACGTGCGTACGAATAGACATATAAGTTAATGTGCGCCGAGAAAAAGGCAAATCCGCGTGAACGTCTGCTCAGCCATCAGAAAGGTTTCGTCCTGATAGCGGCCGAAATTGTGCCGGAATTCGATGGAGATCACGTTCATTGGGATCGTCCTGAGCAAGGTCTACATCATGCAGAAATTTTAGCGTCCAGTCACACGCGGGATCGTATAGCTAAACCCGCTCGCTCAACCCGATCGCGACCTTGCATCCCAATTTGATCGCCGCCCGCAGCATTTGGTAGCCTGGGGTCAGCTCCGCCTCATTCGCCAGGCCGATATCGCGATGTTCGAGTTCTTCGGCGCGGAATGTCTCGATGGTGGCAACCAGGTCCGGTTCGGTATTGCCGAGTTCCACCACCTGCGCCTGGTAATGTTCGTCAATAGCTTCCTCCACCGCCACGGTGCAGGCCATTGCGGCGCGGGCGCCCATCGCGGCGGTGGCTGCCCCGAGCGCGAAGCCGGCGAGGTGCCAGAGCGGCAGCAGCGCCGTGGGCCGCACCCGGCGGCGGGCGATCAAATCGGCGAATGTATCGAGATGGACCTGTTCCTGTGCCTGCATGTGGCGCAGCGTATCGCCGTGTTCACCGCGGCCGAGCACTGCCAACTGGCCGGCGTAAATGCGCTTGGCGCCATATTCGCCCGCGTGATCGACGCGGATCATCCGGGCGATGCGGGCGCTATGGGTCGGGTCGCCGGGTAAGTCGGTCATGGGTCACTCCGTCGCGCGGTCCACCAGAACCACGCCAACCCCGCAGCCAGGCCCAAGGATGCCAGCAGGTTCAACATTGCCATCGACACCGGCAGGCTGGGGATTAGAAAGGTTGGCGCGTCGCAGGGCTTGGACGGCTTGTCGGGCATCCGCGCCAGGCGCTCGGCGATGCTGCCACCGCCGAAGCTGGGGGCGGCGCATTCCGGCATCGGGCTGTTCCACCAACCGGCTTCGACCCCGACATGGGTGCCGCCCGCGCCGGCGCCGGCCAGCATCACCAGCACCAGCAACCCCATCGCCAGCCGGCCCAGATCGCGCGGCAGGGCTGCCCCGACCAGCCCGACCGCAACCGCCACCCGCCACGGCCAGCGTTCAACCAGGCACAAGGCGCACGGCACCAGCCCGCCCCATTGTTCGGAGGCGATAGCGCTGCCCAGCACCGCCGCGCTGACCAGGGCGGCGAACAACAAAGCCAGGCGCAGGCGGGGAACCATCATGGAATGGATATCGCGCGGGCTGCGCGTCCGGGCAAGGGAATCTTAATCATTTTTCACCCATGCTGCACCACCTTGCCGCTTCGGCCGGGTCTGATGGAGGGACGGCGATGCTGAAGCTGTGGGGCGGACTGATGGCGACCGGCACCTTGAAGGCGATCTGGGCGCTGGAAGAACTTGATTTATCGTACCACCGCGCTGCAGGCCCCCCGGACCGATCGATGGTCGTTGCCGGTCAGGCGCCGTCCGTCTGCTTGCAGGATGGTGATTTTACCTTGAGCGAGGGCCACGCGATCCTGCGTTACCTCTGCAATGCGCACGCGCCCGACAGCACGCTCTACCCGGACGCGCCGCGCGCCCGGGCTGAGATCGATGCCTGGCTCGATTTTCAGGCGACCGCCATGGAAGCGCCGGCCAACATTGTGTTCACCGGCATGGGCCAGACCGCCTGGCGTGATGACATGGCAATTTCCGCTGCCCTGCGCGACTGGGTCGGGCAGTGGCGGGCGCTCGAAGCCCGGCTATCGAAACATCGTTTCGTCGCTGGCGGGCAATTCTCACTCGCCGATATCGCCTTCGGCCCGGTGCTGCATCGCTGGTTCGCGCTGCGCATTCCCGGCCAGCCCGCCATGCCGCATCTGCGCGCCTGGTACGACATGCTGCTGTCCCGTCCGGCCTATCGCAACCATCTCGCCGTGCCGTTGGCGCAGGTGCAGTGGACGACGCTGCCGGCGACCGCGCGCCCGACCCCGCCTGCCGGCCATTGGTTCAGCTATGATGCGAACAACAAAGTGCTGACCGCGGCGGCCGCCCAGCGGGCGATCCGGATGCCGGTGCTCGCCGGTCCTTAACTCTCCACTGCGTCCACCCGGGCCACGTCGAGCAACCGCTCGATTACCTCGGCATCCTGGGCGCCGGCGATGGCATGGCGGCCGTCGATTACGAAGCACGGCACGCCGTTAATGCCGAGCCGGTGGGCGCGTAAATTATCGGCGTGCACGGTTTCGGCATCCGCATCGCTGGTGAGCCAGCCGAGCGCGGCATTGGCATCCATCCCGCAGGCGCCGGCCAGCCGCGCCAGGGCCAGCGGGTCACCGATATCAATCCCATCGGTGAAATGGGCGCGAAACACCGCATCGACCATCGCCGTGCCGCGATGCTGCATGCTCGCCCAGCGCACCAGGCGATGCGCATCGACCGATGACGGGGTGCGGATGATGCGGTCAAAGCGGAACGCAATTCCCTCTACCCGGCCGATTTCGCTGATCGAGGCATAAAGTCGGCGCGCCCGATCCTCCCCGCCAAACTTGCGCAGCACATAATCGTCGCGCGCCATGCCGCCGCGCGGCATGTCGGGGTTGAGCAGAAATGGCCGCCAGACCAGTTCGGCGGAAATATCCGGCCGGCGGGCGAGCGTGCGCGCCAGACGCCGCACCCCGAGATAGCACCAGGGGCAGACGAGATCGTGCACGACCTCAATGACGAGGGCTGCGTTGCTGGGTTCGGCGGTGACGTGGATGTTCACGCGGGTGGGAGCCTAACAAGAATAAGAAAAGCAAGTAGTTCTTTTTGTGAACAAAAAGAACCAAAAAAACTTTTTCACACTTGGTACGGTTGCCGCGGGACTGCGGTAAGTGCCCGAGCCAACGGCCAGAAATGGGTGAAGTTTTTTTGCTTCTTTTTGTTCACAAAAAGAAGAGTCTTCCTTACCCCGCCTTCGCCAACTTATACCGCTCAATCTCCGCATTCACCGCCTGCGCCGACGCAATCCCGTACGTCCCATGGCTCGCCGTCGCGGTATCATAGCTTTGCACCCGCAGCGCGTTGGACTGGCGCTGGAAATGCGGGTGGACGTAGCGCGCCATCAGCTCGTAGCTGCGCTTGGTCGCCTCCCAATCTGCCCAGTTATGCGCGAGCTGCAAAATCGCCCCCATGCCGCCTTGCGAGCCCTGCCACAGCCGCTCGAAATGGGCGATGCAGTCATCCGGGGTGCCGATGCAGGCGATACCGTTTTCGGTGAGGAAGTCGAGCGGGTTTTCAATGCCGGGCGGGATGATCGGGAAAGTGGCGACGTCGGTGAAGTATTTGCAGTAATCGGCGAGGCCATAGGCGACCTCGGCGCGCGCTTGTTCGCGGGTGGGCGCGATGTGGCAGAAATTGACGATGCGCCATTTGCTGCGATCGACCGGTTTGCCGGTGGCCAGCGCGCTTTCGGTATAAACGCCCCAGTTCGATGCGTGCTGGGCCAGCGCGTCATCGGACGTGCCGCCGATCGACAGCATGCCGATGCCGTGGCGACCGGCCGCTAGCGCGCCGCTGGGCGAACGCGCGCAGGCGACCGCCATTTCCATCATCGGCTGGCTGTAGGGCTTTAACTGCAATTGCGCATCGCGCAAATCGAACCACGGCGTTTTCATATTGACCACGCCGCCTTGCATCAGGGTCATGATCGCGTCGAGGCTGTCATTCATCATCCGGCGCTGATCGGCTGGATCGATGCCGATTTTCGCTGCGTCATGCACCAGCGCGCCAGGCCCGACGCCGAACATCGCCCGCCCGCGGGTCATGTGGTCCAACTGCATCATCCGCGACGCCAGCATGAACGGGTTGTGGTAGGGCAGCGACACCACGCCGGTGCCGAGGCGGATGTTTTTGGTTCGCTGCGCGGCAGCGGCGAGGAACATTTCGGGCGAGGCAATAATCTCGAACCCGCCCGAATGATGCTCCCCAACCCAGGCTTCGTGGTAGTTGAGCCGATCGAGATGTTCCAGAAGCTCCATATCCCGCTCAAGCGCCAAAGTGGGGTTTTCCCCCATGGCATGGAACGGCGCGAGGAATATGCCGGTGCGCAGGTAACGATCTTGCATCTTGGGGCTCCCGTTTGTGGCATCCATCTTCGCGTTGCCGACCAGCGATGACAAGGCGCGCCGCGATATGCGATGACGGATCGAAATCTTGGAGCTTTATACATGTCGGACGCGATCTATCCCAGCCTGAAGGGCCGAACCGTGCTGGTCAGCGGTGGCGCGTCGGGGATTGGCGCCAGCATTGTCGGCCATTTCGCCCGGCAAGGCAGCCGGGTCGGGTTTCTCGATATCCAGGATGGCGGCGCGCTGGTTGCGGCGTTGGTGGCGGAAGGTTTGCCGGCGCCGGCGTTTCAGCGCTGCGACCTGACCGATATTGCCGCCACGCGGACCGCAATTGCGGCAATTGCCGCCGAACTCGGGCCGATTGATGTACTGGTCAATAATGCCGCCCATGATGAGCGGCATGATTGGCGTACGGTGACGCCGGAATTCTGGGATAATCGCCAGGCGGTCAATTTGCGCCACCAGTTCTTCGCCATTCAGGCGGTGGCGCCGGCGATGCAGGCGGCCCGGCGTGGGTCAATCATCAATTTCGGCTCGATTTCCTGGCATCTGAAAATGGGCGGCATGCCGGCTTATACCTCCGCAAAAGCGGCGGTGGAGGGGCTGACGCGCAGCTTCGCCCGCGACCTGGGGCCCGACGGCATCAGGGTGAATTGCATCATCCCGGGCTGGATCATCACTGAACGGCAGAAGCAGTTCTGGCTGACGCCGGAGGCCGAGCGCGCGACTTTGGACGCGCAATGTTTGAAGGAAATGCTCTATCCGCCGGATATTGCGCGGATGGTGCTGTGGCTTGCCGCCGATGACAGCCGGATGTGCACCGGGCAGAACTGGGTCGTGGACGGGGGCTGGTGGTAGTGGCTAGAGTTCGGTCGGAGGTTCCCGCCATGTTGATCCGGATGATTTTTGCGCTTCTGCTGCTGGGGGGCGGCGCGGCCCGTGCCCAGGACAGGGTTAGTTTTGGCCTCGACTGGCTCGCCGAAGCCGAATATGGCGGCTATTATCAGGCGGTTGCCAATGGCTTTTACGCCAAACGCGGACTGTCGGTCACCATCCGTCAGGGTGGCCCGCAGGTGAACCATATGCAGTTGCTGATGGCCGGCGCGCTCGATTTCAACCTCGGCGGTGGCCGCGCGATTGAGTTCGCCGCCGAGGGGCTGCCCTACATGGCGGTTGCGGCGATTTTCCAGAAGGAGCCGGCGGTGCTGATCGCCCATCCCGGCGTCGGCAGCGATGATTTTCCATCCCTGAAAGGCAAGCCGATCGCGATTGGTGCTGACACCCGCAATGGCTGGTGGCGCTTTCTGGCGGCGAAATACGACTATAGCGACAGCCAGATCCGGCCTTACACGTTTAATCTGGCGCCGTTCCTGGCCGATAAGAGTTTGATCCAGCAGGGTTATCTGGGATCGGAGCCATTCCTGATCGAAACCGAAGCCAAGTTCAAACCGCAAGTGCTGCTGCTGTCGGACGGCGGCTATCGCGGCTACGCGAATATTATCACCACGTCGGCCAAGCTGATCGCCGACAAGCCCGACCTTGCGCAGCGCTTCATCGATGCCTCGATTGAAGGTTGGTATTCGTATCTTTATGGCGACCCGGCGCCGGCCAACAAGATGATCCGCGAAACCAATCCGGAAATGACCCAGGCGATGCTGGATTACGGTCGTGGGGTGATGAAAACCCACGGCATCGTCGATAGTGGCGACACCGAAACCATGGGGATTGGCGCGATGACCGATGCGCGCTGGCAGGAATTCTACCGGTCCATGGCGGCCGTCGGGGTTTACAAGCCGGGCATCGATCTGACCAAGGCCTACACGACGCGCTTCGTCAATCGCCGCGTCGGGATGGAGTTGAAGAAATAACCCCGCCCTGGAAGGGGCTGGACACCAGAATCCAGCCAAGGTTCATCTTCTATGATCAGGCCGAGCGCATGGTGGCGGCCCTGATGGATCGCGCTGCCGCCTGGGCGCCGGACGCCGTGGTCGCGATCGTGCGCGGCGGGCTGGTGCCGGCGACGATGGCAGCGGCGATGCTGGCGCGTCCGCTGGCAATGGTGGCGTGGGATCGCGGGGCAGGGCGGGCCACCTGGCTCGGCCCGAAGCCCGCCGGCCGGCTGCTGGTGGTTGATGATTGTTGCGCGACCGGTGCCACGATGCGCGGCGTGCTGGCGTCACTCCATCAGCCGGCACTGAGCCTTACCATCGTCCACGATCCCGAAACCACCGGCTATGTGCCTGATTTATCGCATCCGATGCGCGAATTCTTTCGCCTGCCATGGGAACGCGGCGAGGCAACGCCGGCGGCACGCGCCCGGCGCGCGCTGGGGGAGCCGGCCGATATGGCGTATGAGGCGCCATTCGTGGGACTTGACCTCGATGGCGTGTTCCTGCCCGATATTCCGCTGGCGGAATATGATGCCGATCTGGCGGCGGCGCTGACACGGCGGCATGGGCTGGCGCCGTTTCCGATTTTGCCGGCGTTTGCGCCTGATCGCGCGGTGGTGATTACCGGGCGGCCGGACAGCGATCAGGCGCTGACCGAGGAATGGCTGGCGCGGCATGGCCATGGTGGGCTGCAAGTCCTGTCGCGGCCGGCGGGCGTTGGGAGTGATCTGGCGAGCGTCACACGCTACAAGGCGGATGCAGCAACCCGGTTCGGTTGCACCCATTATGTCGAAAGCGATCCGGAACAGGCGATCCGCATTGCCGCACACGCCCCGCATCTGGTGGTGAGCTGGTGGTCAGCTTCCGAGGCGCGGGCCTGGGTGGTGGGTGCGGCGTAACTACGCCAACCGCAACAATGGCACGGCGATGGCCGCGAGTGCCACGGCGATCAACCTTGGCACGGTAAACCGTTCCCGCAACCAAATCGCGGCGATCAGGATGGCGAACACCGCACTGGTGTCGCGTAAGGCCGCGGCGGGCGCGATCGCGGTTTGGGTCCAGACCCACAAGATCAGCAAGTAGGACGCCATTGAGGCGACTGCCGCCGGCCGCCGATCCGCCAGTTGCGGCGCACGATCAATAGCGGCGAGCCGGTTTTGCGCAGGCGCCACGACATGCCGGCGGCATTGCAGATCGAAACGGTAAACCCGTACGCCATCGCAGACCCTGACGCCCGCACCACCGGATAAACCACCCCAAAGCCACCGAGCGCATAAGCGCGCAGCAAAGCTGTGACGGTCAGC
This sequence comes from Acetobacteraceae bacterium, assembly GCA_025352995.1. Lineage (GTDB taxonomy): Bacteria > Pseudomonadota > Alphaproteobacteria > Acetobacterales > Acetobacteraceae > CAITOL01. The sequence goes on from JANXRN010000328.1 coordinate 13,662, forward strand.
GTGTTGGTCAAGGTCGAGGCCAGAACCCACGGCCAGGACGCCATGGCCGGCAAGCCGCTCCAGAACAAGGCCGGCACCACCATGGCGGCCCCGAGCAGCATTTGCGCGGTCATGGTTTCCGCCGGCCGCGCGGCGGCTTTCACTGCCGCATTCCAGCCCGCGTGCAGCAGCGCGCTCAACAAGGCGGCGAGGGTGAACTTCATGGCTTGGTAGACGAAACGTCCGGCATTGCCTGCGACAGGCGCCCGCCAACCCGCACAGGGTGGACAGATGTTGCCAGGCCGGTTGCGTCATCGGTGACCACAAACACCCCGCAAAGCGTTGCCGGGCCTTCGGCGGGGGCGAGTTTCTCGCCTTTCATTTTGGTCCAGAAGCCGGGGATGGCCGCGGTCTTGGTCATGCCGATGACGCTGTCATAGTCGCCGCACATGCCGGCATCGGACTGAAACGCCGTCCCGCCCGGCAGAATCTGATGGTCGGCGGACGGGCAATGGGTGTGGGTGCCGACGATCAGGCTGGCCTGGCCGTCGAAGCTGTGGCCGAAGGCCATTTTCTCACTGGTGGCTTCGGCGTGGAAATCGATCACCACCGCCTGCACCGCGACGCCAAGCTTGTGCCGGCTGAGTTCCTGCGCGGTAAGGCGGAATGGGCAGTCGAGCGGGTCCATATAAAGCCGCCCCATCGCCTGCATGACCAGCGCGCGCCGACCATCGGCAAGGCCTACCACGCAACTGCCTGCGCCGGGCGTGCCAGGCGGGTAGTTCAGCGGCCGGATCAGGGTTTTGCTGTCGGCGATATAGGGGATGATTTCCTTGCGGTCCCAGCTATGGTTGCCAAGCGTCAGCACATCGGCGCCGGCGGCAAACAAGGCGCGCGCCATGTCGGGCGACAGGCCGAAACCATGGCTGGCGTTTTCGGCGTTCACCACCGCGAGATCGACGCGCAGGCGCTGCCGCAGATCGGGCAGCGCGGCCGCCACCGCGTCGCGGCCAGTGCGGCCGACAATGTCGCCGAGAAACAAAATGCGCATTCAGGGGCTTTCGACAATGATGATGCCGGCCTCGGTGGCGATGGCGGACAGGCGCGCGTCGTAGGCGTCAGACGGGACTTCGTCCAGTTCCTGGCACGCATAGCCGCAGCCGATGGCGCGGGCGTCCGGCAAGGCAGCGAGCGTGCGGTCGTAATAGCCGCCGCCATAGCCCAGCCGCCGCCCGGCACGATCGAAGGCGAGCAAGGGGGCGAAGATCAGATCGGGAATGATGATCGGCCCGGATGGTCGCTGGGTGCCGAAGCGCTCGGCGACCATCGCCATGCCGGGCAGCCAGTGGCGGAAGATCAGCGGCTGGCCGCGCGGCGGAGTTTCCGGCAGCGCGATTTTGTGGCCGCGCGCGTGGAGTGCCGCCAGCAATGGCTGGATATTGATTTCGCGCCCCATCGGCCAGAAGCCGGCGACCACCGCACCTGCGGCGATATCGATCCCATCCAGGACATGCTGGGCAAGGGCTTCGCCGAGCGTCGGATCGCACCCATCGCGCAGCTTGATGGCGGCAGTGCGGGCATCCGCCTTGGCGGTGATGAGGGAAATGTGTGGAGCCGCCATGGCCGTTGGTTATACATCCTCCCAAGGCCCGCGTAAGCAGGTGGGCACCGGGTAGTGTGACCAAGATCACATCAGAGCCAGTTCCCTGGGAGTACTAGTTGGCCCTGGGGATGTTGACCTGACGCACCCAGCAGCTCCACCCCCTCTATATGTGCCCATGCACGGGCGCCTGCAAGGTTATTCGGCGACATGGTGCGGCCCGACCGATTAGCCTAGTGGATAGAATCTGACGGAAAGAGCCGTCAGATTCTATCCACTACGCTTTGATTTGGTGGAACGATTCACCTAACGCTCGGGTAGGGAGCGTTAGGATCGCACCACAAGCTTGGCCGCAACATCGGAAAAACGAGGATCGACATGCAGTTCAGCGCCTTCTTCCCCACCCGCGACATCGGCAGCGATCCGGCGAAAATCCGCGATTGGGCGCAGGCCGCCGAGGCGCTGGGCTACACTGACATCGAGGTTGCCGATCATGTGCTCGGCGCTGCCCCGCGTGACGGCTGGGCGCCGACTTACAGCGAAAAAGACGCCTTCCACGAAACCTTTACCACCATGGCCTTCATCGCCGCAGTCACCAGCAAGGTCACGCTGACCAGCGGGGTGCTGATCTTGCCGCAACGCCAGACCGCGCTGGTCGCCAAGCAGGCCGCTGAGGTCGATTTGCTGAGCGGCGGGCGCTTGCGCCTGGGGGTGGGCGTCGGCTGGAACCATGTCGAATATGAATCACTCGGGATGGAGTGGAAAACCCGCGGCGCCCGCCAGGC
>JANXRN010000348.1 GCA_025352995.1 Acetobacteraceae bacterium
GAGTTCGTGCCGGCCGGGCGCACCACGGTGTTGGCCAACGTCACCACGATTTTCATCGTGCCGCTGTCATTGCTGATCTTGCGGGAGGTGATTTCGCCGCGCCGCTGGCTGGCAACCGCAATCGCGCTCGCGGGCGTGGTGGTGCTGATGGGGCCGTGGGCAATCGACTGGTCGGCGCCGGGCGTGCTGCGCGGGCATTTCTATTTGCTCGGTGCGGCGGCCGGGTTTGGCGCGGCGATTGTGCTGGTGCGGCGCTTTCCGCCGCGCTTGCGCATGCTCGAACTACTGCCCTGGTGCTTTACCCTCGCCAGTATCTTGCTGCTGCCGCTCGCCTGGCGCGCCCCGGGCGGTGCCGGCGCCTGGCCTGCGCCATCGCGTTGGGCAATGCTGTATATTGGCGGCTTCGCGGGTCCGGTCGGCACCTGGTGCGCGATGGAAGCGTCGGCGCGCTTGCCGGCGATGATATCGTCCGTCGGGTTCCTCGCCACGCCGGCGTTCGGGTTGGTGTTCGCCGCCTGGTGGCTGGGGGAAGGGCTGGGGGCCGATTTGATCGCCGGATCGGCGCTGATTTTGGCCGGGGTTGGCCTTGCGGCCTGGCCGGCACGGGCATGATCTTGCATGCGACGCTGCTGGGTGCCGGGCCGCCGGCGGTGATCATGCATGGGTTGTTCGGTCAGGCGCGCAATTTCGCCGGGGTGCAGCGCGCGCTGGCTGATCGGCACCGCACCATCGCGCTCGACATGCGCAACCATGGTGCCAGCCCGCATGCAGCCGCGATGGATTATCGGACGATGGCGGCCGACGTGCAGGAAACGCTCGCCGCCCTGAATGTGCCGGCATGCAAGGTGATCGGCCATTCGATGGGCGGCAAGGTGGCGATGGCGCTGGCCCTGACCGCGCCCGAAACGCTGAGCAAGCTGATCGTCGTGGATGTCGCGCCGGTGCGCTATCCGCCGCATTTCGATGCGATCATTGGGGTGCTGCGCGGCTTGAAGCTCGATGCCAGCCTGACCCGGGCGGCGGCCGATGCGGCGCTGGCGGAGGTTGAGCCCGACCCCGGCGTGCGGGGCTTTCTGCTGTCCAACCTGCTGCTCGGCGCGACCCCGTCCTGGCGCATCGGGCTGGAAGAAATCGCTGCCGCCATGCCGGATATTTCCGACTGGCCGTTCAGCGATGCGCGCTATGACGGGCCGTGCCTGTTCGTGCTGGGCGGAAAATCGCGCTATGTCCGCGATGAGCACCGCCCGCTGATCCAGGCGCATTTTCCGCGGGCGCGCTTCGTCAGCCTCAAAAATGCCGGGCATTGGGTGCATGCTGATGATCCGGCCGGGTTCCTGGCGGTGCTCACGGCCGCACTCTTGTAGGGAGGGACATATGCGCATTCTGATCCTGGCTCTGGCGCTGCTGGCGGGCAGCGCCCGCGCGGCTGACGCGCCGATCGGTGACTGGACCACCGAAGGTGGGTTGTCGCGGGTACGCATCGGCCCTTGCGCCGCGAACGCGGCAACCTTGTGCGGGCAGATCATCTGGCTTGCCGAGCCGCTCAACGCCGAGGGTAAACCGAAGTTGGATCGTAACAACCCCGATCCGGTGCGGCAAACCCAGCCGATCGTGGGATTGGCGATCGTGACCGGGATGAAGCCCGATGGGGTGGGGAAATGGTCGGGTGGGGAGATTTACGATCCGCAGGCCGGGAAGAGCTATAATTCCAACATGAAGCTTGGCACGCCGGGGGAGTTGTTGGTGGAGGGGTGTGTCTTTTTCTTGTGTCGGGGGCAGAGTTGGAGGGAGCTCAGGTGAAGGAAGTTGTTCTTTTTGTGAACAAAATCGAACCAAAAAAACTTTATCACGGTACTGCCTTGCCGTTGGCTTGGGACCTCTTGCAGGTTGGGCAGATAATTACTTGATAAAGGATATGGGTTAAATTATGTATATTTTTCATAATTTTATCACCTTGCTGCCAGCGCCGATTGCCGTGGCGTCGGCTCGCGACCGGAGTACGATATCGCAATAAATTGCGAGAGTGGTCGACCCAACGGGCAGGCAGTAGCGGACAGAAGTTTTTTTTGCTTCTTTTTGTTCACAAAAAGAAGAGTCTCGCTTAGGCCTTGATCTTCGCCAAATCCGCCGCTCGCCACAAATACCAGGCGGCGACACTGCGATAGGGCGCCCACATTTCCCCGATCGCCGCCAGTTCTCGCGGCTTGGGTTGGGCGTCGAGCCCGTTCAGCACGCGGTAGCCTTCGCGGACTCCGAAATCATCGACTGGCAGGATATCGAGCCGGCCGAGCGTGCCCATCAGCATCATTTCCACCGTCCAGCGCCCGACGCCGCGGATGACGGTCAGGCGTTCGATCAGGGCTGCGTCCGACAGGCGGGCGGCGGCGCGGCGGGTGGGGACGACGCCCGCAGCGGCTTTGGCGGCGATGTCGCGAATGGCCAGGGTTTTCGAGGCCGAGAAGCCGCAGGCGCGCATACTGGCGTCGCTCAGCGACAACACTTGTTCGGGGCGGGGGAAACCCTGATCGGGGAACAAAGCGGTGAAGCGGCCGAGGATGGCGCGGGCGGCGGTGCCGTGCAGTTGCTGGAAGGCGATCGAGCGCACCAGCGCCTCGTAGGGCTCGATTTTGTCAGGGGCTTCACGATAGCGGCCGACGCGCTTGATATGGGCGCCGAGCACGGGATCGGCATTGGACAAATGTTTGGTTGCGCGCAGCATCACGGCATGTTGCCAAAGTGGCGCGAGGACCGCCAGCCCCTATCACGGCGATGTGCGCGGCGATGATGCACTTCCTGCTTGCCTTCCCACCCTGATCTCGGGTTAGATCGTTGGTACAGACGCGAAATCAGGCAGGGGGGATTGTGACCATGCCAAGGGTGCAGGTTCTGCGGCCGCGCGAAGACGACCATAAGGCCGCTGATCGTCAGACCGAAAGTCTGGCAGGGTTGGCGTTGACGATTGCGTTGCTGGTGGTGTCACTCTTCGTGCTCCGCCAGCTGCAATATTCCACCAAGCTGGAAGATTGCATCATGGCCGGCCGGCTGAGCTGCGGCATGCCGACCTTGGTATCGATGCCGGCGCAAAAGCGGATTTGATCTTCGCAGTTTCTGTGGCAGCTTCCCGGGATTAACGAACACGGGAGAGGCCGGATGCGCATCGCCGAGATGGATTGGCGGATGGTTGAGGATTGGCTGCGCGGCGATGATAGGGGCGTGTTGCCGTTGGGCAGCGTCGAACAGCATGCCGGGCTGTCGCTGGCGGTGGACATGATTTTGTCCGAGCGTGTGGCGGTGGAAGCGGCCGAGCCGTTGGGGGTGCCGGTGTTTCCGGCCTTGCCGTTCGGTTTGGCGCCCTATTTCCAGGCCTATCCCGGCAGCATGACCTTGCGGGTGGAAACCTACGTGGCCGTGGTGCGGGAATTGCTCGACAGCATGAAGCGGTCGGGGTTTCGGCGGATTTTGATCGTCAACGGCCATGGCGGCAACCAGCCGGCGGCGGCGATGGCGCAGGAATGGATGATGGACAACCCCGATTGCCGGGTGCGGTTTCATGATTGGTGGCGGGCGCCGAAAACTTTTGCGCAGGTCCAGGCGACCGACAAGATGGCGAGCCATGCGAGCTGGATGGAGAATTTCCCCTGGACCAGGCTGCCTTCAACCCCGGCTGAGGGGGGCAAGGACATGGTTGATTTCGACTTGCTGAAAACCTTGCCACCGTTTGAGACGCGCAATTTGCTCGATGACGGCAATTTCGGTGGCCGCACCCAGCGGCCGGATGCCGAGATGCTGGCAATCTGGCAGGTCGCGGTGGATGAAACCCGCGCGCTGCTGGAGGCACTATGAGCGATCCGATTCTGATCTGGGGCGCAGGCGCCATCGGCGGCAGCGCGGGGGCGTGGCTGAAGCGCGCCGGGCACGATATTCATTTCGTTGACATCGTGCCCGCCCATGTCGCGGCGATTAAAACCACCGGGCTGCGGATCACCGGGCCGGTGGACCAGTTCAGCGCGGTGGCGCCGGCGTTCCTGCCGTCGGAGGTGCGCGGCACTTATCGGCGGATTTTTCTGGCGGTGAAGGCGCATCACACCGAAGAAGCGGCGCGCGCGCTGCTTCCGCATCTGGCGGCGGATGGCTATGTGCTGTCGTTGCAGAACGGGTTGTGCGAGCGGATTATCGCCGATGTGGTGGGTAAGGAGCGCACGGTTGGCGCGTTCGTCAACTACAGCACCGACTGGATCGCACCAGGCGAGGTAATGTTTGGCAGCCGCGGGGCGGTGGTGTTGGGTGAAC
>JANXRN010000354.1 GCA_025352995.1 Acetobacteraceae bacterium
CTCTCGCCGAAGCAAGATCAGGCTCACGCGAGTGCCAGTTCGGCAGCCCCCGGCAGCGGCAGCGGCAAATGGGTGGCGGCCACCACCATGCCACCGCCGGCGCGGTGCTGGGCGAGCAAGCCGCCGAGTTGCACGACCGAGGCCTGATCCAACCCGAGCGTCGGTTCATCGAGCAGCCAGACCGGTGCGCCGCCAACCGCGAGCCGGGCCAACGCCAGCCGCCGTCGCTGCCCGGCCGACAACATCCGCGCCGGCAAATCGGCGAATGGGATCAGGCCCAACGCCCCAAGCCCAGCTTCGGCCTGATCGGGGCGAAAGAAATTCTCCCGCGCCGTCAAACCCGGCTTGATCGCGTCTTGATGCCCGAGATAGGCGACCCGTCCGGCATGGGCGACGCGATCGGCCAGCGCGTCCTGCCCGTCCCACAACAGGCGTCCATTGGCCAGCCGCCCCAGCCCGGCGAGGATGCGCAACAAGGTGGATTTGCCCGATCCGTTCGGCCCCACCAGCAGCAACGCCGCACCTGGCGCCAACGCAAAGCTCAGTCCGGCGAAAACCAGCCGTTCCCCGCGTATCGCAGCCATGTCGTCACCCTGTAACAGCGCGCACTCCTGTGTGTGGACTGGTTAACCCTTATGGTCTAATCCCGCCGCAAACCACCCCATACGCAAAAGGCAGCTTCCCATGAAGAGCATCGGGCAAGACAGCTTGAAGACGGCCAAAACCCTCTCGGTCGCCGGCAAGACCTACACCTATTTCTCGATCCCCGAAGCTGCCAAGGTGATTGGCGATGTTTCGCGCCTGCCGGTCAGCCTGAAAGTGCTGCTGGAAAACGTGCTGCGATTTGAAGATGGCGTGGCCTACACGGTCGAGGACGCAAAGTCGGTTGCGGGCTGGCTGGTGAAAGCCAGCTCCACCAAGGAAGTCCCGTTCAAGCCGTCGCGCATTTTGATGCAGGATTTCACCGGGGTGCCGGCGGTGGTCGATCTCGCCGCCATGCGGGACGGGATTTTGCGCCTCGGTGGGTCGCCATCGAAAGTGAACCCGTTGGTGCCTGTTGATCTGGTGATCGATCACTCGGTAATGGTCGATGTGTCGGCGACCCGCGACAGCCTGACCAAGAATGTCGACATTGAATTCGAACGGAATGGCGAACGTTATTCGTTCCTGCGCTGGGGCCAGATGGCGTTCGATAATTTCCGCGTCGTCCCGCCCGGCACCGGCATTTGCCATCAGGTGAACCTCGAATATCTGTCGCAAGCGGTGTGGACCGCTGATCTGAATGGCAAGACCTACGCCTATCCGGATACGCTCTACGGCACTGACAGCCACACCACGATGGTCAACGGCATGGGCGTGCTGGGTTGGGGCGTTGGCGGGATCGAAGCCGAAGCCGCGATGCTTGGCCAGCCGATCGCCATGCTGATCCCCGATGTCATCGGCTTCCGCCTGTCGGGCCGCACGCCGGAAGGCGTGACCGCGACCGATCTGGTGCTGACCGTCACGCAAATGCTGCGCAAGAAGGGCGTGGTCGGCAAGTTTGTCGAATTCTACGGCCCCGGCCTCGATGAAATGTCACTCGCCGATCGCGCCACCATCGCCAACATGGCCCCGGAATATGGCGCGACCTGCGGCTTCTTCCCGGTGGATCAAATCACCCTGGATTATTTGCACCTGACCGGCCGCGATACCGACCGGATTGCGCTGGTGAAAGCCTATTGCCAGGCGCAGGGCATGTGGCGCGACGCCACTACGCCGGACCCGATTTTCACCGACACGCTGGAACTGGACATGTCGACCGTGCTGCCCAGCCTCGCCGGCCCAAAGCGGCCGCAGGACCGGGTGCTGCTGAAAGATGCGTCTTCCGCATTCCGTGGTGAGCTGACCAAATCGCTCGGCGTGCCGGCGAACGACACTGGCAAGTCAGTGAAGGTCGAGGGCAAGAATTACGAGATCACCCATGGTGACGTGGTGATTGCCGCGATCACGTCCTGCACCAACACTTCCAACCCGTACGTCATGGTTGCCGCGGGCCTGGTGGCCCGCAAGGCGCGCGCCTTTGGCCTGACGCCGAAGCCGTGGGTGAAAACCTCACTCGCGCCGGGCTCCCAGGTGGTGACCGAATATCTCGACAAGGCGAATTTGACCGCGGACCTCGATGCGGTTGGCTTCAACACTGTCGGCTATGGCTGCACCACCTGCATCGGCAATTCCGGCCCGCTGGAAGACGCGATTGTGGATGCGATTGAAGACAATCAGTTGGTCGGCGTGTCGGTGCTGTCGGGCAACCGCAACTTCGAAGGCCGGGTGCACGCCAATGTGCGGGCGAACTACCTCGCGTCGCCGCCGCTGGTGGTGGCCTATGCGCTGCTCGGCACGATGAATGTCGACATCACCACCGCGCCGATCGGCACATCCAAAGACGGCAAGCCGGTTTATTTGCGCGACATCTGGCCGACCAACAAGGAAAT
>JANXRN010000409.1 GCA_025352995.1 Acetobacteraceae bacterium
GCCTGGCCGGACAATGCGAGGGCGCCAGCGGACAGCATCAGGGCACGACGGTTCATGGGGCAATCTCCTGGTTCAGGCGGCAGCATATCTGTGCTGCTTAGCTTGCACGCTCTGCGCCAAGGGGCAAGTCTAATTCATCCCACCCGACGGCGGCGCATCAGACGCAGCGCCACCAGGCCCATGCCGATCAGCGACAGCGAAGCCGGTTCCGGCACCGCGCTCCCGGCGCTGCCGGTGAAGGTCAGTCCGATGCTGTCCGAGATCAGGTTCTGCGCGCCGGACAGCGACCGCATGCTGGTGGCAGGCGCGGTATTGCTTGCCGCATAGGTCTGCAGGGCGGCGACGTAGGCGGTGACGATCGGGTTGGCGGCGAAGGCGAAACCGGCATACTCGGTCTTCCAGATGGCGATCTGCACCGCGCTGGAGAAATTCGCGTCGCCCGCCTTGGCGCCGGCGAGCTGGGCGTTGCCGTAAGCGGCCAACGTCATCATTTTGTTGCTGACGGTTGTCGACAGCGAGGTGCCGTTGCTGTCATCGGTGACCGTTGGGCCCGCCACATTATAGGCGTAGCTGTTCGCGCCGAGATAAATGTCATGGTAGAAATCAACGCACCAGGCATATAGGACAAACGGCCCGCCAAGCCCGCCCGAGATTGCGCCGGTGAGGACGATCTGCCCGGAAATCACGTTGGTGTAGCTGTGCGAGCCTACGGAAACATTAACCCCGCTGGCGCTGAGCGGCGCGGCCACGTTGGTCACATTAATGATCGTCGCGTGCGCCACCCCCGCGCAGGCAATCGCACCAAGGGCATAGATGCCGGCGAGCCATGACAGGGCGGATTTGAGGGTGGCGGATGATGGGAAGAGCATAAAAACACCTGTACCTGCAATTGTTGAGGGGAAATATGCAACAAGCGTGCCAGAAAATTATCCAGCCGATATAGGTAATTTACCTGCCCTCACCCCGCCCGCTCCCGGCGGGAAAGGGCGAAAAACTGCACCTTCTCTTTGCGAAAAAGGGCCGTGGTGAGAGTATTTAGGCCGTAAGACCGCAGGTCAGGCAGGCGCCTGGGCAGTTACTTAATTCATGCATTTTGCAATGATTGAGATCTTGTGACGCGCTACGTTGCAGTGCGAATTGCGTCGCAAAATGCAATCGATCTCATATTGCGGTTTTCTCAAACGCCGCCGCACGCTCGCGCAGGATATATTTCTGCATCTTGCCGGTCGAGGTCTTCGGCAGCACCCCGAACACCACGGTTTTCGGCACTTTGAAGCGGGCCAGATTGGCCCGGCAATGGGCGATGATCTCGGCCTCGGTGGCAGCCGCGTCGGGCTTCAACGTCACGAAGGCGCAGGGGGTTTCACCCCAGGTTTCATCGGGCCGTCCAACCACGGCGGCTTCCAGGATCGCGGGATGCTGGTACAGCACGTCCTCAACCTCAATGGTGGAGATGTTTTCCCCGCCCGAGATGATGATGTCCTTGCTGCGATCTTTCAGCTCGATATAGCCGTCCGCGTGCCAGACCCCGAGATCGCCGGTGTGGAACCAGCCGCCGGCGAACGCCTCATCGGTCGCCGGCTGGTTCTTGAGGTAGCCTTTCATCACCGGATTGCCGCGCATGAAGACCTCGCCCATGGTCACGCCGTCCTTGGGCACCGGGGCCATGTTGCGGGCATCGGCAACCATCAACCCGTCGAGCGAATGGTATGGCACGCCCTGGCGCGCTTTGATGCGGGCGCGCTCGGCGGGAGGCAAATCGTTCCAGTCCTCCTGCCAGGCACAGACCGTCACCGGGCCGTACACTTCGGTCAGGCCATAGACATGGGTGACCTCAAAGCCACGGCGCTCAATGCCCTCGATGACGGCTGCCGGCGGCGGGGCGCCGGCGATCATCATTTTGATGCCGGCGCGGGCGGACAGATCGGGCCAAAGGCTGTCGGGCGCATTGACCAGCATGTTGGCAACGATCGGCGCGCCGCACATATGGCTGACCCGGTGTTCGGCGATCATCGCCAGGATGGCCCCGGCCTCGACCCGGCGCAGGCAAACATGGGTGCCGGCCATCGCGGTGATGGTCCATGGGAAGCACCAGCCATTGGCGTGGAACATCGGCAAGGTCCACAAATAGACCGGGTGCAGCGCCATGCCCCAGGTCGCGACATTGGCCATCGCGTTGAGATAGGCGCCGCGATGATGGGTGACCACGCCCTTGGGGTTGCCGGTGGTGCCGGAGGTGTAGCACAGCGCGATCGCGTCCCATTCGTCGGGCGGCAAATCATAGGTGAAATCGGGATCGCCGCCGGCGAGGAACGCCTCGTAATCCATTTCCCCGAGTAACCCGCCGGGCGGTGCCAGATCGTCGTCGATATCGATCACCAGCGGGCGCGCATCGGCCGGCAGCATGGCGAGTGCTTGCGCCATGGTCGCCGAATATTCGCGATCGGTGATCAGGATCTTGGCGCCGCCATGGCCGAGGATGAAGGCGATGGACGCAGCGTCGAGCCGATAATTCAGCGCATTCAGCACCGCGCCGACCATGGCTGGGGCAAAATGGGCTTCGAACAGCGCCGGCACGTTGGGTGCCATGATCGCCACGGTGTCGCCATGGCCAATGCCACGGGCAGCGAGCGCAGACGCCAGGCGGCGGCAGCGTTGTCCAAGCTCGCCCCAGCTATAGCGCCTGGCGCCATGGATCAGGCCAATCCGCGCGGGATAGACCGCAACAGTACGGGTCAGAAAGCTCAGCGGGGAAAGCTGGGCGTGATTGGCCGCGGTTTTGGGCATGTCATATTGGCTTGCGGTCATAGCGGTGGCTCCTGAAGCGTTTTTCCCCGGACAGATCGTAGGCTTGCCCCCTTGCGTCGGCAAATCGCCTGTGTCTGATTGCGGCATGACCGCCCGCATCCTGATCGTCGATGACGCGCCGACCATCAACCGCCTGACCGCGGCGAAGCTGGTATCGGAATATTATCAGGTCAGCATCGCCTATGATGGGGAGACCGCACTCGACCGCGCCCGCGACTGGCAGCCCGATGTGATCCTGCTCGACGTGATGATGCCGGGGATTGATGGCTACGAAACCTGCCGGCGCCTGAAAACGGCCGAGGCCACCATGCATATTCCGGTGGTGATGATTACCGATCTTAGCCTGGTGGCTGAGCGGGTGCGTGGACTCGAAGCCGGTGCCGATGATTTTCTGGTCAAGCCGGTCGATTTCGACACGCTGTTTGCCCGGCTCAAGCCGCTGGTGCGGCTGAAGCGGCTGCTCGATGAATGGCGGATGCGCGGGGCGACCGCCAGGGCGCTGGGATTGCAGGGTGATACCTTGGTGGCGCCTTCGGTTGCCGGCGCGCGCGCCTTGGTGGTCGATGATGACGATGCCGCCGCCCAGGCCGCGA
>JANXRN010000422.1 GCA_025352995.1 Acetobacteraceae bacterium
AACCGGTGCTCAATATCGTCGTCCCCATGGCCGGTCTGGGCAGCCGTTTCGCCAAAGCCGGATATAGTTTGCCCAAGCCGCTGATAGCAGTGCATGGTGCCCCGATGATTCAGTTGGTGATCAACAACATCACGCCTGCCCGACCGCATCGCTTCATCTTCATCTGCCAGAACGCCCATATCGATGAATTCGATTTGCGCCGCAAACTCGCCCACTGGGCACCAGGCAGTGAAACCATCGGCATCGATGGGGTTACCGAAGGTGCGGCCTGCACCGTGTTGCTCGCCCGCGATCTGATTGCCTCGGGCGATGCGCTGATGATCGCCAACAGCGACCAGTTCGTCGATTGCAGTATCGATGCCTATCTCGGTGATCTCTATGTCCGTGCGCTTGATGGATTGATTATGACTATGTGGGCCGATGATCCAAAATGGTCGTTCGCTGCGGTGGATGGGCACGGCATGGCGACCGAAGTGGCGGAAAAGCGTGTGATTTCCAACCACGCCACCGTCGGGATCTATAATTTTGCCCGTGGCGCGGATTTCGTCGCAGGCGCCGACGCGATGATCGAAGCGGACCAGCGGGTGAATGGGGAGTTTTACGTCGCACCGGTTTATAATCAGATGATTGCCGGGGGCGCGCGGATCGGTGTTCACGATATTGGACGGGAAGCAGCCGGCATGTACGGCCTCGGCATTCCTGCTGACCTCGATCTTTTCCTGTCGCTCAAGCTGTCGCATGACGCGGTCGCCAGGATCGCCCGGTGATCATCATCAGCCATCGCGGTTACTGGAAAGACGCTGGCGAAAAGAATCGCCCGGAGGCGTTCGCTCGCTCCTTCGACCTTGGCTACGGCACCGAGACCGATGTCCGTGATCGGGGGGGTGAATTGGTCATTGCCCATGACCCGGCCAGCCCGCGTGACATCACCCTGGCTGCAATGCTCGATATTCTCGCCGGGCGCGACTTGCCGATGGCGATGAACATTAAGGCCGATGGCCTTGCCAAGCCCTTGCAGAACGCGATGGCGGCGCGCGGACTGACGCGCTGGTTTACCTTCGACATGTCGGTCCCCGAAACAATCGTGCAGTTGCGCCTCGGCCTACCGGTTTATACCCGCGCCAGTGAATACGAATCGCCTCCCGCTTTTTACGATAAGGCGATTGGCATCTGGCTCGACGCGTTCGAGGGCCAATGGTACACCATGGCCGACATCCGCGCCTTCCTGGCTGACGGTAAGCATGTCGCCATTGTTAGCCCAGAACTGCATCGCCGCCCGCATCTGCCGCTGTGGACCGAGCTCAAAGCCTCGGGTCTCGTCGGTCATCCCGGCTTGACTTTGTGCAGCGATATTCCCGAAGACGCGACCACCTGGTTTGGAACAGCGCCATGATCAAAGCAGTCATTTTCGACATGGACGGCGTGTTGATCGAGGCCAAGGAGTGGCATTACGAGGCGTTGAACCGTGCCCTGCGCCTGTTCGGCTTCGAAATTAGCCGCCACGACCATTTGACCACGTTTGATGGCCTGCCGACCAAGCGCAAGCTGCAGATGCTTTCGAGCGTCGATAATCTACCGGTGCGGCTGCATGACTTTATCAACGACATGAAGCAGCGCTATACGATGGAAATCGTCAACGCCCAGTGTAAGCCGCGCTTCAACCACGAATTCGCCCTGTCCAAGCTGCAAGCACTGGGCTACCGGATGGCGGTAGCATCAAATTCCGTGCGTAACAGCATTGAAATGATGATGCAACGCGCCGAATTGGATCGCTACATGGATTTCATCATCTCGAACCAGGACGTCACCAAGCCCAAGCCGGCGCCTGACATGTACAATCTGGCGATCAGCAAAATGGGCCTGCAACCGACTGAGTGTCTGATCGTCGAGGACAACGAAAACGGCATCAAGGCGGCACGCGCGTCAGGGGCGCATGTGTTGGAGGTTGAAACGGTAGATGACGTGAACTTCGCCAACATCATGCGCAGCATTGCCGCCTGTGATGCGGCCGGGCACTAGGAAATGACGATGATTGTATTGATCCTGGGCGGCGGTCCAACGAGTGAAACCAACGATGTGCCGGTGTGGCTCGCCGAACGTGACGGGCAGGTGCTGGTCGAACGCTTTGTCACCGCCTGCGCCGGGCTTGATGCCCGCCTGGTGTTCGCGGTGCGAACGCAGGATGCCAAGCGCTTTCGGCTTGATAACGTGATCCGCCTCGCCTCCCCCAACGCTGCCATCGTGCCGATTTCCGGCGAAACCATGGGGGCGGCGTGCACCGCGTTGCTGTGCATCGACCAGATCACGCCCGACGCGGAGTTGCTCATCCTCAACAGCAATGAATTGCTGGTCGCCGATTATGCCGCCGTGCTGGCCGACTTCCGTGCCCGCGATCTTGAAGGCGGGATTGTGGTGTTCCCGTCGCTGCATCCGCGCTATTCCTACGTGCAGCTCGATGAGTCCGGCGCGATCGTAGAGGCGGCGGAAAAAAACCCGATCAGCCGCAACGCCACCGCGGGTTTCTATTGGTTCCGCCGCGGCGCCGATTTCATTGCCGCCGCCGAGGCGATGATCCGCAAGGATGCCCAGGTTGGTGGCCGCTTCTTCATCAGCCTGGTGTTCAATGAACTGGTGTTGGCGCAGAAAAAACTTGGTGTGTTTGGGATTGGGGCCTCGCAGTACGTGCCGCTGAAATCACGCGCGCAAATGGCGCAATACGAAGCTGGCCATGACACAGCGGCGTCAGCATGAAAAATTTCGCGCTATCCGACATGGTCAAGGGGTGGTTCGTCGGCGCCTTCAGCCCGACGGCGTTGCAAACCGATGCCTGCGAGGTGGCGGTGAAGCATTACCGGGCGGGCGATCGAGAAGATGTCCATCATCACCGGATTGCGACCGAGGTCACGGTGGTGGTCAGCGGCAAAGTGCGGATGTGTGGCCGCGTCTGGACAGCAGGTGACATTGTCGTGATCGAACCAGGTGAGGCCACCGATTTCGAGGCGCTGACCGATGCTGTGAACGTGGTGGTGAAGCTGCCGGGGGCGTTGGGGGACAAGTATATGGGGGGCACGCCGGTCGCATGAGCCAGGCAATTTCCGACACGTTATTTCGAAATCCGGTTGATCTGGCCGTCACGCCAACTGAAATGCGCCGGGTGCTGCTGGTTGGGTCCTGTCTATTGGTCGGCTGGCCGGGCATTCTGGAAATTGCCAGCCCGCCATGCCCCGCGGACTATGTGTTGTTCAA
Organism: Acetobacteraceae bacterium; assembly: GCA_025352995.1. Lineage (GTDB taxonomy): Bacteria > Pseudomonadota > Alphaproteobacteria > Acetobacterales > Acetobacteraceae > CAITOL01. The sequence continues at coordinate 3,247 of JANXRN010000422.1, forward strand.
CAACGCCAGCCAATTGGGCCCGGCACCGCCTTTGCCACCGAAAGCATATGATTTTCAGATCATTCAGATCACCTTGCGCACCGTGCTGCCGGAAAACACCTATTTTCGCCTGAACTACACCGATATCGCCGCCTACCAGGCCCTGTTCGAAGCGGCGCGCGAGCGGATGGTCCAGTCGCTCGACGCCGCCATGCGCTGGAACCGCGACCATGGCATTCTGAGCTTTGTCTGCAATTTCCTGGTGCCGCAGCAGAACCCGATGGGGCGGCTGCTGCCGCGTTATGATCTGCGCAATATGGTCTATTTCGTCGAGAAGCTGAACGAGGCGCTGGCCGAGGAAATCGCCACCTATACCAATGCCTATCTGCTCGATTTCGACCAGATCGTCAGCACCTATGGCCGCCGCTATTATCACGATGACGTGGCATGGCATATCGGCCATGGCGGGGCGCTAGGGGACGCGGATTTCGAGCGGGACCAGGAACGCATCGAACAACTCGACCGCATGGCGGAAACCTATCCGGTGCGCACTGGGCTTTATATCAATCTTGCCTGGGCCGAACTGGTGGCGATGTATCGTACCATCCGCCAGATCGACATGGTCAAGATCGTCATCATCGATCTTGATGACACGTTATGGCGTGGTGTGGTGGCGGAACTCACCGAGATTACCGGGGCCGCGGTCGAAGGCTGGCCGCTGGGATTTGCCGAGGCGCTGGGCTATCTCAAGCGGCGCGGCGTGCTGCTGGCCATCGTCAGCAAAAATGAAGAAAGCCGGATCACTGAGCTTTGGAACCGGCTGCATGGCAATCAACGGCTCAGCCTCGATGATTTTGTGGTGCGCAAGATCAATTGGCGACCCAAGGCCGATAACATCGAAGAAATCCTGCAGGAAGTGAATTTGCTACCCCGCAGCGCTGTGTTTATCGACGATAATCCGGCCGAACGCGGGGCGGTGAAGGCCGCATTCCCGGATATGCGGGTGCTTGGCCCCAATCCCTATGTCTGGCGCCGCATATTGCTGTGGTCGGCGGAAACCCAGGTGGCGGGCATAACGTCCGAATCCGCCGCGCGTACCCAGATGGTGCAGGCGCAGGTGGCGCGGGAAACCCAGCGCAAACGCCTCAGCCGTGACGAATTCCTCGCCACCTTGGGGGTCGAAGTTCATCTCCGCGCCATTGTCGCCACCGAGGATGCAGGATTTCCGCGGGCGCTGGAATTGATCAACAAATCCAACCAGTTCAATACCACCGGTCGACGATGGACGATGCAGGAATGCGCGGCCGGTTTTGACGCTGGGCTGAGCCTGTTTGTGTTCGAGGTAACCGACAACTTTACCGCCTATGGCATTGTCGGCGTAGTGGTGACCGATGGCGGTACACTCCGCCAGTTTGTCATGAGCTGCCGGGTGGTTGGGCTTGACGTGGAAACCGCCGTCATTGCCGAAATTCTGCGCGGAATGGCGGCTGCCGGCCATCAGCAGGTGGTCGCGGATTTCGTGAAAACCGACGCCAATTTATTGTGCCGCGACCTTTATGCGCGCAGCGGGTTCGATGAGCGGGACGATAAATGGTACCGCGCCGGCATCGCACCTTCAGCCATTCCGGCCCATGTGAAAATGTCGGTCGGGTAGGCTTAGCCACAAGTCTCCCGCAACCAGGCGCGGAATATATCCAGATCAACCCGCACATCGCGAATGGCGAAACGGCTCGGGCTTGGGTCGGGGATGCTGGGATCGTTGAATTCGGCGCTTTCGGATGCCCCGTCCGGACAGACCATCGAGCTATAGATTAGCCCGGCTCCCGAAGCCGTGAAGGCATAGGCGGCAGTGCCGTAACGCGGCGGGAACATCTCCAGGACCTGGGTTCCGGGCGGGCAGAACACGATATTGGTCAGCCCTGCACCATGCACGCCAATTACGTGCGAGGCGGACATGAACAGCGACGATTGCTGTTCGAGGGTCATGCCGGTCAGGATGACGGACTCAAAGCCCGCCTCCTGCGCCACCGCCATGAACGCGCCTTCATTTACAATCCGACGCGCACTGGCGTCCGCGCGCGAAATATAGAGCCGCCGTGTGCCAGGCACTGTCGGCACCGCGAATTCACGGCGCAGGAAATTGATCGGCCAGTCCGCGCCACAATGCGCAGGGTGACGAAAATGGATCGTGCAATTGGTGCTGACCAGCAATCTGCGGCAACGCACGCGCAGGGTTTCAGTGATGGACAGGTAATTCTGCACCCCGAGCCGGGCGAGCCCGGCGGTTTGGAATTCGGCCGATGGCCGGGGCCCGACGACCAGCGTATCCGGTTGCAAGACCCCAATTTGTTGATAGAGGCCGAGTCGGGTGAGTTGATCGAGCAGGAAATGGCAAATATTCGGCGCGCCGAAAATATCGGCGATCACCACTACGGTATCTGCGTCCCGGGTTTCCAGCCCCTCGGGTGACCGGAGACGTTCGCGCAGGTGATTGGCAACAATCGGCGCAAAATGGCCGATCGACAACGCTTCATCCACCCCGCCCGTCGCGTCACACACCACGACATTGCCGTTCATGATGAGCAGTTCGGCATCAAGCAGTTCCACCACGTTGACCGGCGGGCGCGGCTGGTCGGCCAGGAGCGGCACCAGACAGGGCGGCACGAACGGGCCGAAATTGCGCCACGACTCAAACGGACGGATTGTTTCGGGGTGGATCGGATGGGTGATGCGGGGGCTTGGTTCCACCCAAGGCACCTCAATGGCGATGCCGCGCTTGCGCAGTTCCTGCGCCATGGTCGATCCGGTGCGTTCGAACAGGCCGATAAGTTCATGCTGTGCGGCGACCGGGGCGTGCGGAAACTGCACCAGGTGGCGCATGGCGATTTCAAGCGCGTCATCATCGAACCGGGCGACAAACAGGTAGTTGAACATCTGATTGTGCATGTGCCACAGCGCCGGGCCAGGCGGATTGAAATGGCAGGCGACCGCGGAAAAAGCGTGGGCAAGCTCCCCCCGGCCCATCAGATAGTAGATGTGCCCGATCGTCCCCGGTACTTCCCAACTGGTGATCCGAACCCGGTTCAGAATGGCCTTGATGATGGCATCGGCATTGTCGAAATCATGGTCACGGTCAATATCTCGCAAAATCATCTGGGCTGCATGAAAGGGATTGGATGCAGCCTCGATGCGCTCGACAACATCTCGCACTTTAACCGGATCGGTCATGGCGCCAACGCCTGACTAACCACCCGGACCACGTGATCGACCTGTTCGTCGGTCATCAGCGGATCGGTGCCCCAGTAAATGCCGCGATCCATGATGGCGTCGGCGCCGGCAAGGCTGCCGGAGACCCGATATTCGAGATCCCGCGTCGCCGGCTGTCGAACGAGATTTCCGGAAATCACCGGCCGGGTTTCAATGCCGGCTGCTTCGAGCGCATCGCGCAATTTGTTGCGGTCCTCGGTTGAACGGCACAGC
>JANXRN010000425.1 GCA_025352995.1 Acetobacteraceae bacterium
GAACCCCGGATACGGGTCCATCACCATCATGTTGCAGCATTGCTCGACCGATTCGAGCCACATTGCGCGCTTTTCGTCCTTGTCGAGCGTCATGTTGAAGCCGCCGAGTTCCATCAATGACGCGGATTCGCCAGTGCCGAATTCAACCCGTCCGTTTGACACCAGATCGAGCGTGGCAATGCGTTCGGCGACTTTGGCGGGGTGGTTGTATTTCGCCGGCATCAGAACGATACCGTGGCCGAGGCGGATGTTTTTGGTACGCTGCGAACAGGCGGCCAAAAATACTTCGGGTGCCGAAGAATGCGAGTATTCTTCGAGGAAGTGATGTTCAACTTCCCAGGCATAGTCGATGCCAAGTCTGTCGGCGAGTTCGACCTGGTTGAGTGCATCCTGGAACATTTTATGTTCCAAGCCCTTGGTCCAGGGGCGCGGCAATTGGTGTTCGTAGAAAATTCCGAATTTCATTTTCTTGGTTCCCTATGCTGGCATTTTGAAGGCGGCGGCTTTGTCGAAGGCGGCACCGATGCGTTCGAAGCGGGCATCGACCGCCGCACGCATGGCGGGGTGGGTGAAGATGTATAAATCATCGTCGCGGATTGCTTGCATGACGCGGGCGGCAACTTCGGCGGCTGACATGCCATCCGCAATTAGCTTGCCAACTTCGGCGGCGCGGGCGGCCATCATCGGTCCCGGCACCGGCGGCGGCGGCAGATCGCCGGGCGCATTGCGGCGGCTTTCGCCGATGCGGGTCGCGACCCAGCCGGGGCACAGGACGCTGACGCCGATATTGGTCGGCGCCAATTCGCCGGCCAGGGTTTCCGACAGGCTCACCACCGCGAACTTGCTGGCGCAATACGGCCCCATGCCGGCAACGCCGTTCATCCCGGCCATGGATGCGGTGTTGACGATATGGCAGGGCTCGCCATGGGTTTTCATGTGCGGAGTGAATTCGGTCAGCCCGTGGATCACCCCCATCAGATTGACCCCCAACACCCAGTTCCACGCCGCCGGGGCGACCTGATCGACCAGGCCACCGCCGCCAACGCCGGCATTGTTGCACAGCACATGGATGCGGCCATAGGTGGCGATCGCCTTGTCGCGCGCCTCGATCACCGCATCCCGCCGCGATGTGTCGCAAATCATCGTGCTGACCCGATTGTCGAACCGCTTGAGCGCGTCCTGGGCGCGGGCCAAGGCGGCTTCCTCGATATCGGCCAGCACGACATTCATGCCGACCGCGAGGAAAGCTTCGGCCATGCCCAACCCGATGCCACTGGCGCCACCGGTCACAAAAGCGGTCTTACCGTTAAAATCCTGCATTGTCTTGTCCGTGGTTGAAGAAAAGAAGATCGTCATCGGGCGCGCCGTCGGGGCGTAACGCGTGCAGCAGAAACCGTGTCGCCTGATCAATAATCGCGTCCGGCGCCTGGCCCGACTGCATCGCGCCGCGGATGACGCCCACCATCAAATGGGCGACCAGCACCGCATCGTAGTCCGGTCGTATCCCATTGGCCCGGCGCAGATTTTCGGCAAAATGCGCCGCCCAACGCGCAAGCAAGCTGCGCGGCGGTGCGTCGGCGGCGGCAATGACCGACAGGTCGCTCATCGCGGTGCCGAGCACGCCGGGATTGGCGGCCGCATAGCTCAGCAAGCCGCCAAGCAAGGCGCGCAACTGTGCGGCGCCGCCATGCTGCAGGACCGTGCGGGCGCGCAAATGGGCTTCGAGTTCCAGGCGAGCGGCCTCGGCAAAGGCGAGAAAGCATGCCTGCTTGTCGGTGAAATGCGAATAGAAACTGCCGTGCCCGACGCCGGCGAGGCGGGCGATGTCCTGCGGCCGGGTCGCGTGATAGCCGCGTTCAACGAACAAAATGCGGGCCGCACGGAGCAGGCGCGTGGCGGTGGAAGGCAGCGCAGATACGTTCATTTTGCCTCCCAAGTAAGTAAGCAGTTCTTTTTGTGAACAAAAAGAACCAAAAAAACTTTCTATCCATGGCGCACCGCTGCCGGTGCGCACGCCGAACCAAAGTGGGAAAGTTTTTTTGCTTCTTTTTGTTCACAAAAAGAAGACTTTCCTGCTTATACCTTTTCCCTCAATTGACAATTTGTCAATCACCCGCCATGTCTGGTTCGCAGGAAACTTCGCAGGGAAAAACCCCAATGGACATCGCCGCCGCGCCGCCGAAGCTGTTCAGCCCGGGCTATTTCAGCGACCCCTACCCCACCCTCGCCGCGTTGCGCGAAGAAGGCAGTCTGGTATCGCATCCGCATCTCGGCGGCCCGATGCTGTTCCGGCATGCCGAGGTGCGCGCTTTGCAGCGCTGCCCGCATTTGTCCAAAGACATGCTGCGCGACGGCCGGATGGATGGGCTGTCGGACGAGGTGCAGGCTTTGGTGCGCGAAAACAGTGCACGCCGCGATGACAGCATGTTGAACGTCGATCCGCCGCGCCATTCGCGGCTGCGCGGCCAGGCGATGTCGGCGTTCACCCTCGCCCGGATGGAAGCGTTGCGGCCGCGCATTCAGGCGATTGCCGATGGGCTGCTAGACGCGCTCGAAGGCCAGAACGAGATCGACATCATCCGCGATTACGCATTCCCGCTGCCGGCGACGGTGATTATGGAATTGCTTGGCTGGCCGGCGGAGGAGCGCGAGCAGTTGAAACGCTGCACTGCGGATGCGATTGAAATGCTTGGCAGCTTGCGCACTTCGCCCGATCCGCTGGAACTGGCGCGCCGCGCGGTTGCCAGCGGCAAGGAATTGCGCGGCTATGCCCACAAGCTGATCAACGCCCGCCGCGAGGCCCCGCAAGATGATTTCATTTCGGCCTTGGTCAGCGTGCAAATGGCCGAAGATGGCCGGCTGAACGAAGACGAGGTGCTGGCGACGTCGACTTTGTTGCTCGCCGCCGGACATGAAACCACCACCAATTTGATCGGTAACGGGCTGCTGGCGCTGCTGCGCAATCCGGACCAGATGGACAGGCTGCGCGCCGATCCGTCGCTCGCGCCGTCCGCGGTGGAGGAATTCCTGCGCTACGATCCGCCGGTGCAGATGCTGGCACGCGTTGCTTCGGCCGATTTCGAACTGGGTGGCAAAACCATCACCGCTGGCACGCGGTTGACCCTGATGCTGGGCTCGGCCAACCGCGATCCGGCGCATTTCCCCGATCCGGATCGCTTCGACATCACCCGCACGCTCAACGATAATTTTGCCTTCGGATTTGATCGGCATTTGTGCCTTGGCGCCCATCTGGCGCGCATCGAAGGGCAGATCGCGATTACCACGTTGCTGCGGCGCTTTCCGCGCATTGCGTTAACCGGCGCGCCACTGGCACATTTCCCCAACCTGGCGTTCCGGGCACTGAAGGCGCTACCGGTGCTTGTCAGCCGCGCCTGATCGGTTCTATGCAACCGGCATGACCGACACATTGCCTGATCGTTTAGCGATTGACCCGAAAAGCCCGTTCCATGATGCCGCGTTGCTTGAACGCGGCATCGGCATCCGCTTCAACGGGGTCGAGAAAACCAACGTCGAAGAATACTGCGTCAGCGAAGGCTGGGTGCGGGTCGCCGTCGGGCGCGTGCTTGATCGGCGCGGCAACCCGATGACGTTGAAAGTCAAAGGAACGGTCGAGCCTTATTTGCGTACTAGCGACGCCGAGTAGTCAGGAAGTCCTCATGTCCCGCACCATTATCGCGACCGACCGCGCGCCCAAGCCACCGCCACTTTACAGCCAGGCCGTGGCCTGCGCCGGTCTGGTGTTCGTATCGGGCACGTTCCCGGCCGATCCGGCAACAGGTGCGATCATCAATGGCGATATTGGGGCGCAGACCGCGCAATGCCTGCGCAATATTTCCGCCATTCTCGAAGCCGCCGGCACTTCGCTTGCCAAAGCGGTCAGCGCCACGGTGATCCTGGCCGAGGAAGATGATTTCGCTGGCATGAACGCGGAATGGGCGAAATGGTTTCCGACCGATCCGCCCGCGCGCCAGGGCGCCAAACTGCCGGTGCGGATCCCGGGGATGCTGATTTCGATTGCGATGATCGCCCAAGCCTAGGCCCGCACCTTGGCGAGGAAATGATCGACCTCGCCATCCAGCGTCGCCAGCCGCGATACCAGCCCGGCGACTGATTGCTGCATCGAAGCTGAAACCCGACCCGTTTCGCCAGCAACATGCGCCACCGTGCTGACCGACGCTGCGACTTCCTGAGTGCGGGCTGCGGCGGCATTGATGTTGGCGGCAATTTCGCGGGTGGCCGATCCTTGTTCGGACACTGATTCCGCAACCGCGCTCGCCACCGCATCGATCGTCTGCACCGACCGGGCGACAGCGGAAATCGCCTGCTGGGCGCTGACTGTAGCGGATTGCATTTCGCTGATCTGGGCGCCGATTTCGTCGGTCGCCCGCGCGGTCTGGGTTGCCAGGCTTTTGACCTCGGACGCCACCACCGCAAAGCCCTTGCCGGCTTCGCCCGCCCGCGCGGCCTCAATCGTGGCGTTAAGCGCGAGCAAATTGGTCTGGCTGGCAATGGCGCTGATGATCTGCACGATTTCGCCGACTTTTTGCGAGGCTGCCGCCAGCGCGTCCATCGCCACCGTGCCGCCTTTCGCCTGCCCGGCCGCTTCGGCGACCATGCGGGATGCTTCGGTCATCCGGCGGGAAATTTCATCAACTGACGCGGTTAATTCCTCGGCCGCTGCTGCCACCATGCTGACCGCGTCGGTGACCGCATCGGCGCCGGATGCGGCACCGCCGGTTTCGCCGATCGCGGTTGTGGCACTGCGCAGGACCTGGGCGGCGGCATCCGTCAAATCGCCGGCGGTGCGACCGACATCCTGCATCGTGGCCCGCACCGAGCTTTCGAACCCGTCGGCAAGCTCGGCCATCGCCGTCTTGCGGGCGGTTTCGGCTTCCGCCCGCGCCGCCGCGCGCTCGGCGGACATTTCCGCCATCTTGACGCTGTTGCCGCGAAATATTTCCAGGCCGCGGGCGATGGCGCCGATTTCGGTGTTGAATTGGCGGAACGGGATTTCGAGCGCGGTTTCGCCCGTCGCCAGACGCCCCATCATCGCGGTTAGGGTGCGCAAGGGCCGGATCAGGCTCAGCGCGATCAGGCTCGCCAGCACCGCACCGAGCATCAGACCAGCGCCGACCAGGATGATTTGGGTGGTGCGCACGGTGGCCACGCTCGCTTCGGTTGTTGCACCCAGCTTTTGCAGCATGGCGCGCGCTTCGGTGCGGGCGGCGGTCATGGCGGTGCCGAGCCTTCCGGCATCATCGGCAAACAGGCGTTGGTGCATTTGGGTGAGCGCGTTGGTTTCGCCGAGCACCGCGCGCGCCGCGCTGACCATGGCGGCAAGCTTGGTGGCCGCCGCCTCGCCCTTCTTGTGCAAGTCACCGGGATCGATCTGGTCAATCGTATCGCC
>JANXRN010000435.1 GCA_025352995.1 Acetobacteraceae bacterium
CTATACGTCGTTTCAGGCGCTGGTCGCGGAGTTTGGTGGTTCAGACGATTACAAATTTTACCATTTCGGGAACGCCTCGGCACTCACGCCGACGTTCGGAGTTGAGCTGGTTCCGGTAACCGTGACGCGCGATAACCCGCGCGCGATGGTTGCTGCGTTGGCATCGCACAATGTCGAGATTGTACTTATCCTCGCGCCTTGGCCCGAGACATTCTCCTATGTCACGTTTGAAGCCCTGGCATCCGGCGCGGATGTGGCGGCGTTGGCAGCGGGTGGAAACGTGCCGGACGCTGTCATCGGACTGCAGCGCGGCATGGTACTGCGCGACGATCGCGCGGTGGTCGCGGCCTTCCGTGAGGAACAACTCGCCGCCTATGTCAGCCAGCAACGAGCTGTTGGAAAGCGCCGCGCTGCCCTGGAGTTTTCCGGCACAACTGCGACCATCGCCCATGCCAAGCCGACGCGGACCGCGCACCCGGCGCTCCGGGCGCAGGTCGGGGGACATTGCATCGAACCGGTCATGATCGATGAACGAACCTACCGTTTCGATTTGCCGCCAGGTTGCGCCAGCATCCGGCTGTTGTCGCGCTCAGCCGTGCCAAACTGGGTACCGGGGTCATCGCACGACAACCGTCGGCTAGGGGCCGCGGTCACTTTGTTGAAGTTCGACGGCGAGGCTGTGGCGCTCGACGACCCGCGGCTGGCCGGGGGCTGGTTTCAGGTGGAGCCCGATCATCGCTGGACGAATGGCAACGCGACGTTGGTGACCGGCCGTACACGCCGGGTCGAAATAGTCCTGGCGCCGTTGCTGTCATATTGGGCAACCGCGTGGGGCAATGATGCGGCCGTTCCTGCGGCGCCTGTCAACGAAGGCAATGCGGAAGCGACAAGCGCCGCTCGTGGACAACGCCAGATATGAACGTAGTGTCCGAAATGCGGGCGGTTCACGGCGCGCAGGTGAGTGGAACCGCCTGCTACACTAGTTGCACATATTCCTATTTGTCGCGCGCACGGGTCTTGGTGCAAACCCTGCGTGCAGCCCACCCCGATTGGTCGATCTGGGTCGTTATCGTTGATCTGCCGCCACCGGCTGTGGATGTGGGCCCAGCTTTGGCCGAATTTGACGGCGTGGTCGCCGCACAGGATTTGTCAATCCCGAATTTCCGTGGATGGCTGTTCAAGCACAATATCGTTGAGGCTTGCACCGCGGTAAAGGCCTGCATGTTGCGCCATTTGCTGGCGCTGGGTTTTGATAAGATCGTATATCTGGACCCGGATATCGGGGTGTTCCACTCCCTAGCGATGATTGAACGGCGGCTGGACCGCGGGTCAATTGTCCTGACCCCGCATCAAATAGAGCCGAACGAAGCTCGGACTGCGATGGCTGACAATGAACTGACATCGATGAAGTATGGTATCTTCAATCTCGGGTTCATTGCGGTGCGCAATGACCGGACGGGCAATGCGTTTGCGGAGTGGTGGGATCGCATGCTCCAGACCGCCTGTTATGAGGATATCGAAGCGGGCATTTTCACCGACCAGAAGTACTGTGATCTGGTTCCAGCCTTGTTTGATCGTGTTCAAATTGAACGCGACCCTGGATGCAACGTCGCAAGCTGGAACATCAGCCGGCGGTTCGTCGAGATCACTATGAGTGGCGACATCACCGTCAATGGTTCGCTGTTAAAATTCTATCATTTTACTAAGATCGGGGGCGTCGGCGATGTGATGATGGAGCGCTACGCCAAGGATAATCCTGCCGTGTTTGATATCTGGTTTTGGTATCGTCGGGCAATCGGGTCGAGCGCCATTGTCGATCTACCAAAGGGCTACTGGCACTATGGCCACTTTAACAACGAAGTTCAAATTTCGGATGAAATCCGTCAATTCTATCGGAACCGCGACGACCTGATGGCCGCCTTTACCGACCCTTTTGATTGCGGAACAGGCTCATTTTTTGAGTGGCTGCGTGAGAATGAGCCGGGATTGCTGCGTGGCAAAATAGGGCGTGATCCGTCCAGCCCGAGTCAAAAAGTTAACCTCGACGCCGTTTAAATGTGGTTCACCCTGCCTGCTGGGCAAGAGGCCAGCGAGCAGGGGTAGACCGCTTTCGACCGACCGTTGTTCTCGCATGGTTACCGGCGTCTCGGGTGGCCTATCGCGTCGAGGTGCGGCGGCCCAATTTCATGTCTCCGTGATAGGCTCCATTCGCTGGGTTCACACCCATGTCATCACCGGCACCGCCTGTGCCAAACCATAAAGCGGTGACACCCGATCCCACCACATTCAGGCGTTCTGCAAACGGTCCTGTCCGCCGTCGAGACCCCAAGAAATCAGGCGGGACTAACTGGTAGATTTGCTGGGGGCTCAGTGATATCACTTTTGTGAGCAGAAGGGTCTGGTGGCTTCTCGATCATCAGGGACTGACCTGAAAGAAATAGCCTACGCCGCCGAGCAGGAACGACCCGACGTCGTCGCGCGTCGTCGAGACTGATTCGAAGCCCAGCCTGATCTTGATCCGCAGCGCTTGGTGTTTATCGAGGAGCCCGGTGCCTCAACCAAAAATTACTCGACCGCGCGATCCGGCTCAACGGTGCCAGCACTGCCGTGCCGCATCCCACATGGCCATTGGAAAACCACGATGTTTACCGAGGCGCTGTGTCCCAGTGGGATGACTGCGCCAATGGCGCTGGATGGATGATGAACAGTGTCGCCTTCCAAGCCACATCGACCAGGTTCTGGTTCCTATATTGCGGCGCAGCGATATCGTGGTGATGGACAACCTGTCCCGCGGACAAAGGCAGTAATACCACTTCCCACGACTTAGTACCGATGCGACCAGTCCCTCAATCCGATTGTCATTATTCTCCACGGCTGATCGATAAGTTTGTTCCAGGCATGGCAGCAGTGGTCGACAATGTCGTCGTATGACGGAAAGATCCGGTTGGACAGCCAGTTATCGCGCATGAACTGCCAGAC
>JANXRN010000448.1 GCA_025352995.1 Acetobacteraceae bacterium
CAGCATTTCCAGCAGCAGGATCGCTGGCTGGAACAAAGCCTGCGGGCCGGAACCCTGGCGTTGCGCGCCTATCCTTGGGGGGTGGCAAGTATGCTGGTCGATCGCGACCTGCTCGCGACCGGACGCTTTGCGTTAACCTCAGCCGCAGGGCTGTTCGAGGATGGCACCGCCTTCGCCATTCCCGCCGAAACCGATCACCCGGCACCGCTGGATCTGCCCGAAAACACGCGTAATGCGATCGTTTACCTCGCTGCTCCGGTCCGTCAGCTTGGTGCGGTGGAGGTTGCCACCCAAGCAGATGGCGACGGCCGCTACATGTTGCGCGATTTTGAGGCATACGATACCCATTCGACCACGCCGCAGACGGCGAACCTGCAGGTTGGAAGGTTGCGCCTGCGCTATATGCTCGAAACCGACGACCGTGCCGGGTATCTCTGCATTGGCCTTGCGCGGGTGGTCGAGGTTGCGACAGACCGGCGGGTGACGTTGGATGAACGTTGGATAGCGCCGGCGTTGCTCTGTGCCGCGACTCCGCCACTTGCTGGCTTGATCGCCGAATTGTCTGGGATGTTGAACCAGCGCGGCGAGGCGCTTGCCGCCAGGATGACCGCCCCCGGCCAACGCGGCGTGGCCGAGGTTTCGGATTTTTTGTTGCTGCAATCGGTTAATCGCTGGCAGAAACTCCTGGAGCATTGGGCTGGATCGGGCAATTTGCACCCGGAGGACCTCTACGCCGCATTGGTGCAAATGACCGGCGAATTTGCCACATTCACCGAAACATCGCGCCGGCCGGCGACCTATCCCGGCTATCGGCACGAGGATCTGCAGCGCAGTTTTGCGCCGGTCATCGCCGATTTGCGCCGGTCGCTGTCAGCGGTGATCGAGCAGAATGCGGTCGCCATTCCGTTGCAGGAACGCCGCCATGGCGTGCATGTCGGCCAGATCCTTGACCGCGCCGCACTTCGCGGGTCGGTGTTCGTGCTCAGCGTGCAGGCCGACATGCCGTCGGAAGACCTGCGCAGGCTGTTTCCCTCCCAAGTCAAAATTGGTGCGGTGGAACAAATTCGCGAGTTGGTGAACTCGGCCCTTTCGGGCATCGCCGTGCGGGCCTTGCCGGTCGCGCCGCGGCAGATCCCGTTCTACGCCGGTGCCAGCTACTTCGAACTTGACCGCAATTCATCCCATTGGCAGCACATGCAGAGTTCCGGAGGATTTGCTTTGCATATTGGGGGTGACTTTCCCAACCTCCGGTTGGAGCTTTGGGCCATCAAGGGCTAGTGCGGAGAGCGGTTCACCAGGGAGTGAAAGATGGAAATTTTAGCTCCCGGAGACGGGGCAATCGACAGCGGCAGCCATATCGGGTTTTTTGGCAAAATACCGTCCCGAGGCGATTTCGTGCGGGCGGGGCTGCCGGGCAGCTTCGTTTCTGTGTGGGACGCCTGGCTTCAAGCCGTGCTGCCCGCGAGCAAGCTTGCCTTAGGTGACGGATGGGTGTCAGCATGGATGGAAGCACCAATTTGGCATTTTCTGCTGCAACCCGGCGCCTGTGGACCCAATGCTGCAATGGGCGTGTTCATGCCGAGCGTTGACCGTGCAGGGCGCTACTTTCCCCTCACTCTGGCCTGCGTTGCCAGTGATGCGGCGGCACTAATTGCCCGTCGCGGTTGGCTGGCAGTCGCCGAAGCGACCGGGGTTGCGGCCCTCGAAACCGATATTACGCCCGACCTTATAGCGGCGCGGCTTATGGCTGCGCCGGCCAATCAGGGCGGGTCGGTGCCGGACGGGCGCTGCGCTTGGTGGACAGAAGGTGCGCCACTGGTGCCAGCAACAACATTCGCCACTGCGACCCTGCCGAATGCGACCGTGTTCACCCGTATGTTGGATGCAACGACGACCGCTAGCGATGCAGATTCGGGGAAGTGACAAAAATGCAATTCCATTCCTGGTCGACAACCCATCAGGGGGCGGTGCGTACCTATAATGAAGATCGTCTCGTCGATCGCCCGGAGCTTGGACTGTGGGCGGTGGCCGACGGCGCC
>JANXRN010000524.1 GCA_025352995.1 Acetobacteraceae bacterium
GCTGCTGAAAAAGAAGCGGCTGTCAGGGGTCAGCTGGAACGGCATTCCGGTCAGATGGTAGAATTTTTCATACATGGCGCGGGCTCAGAAATTCTTGCTCAGGCCGACGACGACCGTGGTGGTGTTCGGCCGTTGATTGCCAAGCGGCGACGTGGTGGTGGTGTAGCTGGCCGAAAAATGGGTCGAAAGCGTTTGTGACAGCGCATAGGACAGGCCAGCAAAACCGGTCATGGTCGTTTGGTTGGCATTGGTACGGGTAGTGGATGTCGCCGATCTTTGCCCCCATTGGGTAAATATATTTCCCTGCAAACTCTCGGAAAAATCATGCTGCCAGCTCATGCTGCCATTCAGGCCGGTGGTCGCCGCCGGCCCACCCGCGACCGCCGCACTCACGATCTGGGACTGCGTACGATTAATCGTAAATGACACCGTGTCGCGATTGCGCAGCCAGGTGATGGTTGCGTTGGCGGTCTTGCTGTAGGTGACCGCACCCTGGGTGCCGTTGAAATTGTTAGAATTGATGATCGGCACGCCGGTCCGACTGTCGACCGACACGCCGCCGGCGCCGACGGTGGAATTGGCAAGCCCGCCGGCCAAATCTTCGGCGCTGGTACTCAAAATCTCCGAATAGCCTACCGACATCACGATGCGCGACGAAAGGGCTGTGCTGCCGTTCACAGTAAGCGACGGGCGGCCGGATTTCTGTCCGTACGTGACGGCAAGGCTGGTATTGACATCGGGCGTCACGGTGAAGCCGCCGTTCCAGGTCGGTCCATCAATATGGATCGGGTTGGTGCCGGTATAGTCGATCTTCTCGTGCCCGACCGAGCTTGTCAGGGTCCAGATGCGGCTCAGCGCGTAGGACAGATTGAAGGTTTCGTTCGACCGGCTTGAATTGCTCAGGGCCCCCTGGCCCTGGTTGGTGGACGCTTGCGCCTGAAGGCTACCCTGAAAGCGCCCCCAATTATCGCCGCTGGTAAAGCTGAAATGGGGGGTGATGGTGCGCAGCGACTGGTTCGCCTGCGGGGTCACGAAGGGCGAAACGACCTGGTTATTGGCGCCATCGATGATGGTCTGGCTGATCGTGTAGCCGAGCTGGGCGGTGCCGAAATTTTCGAAGCGATGCACCAGGTAACTATCAGCCGACAGCGAGCTGGTTTGCACCTGGTCCTGGGTCGCAAGGCTCCCCGCGCCATTGGGGGCAACGCCGCCCAGACGCGACTGCATCGACGTTTGTCCGCGCAAATCGACGTAGGCCAAGTCTTGTACAACCGTCAGGTGACCTGTGCCGTTGAAACTGTGGAAAATCGAATTTTGTGACGGCGAGCTCGCATAAATCCGCGCCTGCGGGGAATAGAACAGGCTACCAGAAAGCCGTGGACCTTCGCCGGTGACCGACAAGTTCGGCGTGGCAGAAGTGTAAAACCCGGGACGGGAACTCGACGCGGCGCCACCGCCGGCGGCAATGCCGTCGCTGTAGGTTTCCTCGATATTGATCCCTGCCCCCCAGGTCCAGCCACCGGTCAGCGTCGGCGCTTGGCCAGGGAAAGCGTTCTGAAAACTGTCGCGCAAATTGCCCAGTCGCACATCCGCGCCGGCGGCCTGGGCGCGCGCGTCCCGCAACGGCAACCACATGGCCAGGCCGGTCAGCAGGATCAAGGAAAGCGGGCGCATGATCGCGGCCTGCAACGCTCGGGCGCGGCGCACGGCTAGGGATAGGTGCCGGAGTAGTTATAGGCGCCGTAGTGGTAGGCCCCGAACGTGTAGCTGGTCGTGACCTTGATCTTGTTCAGCAGCAAAATGATCTGCGGGCAGGCCTTCAGCAGATCGAGTGACGCCATGACTTCGGCACGCTGGGTGCGCTCGGCTTCTACCACCATCACGATTTGCCCGACATGGGGCGCGAGCGTGCTCGGGTCGCTGGTGGACAGGCAGGGTGGCGCATCCAGGATAATCAGATGGTTGGGGAAACGACGCCCCAACCGTTCGATCAGGCTGGTCACCGGGCGCGGCACGCTGTCGGCGGCGATATCCCCGCCATCTTCGCGCCGGACGCCGACTGGCAGGAAGGACAGATTGGAAATCGCGGTGCGGATGATGGTGTCTTCAACCCGCAAGGTTGCGTTGGCCGCCAGATCGATCAGCCCCGGTAGATCGCCGATGCCGATCAGATCGGTCAGCGAATGCTGCTTGGCGTCCACATCCACCAGCAGCACTTCGCGCTGGGTATGTTGGGCGATGCTGCCGGCGAGGTTGAGCGAGGTAAAACTTTTGCCTTCACCCGGGCGCGAACTGGTCACCATCAGCAAATTGCCGGCGCCGCGGCCCGGCGTGTAACTGCCCTTGAGTGAGCGCAGGATCGCGCCGACGGTGATGCGGAACTCCTCCGAGATGCGGGTGCGAAGCTTGCGGCCAACGACCATGCCGGCTTTTTCCAGCATCGAATGGTCGATGAAGTTCGGCACGCCGGCATCGCCCGGCATGCGCAGCGCCGTCCCTGGCTGGGCGCCGCCGGCAAGCTCGGCGGCGGCCCGGGCCAGGCCGGGGGGCGCATCGGCGACGACCCTGGCCAGCATGGCTTCAACATTCGGGCGGACCGGGGCGTCGGTCACGACCGTTTCATCTGCAGTGGCAATGGCAGTGGCGTCGTCGGCCGCGATCTCGGCGGGTGGTTCGATGTCATCGGTCAGGTCAGCTTGGGCCGGTTCAAATTCCCCCACGACCGGCGAAGCTGCCTCCGCCGTGGTCAGCTTGGGCGCGGACAGCCCGCCAACGCCGCGCAGCCGCTGCACCATGCGTTCGACCAGATGGCCGGATGGCGCCTTCGCGGCAGATGGGTCAACGGGCGCAAGGTCATCAGCCATCGTCAGCCGCCGGACGTTTTGGTAAGCCGCAAGACCAAGGCGACATAGACGCTGCCCAGCATCATTAGCGCAATCGAGAAGCTGAATGCCGCAAACAACTGGCTGCGCCGCGACGACACCACGATCAGCGAAATGCTGCCCGCGACCGGCAACCCAAGGTCGCGTAGCTCATCAACCGTATGAAAAGACTGGTCAAACTGGGCGAGCAAGATCGCCAGAGCAAAGCCTATCCCCAACCCCGCGCCCAAAATTCCGGTCACCATCAGCAGCCGTTTGGGCGCCACCGGATTTTGCGGAACTTGCGGCGGATCGACGATCTGAATTTTGATCTTGTCGGCATCGGCTTCCGCCGCCGAGGCAATCCGCATCGCTTCGCGGCGCGACAGCAACTCCTCGAAGCTGCGCCGCAGCACATCATAGTCGCGGTTCAAATTGGTGAATTCGGCTTGCAGGCCGGGTGCGCCGCGGGCGATTTCCAACAGGCGGTCGCGTTCTTTGATGGTGTCGGCAAGCTGACGCTGGAGGGATGTCGCCCGCGACTCTGACTCAACCAGGCTGACCTTGATTTTCTCATAAACCGGGTTTGGCTGCGATCGGTTGCGGGTGTTTCCAGGACTGGGGGACGCGGCATCGGCCGGCTCGGTCGGCACGGCCTGCGCCACGCCGGCATCGGCCGAGGCGACATCGCGGCGCAACAACTCGATCCTTTTGCGCAGCGCAACGACGTCGGGATGGTTATCGGTATACTGCAACCGCATCTGATCAAGCTGGCCCAACGCTTCCTGAAGTTTGGCCCTTTCCGGGGTATTGCGTGCCGCCGCCGCGGCGGCCGCGGCCGCGGCCGCCGGGTTTGGCGCAGGCCCCGCAGGCCCCTGGAGCAGATCGGTTTCAGTGACCAGCAGTGGCGGGATCGCTGCGAGTTCGCCTTTCAGCAATTCGCGGCGGCTGAGCTCATCGGCCAACGCACCCTGCAAATTGCGCACTTGAACTTGCGCCCCGTCCAGCCCACTGACACCGCTGCCCTCACCCGGCAGCAAGTCGAGATATTTGGTCCGAAATTCTGCCCGACGCTTTTCGGCATCCCGCAATTGCCGCTCGTACTGGGCCAATTGCTGTTCGATGAACAGCATCGCGTTCTGCATTTCCGATCGGTTATTGCCAGTCTTGCTTTCGATGAAAGTGGTCAGAATGGTTTGCACGACGTCGAAGGACAGTTTTGGGCTGGGATTGCGGTAGGAGATGGTGAACAAATTCTTGGTTTGCGGAACAATCTTGATCTGGCCGCCCAGCGCCAGCACTAACGCCTCGAGGTCTGACGGGCTGGCGATCAGCAAATCAAGATCGGTGTTGGAGACCAGTTTTTCGAGGTTGGGTCGGCTCAGCAAGGTTCGCTGCAAAACGTCAAGCTGCGACGTCACCTGGTTATCAACCGCAAGGCCCTTCAGCAAAGGTGTCAGCACCGCGTCGGCATCGACATAAAGCCGGGCGCTGGCTTCATACTGGTTCGGGACGAACGTCGAACCCACCCAGCCCAGCCCGCAGACTGCCCAGGCGCACGCAACCGTCGCCCAGCGATAGCGCCAGGCAGCGGCCAGATAGCGACGAAGCAAAATGCGGATTTGATCCATGGCCCGGGGTCCTCGTCAGAACCAGCTTTGCGGAATGATGATCGTGTCGCCGGCGCGCATTTCGACGTTCTGGCAAATATCGCCGTCCTTGATCAGGTCGGACAGACGCAGCTTGATCGTCACTTGCTTGTTGCCCTCGCGGCGCACGATGACGGCGCTATTGCCCGATGCATATTTGGTCAGCCCTTTGGTCGCGATCATCACGTCGAGCACGGTCATGCCGTCGCGATACGGGATCGCCGACGGTTCGGTTGCTTCACCGATCACTTTGACCTGACGGTCGAAGGGGCCGATGAAGCCGGTCACCATCACTGTAACAATGGGATCCTGAACATATTCTTTCAGCCGTTCCTCCAGCTCCTTGCCGAGCTGGCTCGGGGTCTTGCCGGCGGCAACGATGTCGGGGATCAGCGGCATGGAAATCCGCCCATCGGGGCGCACCGGGATGCCCGGCACGCTCAATTCCGGTGCCCGATAGACCGAAATGCTGAGATTATCGCCAGCGCCGACAACGTAGGACGCTGTCACCCGCGGGGTGAGGGTGGGGGAAGCGGTCGGGTCCGCGTTTGCATCCGGGGCGACGGTTGCAATGCTGCCGGCCGGCGGCTCGCCCTGACATGCAGGGCCCGCGCCAGCCTGATCGCGCCCAAGCCCACCGCCACAGGATGTGAGTATCAGGAGCGCGCTCATGGTCAGCGCTGGAAGCATCGGTCTCGGGGCTCGCGGCATCAGGTCACCACATCAAAAAAAGCAAAAATGTCCAAAAATAGACAAAACCGGTCTGGTATTTAGGCGCGGAAGGAATTGAACCCCCATCTCTGCCATGTGATAGCAGCGCTCTACCGTTGAGCCACACGCCTCTCCCAGTCTCCGATGTCATGGTCGCCGCGGACACGCAACAACGCCCTCGATCAGGTTGATATGGTTATAGCGTGCCGAAATTTACAATTATCATGCAAACGCCCCGCGCGTAAATGCCGGGTTATGTCATCTTCGGGCCAAGGCGGTGGGGACAATTTCCTTGACGGGAAACTGCCAAATCAACTAAATGCGAGTTGTGTTAAATTTTGCATGCGCAGCGCATTCAACTTAAAAAATCGTTAACCTGACGGACAGACTGCATTCGAATTGCAGAATTTAAACATAGCGGAATGAGACCCAATTGTAGGATTACGACGCTTTTAATGTCGGGCCTGTTGTCAGGTTTGCATACCATTGTATGGGGTTAGTATGGCGCGCGTGATTGGGAATCATATATCGGTCGAAATGTTCCTGCTCTGGGTGCTTGAATTCGCCCTCGCATTCCTAGTGTTTTACGTGCTGCTTTTGCCCGGGGCCGCCCCGCACGGGGCTGTCGGTTTTGCCGGCCTTGATCTCGCAACCGCCGATCGCGCCGCAACGCTTGGGGTCTCAGTCGGCCTCACCTCGGTGGCCATTGGCCTGTATCGTCCGGAAATCTGTCTCCAAACCCGCCGCCTGATGGTCAACAGCGTTGTCGCCGGCGTGATCGGCTTCCCGGTGATCCTGATGGTGAGCCTGGCTTCCGACATCGACCCGAGTTTCCTGCTGGGCCATGACGCGCTGTGGCCGATGAAGATGCTACTGTCGTGGGTGCTGCTGCTGTTCGGAACCCGCCTTGTCATGCGGATTGCGGTGCGCTTCGGTCTGCTGACCCGCAAAATCGTGATTGTCGGCAGCCCCGAACAGGCGGCCGCGACCGCCACCGCTATTTTGTCGATGCGCCGTTTACAGTTTGCGGTGACCGAGATCGTGCCCCCGGTGGAGGTGGCGAATATGACCGCTGACCGGTTACGCCAGCGCAAAATCTGGGGGGTGATTGTCGCCAACGGTGCCCAGCTTGATGTCCGGACCAAACGGCTGCTGGCGGTGAAATCGCGCGGCGTTCAGGTGTTTGACGATGTTGCGTTCCGTGAGCAGCATTTACGCCGGATGGACCTTGATACGCTGGGTGCAGATTGGCTACGCGACGCACGCGGCGTCGAAGGCGGCATGGTGGTGCGTACCGTGCGGCGGTCGGCCGAGATCATCTTGAGCGTTGCCGCTCTGATCTTGACCTTGCCGTTGCTGGTGCTGTCGGCCATCGCGATCAAGCTCGATAGTGCGGGCCCGGTGCTCTATCGTCAGGTTCGGGTTGGGCTGCATGGCCGGCCCTTCACCCTGTTCAAACTGCGCAGCATGCGCACCGACGCCGAGGCCGCCGGCCCGACCTGGGCCACACTGCACGATAGCCGGGTGACGCGCGTTGGTGCTTTCCTGCGCGTGATCCGCATCGATGAACTGCCACAGCTGATCAATGTCCTGCGTGCGGAAATGGGCTTTGTCGGCCCGCGACCGGAGCGGCCGCATTTCGTCGACCAGCTTGCCGCCCAAATTCCGCATTATGCCGACCGACATCTGGTCAAACCTGGCGTAACCGGCTGGGCACAGGTCAGTTTCCGCTACGGTGCCTCGATCGATGACAGCCGGCAAAAGCTGTCTTACGACCTTTATTATGTGAAGCATCGGAACCTGTTTCTCGATATGCTGATCCTGATAGCAACGGTGCGGGTGATCTTGTTCCAGGAGGGTGCGCGCTAATCGGGCCGTCCAGATAGGCCTCTGCGCTGAATGATCATGGACGGACCGGTGTCGGCGATGGGTGTAACCAGCATTCTATATGGCTCCTGCGCCGCGCTGTATGTCGCGCTGACCGCGCTCATTCTAGTGCGGATGCGCCTTAGCCGGACCGGGTTCTATTTGGCGCTGGCGAGCTTGGTATCAGCGGTCTGGGCTGGGTTGTTCGCGCTCGGCGTGGGGCTGCCCTGGGGCGGGCCGGGCGGGCTGGTCGATTTGTTGCGATCGGTCGTGTGGTATCTTTTTCTGCTGCAGTTGTACCGGCGCACCGTTTCCGGCCGCAACTCGCTGTCCCAGACCTTCATTGTTACGGGCCTGGTCGCGCTGGTGATCGTGCTGACCGGGATCATTTCCGGCTACGCGCTGCGCAGCGGTGGCACATTATGGTCAGTCTCAACCGGGGTCCGGCTCGGGCTGGCGGTTTGCAACATTCTCTTAATCGAAAATCTCTATCGTAACGCCCCGCAAGCGGCGAAATGGCACATCAACCTGCCTTGCATCGCCCTGATGGCGCTGTTCGCGTATGATCTGGTGTTGTGGGCCGACGCCGCCCTGGTCGGCCATTTGTCGCCGCCGCTGGTCAATGCACGCGCCGTCGCGGCAGCCTTCGTCGTGCCGTTGCTCGCAGTGGGTGCGGCGCGCAACCGCGCCTGGGCCATCGATATCCATGTTTCCCGTCAGGTGGTGTTCCATAGCGCGACCCTGGTGCTGGCCGGGATGTTTCTGATTGGTCTGGCCGGCCTGGGCGAGGCGATGCGCTATTTCGGCGCCGACTGGGGTGCGACGGCGCAAATTGGGCTGGTGTTCGCGGGCTTTGTCAGCGTGGCCGTGCTGGTTACCTCGGGCAGCGCCCGGTCCTGGCTGCAGCGCCTGCTGGTCGATCATTTTTTCAGCCGGCGCTATGATTACGAGCGTGAATGGTTGCGCTGCATCACCATGCTGTCGGGTGATGATGTGTATGTGCCGCTGCACAGCCGGGTCATTCGCGCCATCGCAGGCGTTGTCGATAGCCCCGGTGGCGCGGTCTTCCTGCGCCAGGACGGTCCCGATCCGCGCTTCGCCTGGGCAGGTTCGTGGAACATGCCGGCAACCGCGGGGGAGGTTGCCGCTGACCATCCCCTGATCGCGGCCTTCGGGTCCGGCCCGACCGCGGTGCTGCTCGCCGATCACCCGGAGTTGGCCGCCGATCCGGTTCTTGCCGACGCCTGGCTGGCAGTCCCGCTGACCCTCGCTCCCGCCGGCAAGGACGCAGCTATCGATTTGCTCGGCTTCGTCGTGGTCAAGCCGCCACGCGCGAGCTTTGTCGTCGATCGGGAAGTGCTTGACCTGCTGCAAATCATCGCCCGTCAGGTTGCTGCCGCAATCGCCGCGCGCCAGGGCGCGGAAGTACTGATGCAAACGCGGGCGCTGCATGATTATGGCAAGCGCTTCGCCTTCGTGGCCCATGACATCAAGAACGTCTCCGGCCAGTTGACCTTGCTGCTGGCCAACGCCGAGCACCATCTCAGCAACCCCGAATTCCAGCGCGACATGCTGGTCACGGTGCGGGCTTCGGTTGCCCGGATCACCGGACTGCTGCGCCGCCTGCAAACCCCGGACAGCGACTTGGCCAGGGCCACCGTGCGCCCGGCCGAAGCCCTGGCGCGCATCGCCGACCAGTTCGAGCGGCGCATTGCCGGCGGGGGATCGACGGTGTCGGTCGAAGCGTCGGTTGACCGCGCCGAGGCGACCGTCGCGATGTCGCAAGGCAGTTTTGAGGCGGTGGTGACACATCTGCTCAACAACGCCATCGAGGCAACCTTGGAAGCAGCATCGCCCGCGCCGGTGCGCCTGGCACTGCGCTGCGAGGGGCGGCGGGCGACGGTCGATGTGGTGGATCACGGCACCGGCATGACCCCGGATTTCGTCCGTGATGGGCTGTTTCGGCCGTTTGTCACCTCCAAGCCGCTCGGCAGTGGCATCGGCGCGTTCCAGGCGCGCGAATTGCTGCGCGAGGCTGGCGGCGACTTGCAGGTCATCAGCGCGCCGGGGGCAGGCACCACCATGCGCATCCTGCTGCCATTGATGGAGGCGGCAACAGCTTGAGGTGGAGTATTAAGGCGGGGATTGCTATAATCGGGTGTGATCATGGGAGGCGTCGGACGGAGTACGGATGGCAAAGGCAAAATTGCTGATCATCGAGGACGACGAGGGCCTGTGCAGCCAGTATCGCTGGGCATTCCCCGAGTACGATCTGCTGTTCGCCCATACTCGTCCGCAAGGCGTGGCGCTCGCGCTCAAGGAGCGGCCTTCCGTCGCGGTCACCGATCTTGGCCTGCCGCCGGATGAAGATGGGGTGAGCGAGGGTTTTGCCGCCCTTGATATTTTCGCCAACCAGTTGCCCAGGATGAAAGTGATTGTCGCCACCAGCCATGGCGATCGCGCCCATGCGCTGCGCGCGGTTCGATCGGGCGCTTATGATTTCTGCGAAAAGCCGGCCGATATCGAAATGCTGCGCAGCGTTGTCGCCCGCGCCCAGCGGCTGCACGCGCTCGAAGAAGAAAACCGTATTCTGGCGTCCGCGCCGGCCGCGTCGCCGATCAAGCGGATCATCACTGCCGCCGATTCCATGCTGAAAGTCTGCCGCACTATCGAACGCCTGGCGCCGACCAATGTCAGCGTCATGCTGCTCGGCGACAGCGGCACCGGCAAGGAAGCCCTCGCCCACGCGCTGCACGATATGGGGCCGCGCGCCAAGGCGCCGTTCGTCGCGATTAATTGCGGCGCTATCCCGGAAAACCTGCTGGAGAGCGAGCTGTTCGGCTATGAACGCGGCGCCTTCACCGGCGCCGTCAAGCAGACCATCGGCAAGATCGAAGCCGCCAACAAGGGCACCTTGTTCCTCGATGAAATCGGCGATCTGCCGTATCAGCTCCAGGTCAAGCTGTTGCGCTTTCTCCAGGAGCAGGTGATCGAACGGGTTGGCGGCCGGCAGACCATCGCCGTCGATGTGCGGGTGGTTTCGGCCACCAATATGAACCTTGATGACCAGGTCGGCACCGGCAAATTCCGCAACGATCTGCTCTATCGCCTCAATTCGGTCACCGTGCGCATTCCCCCGCTGCGCGAACGGCCCGGCGATGTGATGTTGCTCGCGCGGTTCTTCCTCGGGCGCTATAATCAGGAATTCAGCCGCAGCCTGCGTGGTTTTACCGAAGCGGCCGTTGCTGCCATCGAAGCCCATCCCTGGCCCGGCAACGTGCGGGAACTCGAAAACCGCATGAAGCGCGCCGCCGTGATGGCCGATGGCAGACTGATCGATGCGGCCGATCTGGAACTCGCGGCCGATATTGCCGCACTGGAAGACCTCGATCTACGGGCAGCGCGCTTGCGGGCAGAGCGCGTGGTGCTGACCAAGGCGCTCGATCGCAGCGGAGGCCGCTACGCGGTTGCCGCCAAATTACTTGGCGTGAGCCGCCCGACGCTTTATGCATTGCTGGAAGCGCATGGCATGACGGTTGATACGTCCGTGCCGGCCGCGACTGCCGATGCCGAACTTACCGAGAAATAGCCGAACCTTTTCGCCTACGTCACAGTAGAATGGACTCACGGTCAGATGAAGAAGCTGCTTATTCTTATAATGGTCCTGATGGTGCTGGGCGCCGGCGGCGCTGCGGCGTGGTGGAAATTCGTCTACAAGGCGGATAATTTCGCCACCGCTCGGTCGCTGATCGAAAAGGGCGATTTGCGCGCGGCGCAAATCGAGCTGCGCAATTCGGTGCGCGATGACCCGACGAATGCCGAAGCGCATTTCCGGCTTGGCGTGGTGCAAATGCGGTTGGGCGATCCGGTCGCCGCCGAAAAGGAACTCCGTCTCGCGCGTGATAACGGTTTTGATCCGCGCGGCGTAACGCCGCTGCTGGCGCAAACCTACATGGCGCAAGGCAAGTTCAAGGAGTTGCTGCGCGACTTCGCCGCCACCGGCCAGCCGCCGGAAATTGCGGTGACAATCCTGGTGACCCGCGGCCTGGCGATGATGCAGATGGACAACATGGACGGCGCGGCCGGCGCCTTCGCCGAGGCCGAACGGCTTGGCCCGCAATCCGTCGATCCCCCATTGGCCGCGGCCCGGGTGTTGATCGCCAAGCGGGACTATGCTGGCGCGGAAGCCAAGGTCGATCGCGCGCTGACCATCAACGGCAAGGCGCCTGACGCGCTGGTGCTGAAAGCACAGCTGTCCAACCTGAAGGGCGACCGGCCGAAAGCGCTCGCAGCCCTTGATGCGGCGATCGAGGTGTCGCCGAATTCATCCCCAGCGCGGCTTGAACGCGCCAATATTCTGGTGGCCACCGGCCAGGACGCCAAGGCGAAAGCCGACGTCGATTTGGTACTGACCAATGAGCCGCGCAGCGCCGGGGCGGTCTATTTGCAAGCTGTGCTGGCGGCCCGCGCGCGGGATTTCCCTGCGGCTGATGCGGCATTGACCAAGATCGCCGGGGTGATGTCGCGCTTCCCGCGCGGGTATTACTTCCAGGCGATTGTGAAGTTCAATCTTGGCCAGGCCGAACAGGCGGTCGAAGCTGCGGGAAAATATGTTGCGCGCAATCCCGGCGATCCGGATGGCGTGAAACTGATGGCGCGCATCGATCTGGCCGTCCAGCGGCCTGAACACGCGATCCAGATGCTCGAACAGAACGCCGATGCCGGCACAGCAGACGCTGACATGCTGGATTTGCTGGGGCGCGCCTACGCCCAAAGCGGGCGCAGCCAGCAGGCACTGATCTCGTTTCAGAAAGCCGCCGCACTCGCGCCCGACAATGCCGACATCCTTAATCGACTGGCGTCCGCTCGGCTCGGGCTGGGCGATGCCAGTGGCGCGACCAAGGATCTCCAGCATTCGCTTGAACTGGCGCCCAAGCAGGCGGCCACCGGTGAAGCGCTGGTGGTTGCAGCCCTCGCCGGCGGGGAGGTTGATAAAGCCGCGGCGGCCCTGGGCAATCTGGATCAGGGCAAGACCAACCCGGAGGTGTTCGGTATTCTCACCGGCATGGTGCGGATGGCGCAGCTTGATGTTGACGCCGCCACCACCGCGTTCCGTTCGGTGCTGAAGGAACGGCCTGACTCGGTACCCGCCCGGCTGAACCTTGCCAAGATTGCGATGCTGAAAAATCAGGTTGCCGATGCCGAGCGGCTGTTGGGCGAAATCCTGACCCAGTTACCCGCCAATGAACAGGCGCTGTCAGCGCTGGTTGGGGTTTACGTGCTCGATGGCCGGCTGCCGCGCGCCGTGGTGGCGTTGCAGGCGGCGCATGTCGCCGCGCCAACCAATCTCGGCGTTACGCTCGGTCTCGTCGATCTGCAAATCCGTTTGCGTGATGGTGACAAGGCGCTGGCCGTGCTGGCGGACGCAATGAAGGGCGAGGCAAGCAATCAGGCGTTGATTGCCGCCAAGGTGCGCGCACTATCCAGCGTTGGCAAAAATGCTGAAGCCGAGACGGAATTGCGCACCGTGCTCAAAACCGACCCGGTCAACGAACCAGCGCGCCGGACGCTCGCAGATTTGCTGGCCGGGCAGAAATCCTTTGATGCCAGCCGTACCGTCCTGCGCGAAGGCCTGGCGCTCAAGCCCGGCAGCCCGCGGATGATTGAGGCATTGATCGCGCTCGAACTCGCCGCCTCCGGTCCGGACAAAACTTTGGCGCTATTGGACGAGCTTGCCAAGGACGGTGCCAACCGGCCCGCGATGCGCGGGATGCGGGGCAATATCCTGATGACCACGAATAAATATGCCGATGCCGGGGCGGCGTTTGCCGCAGAATATAAGATCGAACCCTCGGGCGATCTGGCGGCGCGGGCCGCCCAGGCCTTCGGCGCAGCGGGCAAACCCGAGCTTGGTCGGCCGCTCCTGGTCGAATGGCTGGCGACCCACCCGGATGAGATGGCGCCGCTGCAAATCCTGATCACCTTGGATATCGGCGCCAAGAAGTATGATGACGCTGAGCGCACTTTGAAGCATGTGCTCGAAGTTCAGCCGAACAACGTGCCGGCGCTGAATAATCTGGCCTGGATCTACCAGCAAAAAAATGACACCCAGGCGCAGTCCCTGGCCCACAAGGCCTATTTGTTGAGCCCGACACCGCAAGTGGCTGACACGCTGGGCTGGATTCTGACCACCCAGGGCAAGCCGGATGTGGCGCTGATGCTGCTGCGCCAGGCCAGCTCCCAACTGCTCACCGATGGCACGGTCCAGTTCCACTATGCCACCGCGCTCAACGCGGTCGGCCAGAAGGACGAGGCGATATCGGTGTTGCGTCCGATCGTGCTGGGCAACGCGGTGTTTGACGAAAAAACCGCTGCCAAACGGATGTTTGACGAATTATCCGTGCCGAAATAGGCCGTCCGCCCATGCAGGTGCTGACGTTCAGCACGCTGTTCCCGAACGCCGAACGCCCCAACTTTGGCGTGTTCGTGGAAAATCGCTTGCGCCACCTCGTCGCAACCGGGGAGGTGGACAGCAATGTGGTGGCGCCGGTCGCCTATTTTCCGTCGGGCAATCCGCGCTTCGGGGTTTGGGCCCAGCAGGCCCGGGTAGCCCGACAGGAAACCCGCCACGGGCTGGTAGTGCATCACCCGCGCTGGCTGGCGATCCCGAAGATCGGCAGCGCGATTTCGCCGTTGACCTTGTATTGGGCGAGCCTGTACGCCATTCGCAAGTTGATGGCCGACGGGCTGCGCTTTGATCTGATCGACGCGCATTATCTTTATCCCGATGGCGTCGCGGCAGTGTGGCTCGGGCGCGCGTTCAACTGCCCGGTGGTGGTCACGGTGCGGGGGTCGGACGTCACGGAATTTCCCGATCACGCCATTCCACGGCGCTATATCGAAGGTGCCATCGCCGGCGCCGACGCGTTGATTTCGGTCAGCGGTGGCCTGCGCGACCGGCTGATCGAACTCGGCGCCCCGCCCGACAAGGTCACCGTGCTGCGCAACGGCATTGATACCGACCTGTTCCATCCGGTCGATCGCGCCGCCGCCCGTGCGGCCCTCGGCCTGACCCGGCCGACCCTGATTTCGGTCGGCGGCCTGATCCCGCGCAAGCGCAACCACCTCACCATCGCGGCGGTTGCGCTGCTCGATGGCGTTGATCTGCTGATTGTGGGGGAAGGGCCAGAGCATGGCGCCCTGCAAGCGCAGATCGATCGGCTGGGGCTTGGCGACCGGGTTCGCCTGCTCGGCCTGCGCCCGCATGGCGAATTGCCGTTCTATTATGGTGCGGCCGACGCGATGGTGCTGGCGTCTTCCCGCGAAGGCTGGGCCAATGTGCTGCTCGAATCGATGGCTTGCGGCACGCCGGCCGTCGCCAGCCGCATTCCCGGCAACCCCGAAGTGGTGCGCGCGCCCGCGGCGGGGTTGATTGTGGAGCATAACACCGCCGAAGGGATTGCCGCCGCGGTGCGAACCCTGTTCGCCAACCCGCCCGACCGCGCCGCCACCCGTGCCTATGCGGAAAAATTCGGCTGGGCTGAAACCAGCGCCGGCCAGTTGGCCTTGTTCCGCCGTTTGCTGGATCGGGCATGAGCGGCCTTAGCCTGGTCAAACTCGCGGTCGGCGTCACCGACATCGCCCATTTGCGCGCGCTGCAGGCCGCCCGCCGCGCCGCCGGCCAGATTTTATGCCATCGCACCCGCAACTTCCCCCGCCGCGCCAGCGAACTGCGCGCTGGCGGATCGCTTTACTGGGTCATCGCCGGCGCCATCGTGGTGCGCCAACCCATCACCGACATTGTCGATGATGTGAAAGCCGACGGCGTGCCCTGCGCCGCCATCCTGCTCGCACCCGACCTGATCCCGGTTGCCGGCCGCCCGATGAAGGCTTTTCAGGGCTGGAGGTATCTGACCGCCGATGACGCCCCGGCCGATCTGGTCGATGGCGCCGAGGCCCTGGGCGAAGCCGACCTGCCGATGGCGATGCGGGTTGAACTGCGCAGACTGGGGTTGCTGGCATGACCGACATTGTTACCCTGACCTTGAACCCGGCACTGGATATCGGCTGCGATGCCAGCGCGGTGGTGCCGCTGCACAAAGTCCGCACCCGCAACACCACGCTCGACCCCGGTGGCGGCGGCATCAATGTTGCCCGGGTGCTGACCGAGCTTGGCGGCGCGGTCTGCGCGATGTTCCCCGCCGGTGGGCCGATTGGCACGCAATTGGCCGCCCTTGCCGCCGCCCAGATTGGCGCGGTGCGCACGATCCCAATTGCCGGCACGTCCCGCATCAGCATGACGGTGCATGATCTTTCCAAAGGCCAGGAATATCGCTTTGTCGCCGACGGGCCTGCTTTGTCGCAAGATGAGTTCGCCGCGTGCCGGTCAGCCCTTGCGGATGAACAAGCGCCCTGGCTGGTTGCCAGCAGCAGCCTGCCGCCGGGCCTGGCGCCTGATAGCTACGCGGTTCTGGCCCGTGACGCCGCGGCCCGGGGGCAGTTTTTCGTGCTCGATACCTCGGGGCCGGCGCTGAAAGCCGCCCTCGGGGCCGGTTTGGCGCTGATCAAGCCCAGCCTGGAGGAGTTCGAAGCCCTGGTCGGTCACAAGCTGCCAGATGCTGCAAGCCAGAACGACGCTGCGCTCGCCATGGTCCGCGCTGGTGCTGCCACCCGCATCGCCGTCAGTCTCGGCGGCGATGGCGCGTTGCTGGCGACAGCTTCCGGGGTTTGGCGCAGCCCGGCGGTGCAAGTGAAAGCGATCGGCGCGGTCGGTGCCGGGGACAGTTTCGTCGCCAGCATGGTGCGCGCGCTGTCGCGTGGTGCGACCCCGCCGGAAGCGCTCGCCTGGGGCATGGCTGCCGGCGCGGCAGCGGTATCGGCCACCGGCACCGCGCACCCGAAGCGCGCGCTGGTGGAAAGTCTGCTGGCCGAGGCACGGGCGCTGGTTGTTCCAGCCATACCCTGACACTCTTTCCAAGCAGGCCGAACCGCGCTAGATACCGCGCGTGGACTCGTAGCTCAGCTGGATAGAGCGCTGCCCTCCGAAGGCAGAGGTCGTACGTTCGAATCGTATCGGGTCCGCCATAAATTCCCCCGCCAGTTGCAGGAGACGGACAGATGGTTGTGCGCGCAGGTCGCGAGTTCTTGGCGATCCCCGGGCCAACCACCATCCCCGATGAAGTGCTGCGGGCCATGCATCGCCCGGCGACCGACATTTATTCGCCTGCCATGGTCGGCATGACCATGAAGCTGCAGGCCGATATCAGCGGCCTGTTCGGCTCCTCCGGCCAGACCTACATTTATATCGCCAACGGCCACGGCGCCTGGGAAGCGGCGATCAGCAACGTGCTGTCGCGCGGCGACAAGGTGCTGGTGCTCGAAAGCGGCTTGTTCGCCGCCGGCTGGGGCCGGGCTGCGGCCGCCATGGGCTGCGACGTCGAAACCCTGCCCGGCACCTGGCAACGCGCGGTGCGCCCGGCGGAGGTCGAAGCCCGCCTGCGCGCTGATCCCGATCACACCATCAAGGCGATCATGGTGGTCCAGGTCGATACCGCGGCCGGGGTGATGAACGATATCGAAGCGATCGGGGCGGCCATCCGCGCGTCCGGTCATCCGGCGTTGTTCATGGTCGACGCCGTGGCATCGCTCGGCTGCATGAAGTTCGATATGGATAATTGGCGCGTCGATCTCGCGATGTCGGCGGCGCAAAAAGGCCTGATGGGCCCGCCAGGCCTCGGGTTCGTGGTGGCCAATGATCGCGCCAAGGCCGCCCACCAGACCGCAGACCTCAAAACCCCTTATTGGGAATGGACCGCGCGCGACGGCGATCAGCATTACCAGAAATATGCCGGCACCCCGCCGATCCATCTGCTGTGGGCGCTGCGCGAAGCGCTCGACATGATCTATGCCGAAGGCCTCGATGCGGTGTTCAAGCGCCATCGTCTGTTGGCCGGTGCCGTCCATGCCGCCGCGACCGTCTGGGCCGAGGGCAACGGCATCGGCTTTAACGTCCCCAACCCGGCCGAACGGTCGCTAACGGTGACCAATCTGGTGCTGTCCGACGGGCTTAGCGCAGGCGACCTGCTGGCCTATTGCGACAAGAATTGCGGCGTCGTGCTCGGCGTCGGCATCGGCGCGCTGTCCGGCAAGGCGTTCCGCATTGCCCATATGGGCCATGTCAACGCGCCGATGGTGCTTGGCACGTTGAGTGTGATCGAAATGGCACTCGATGCGATGCAAATCCCGCACGGCACGGGCGGTGTGCAGGCGGCAGTGAAGTATCTGGCCGGCAACGTGCCTGCCTGACATGGCGCGCTGAGCGTCACTGATGGGCGCCGGTTGCGGTGCGACCGTTTTGATGTGGTGGGCCAAATCACTTGACGCTCGGGCAATGAGCGACAGGATCGCACCCCTCGGCCATCACCGCCAAACGCTCTTGCGCCAACAGCCCGGCGATTTCAGGCCGCCAGACCCCGGTCGCCAGCGCTAACGGCCGGCGCAAATCGGCGGCCGAGGCGTCGCGCGCCAGATAGCGGCTCAGCGCCACCCGGTCATACGGCACCCCAGCTTCGTCGCCGATCAGGCCAGCCGGGTCCGACCGATCGACAAACATTGCCACCGGCCGCGGTTCATCCCGTTGCAGGGCACGCAGGCTTTCAAGCGCGTCGCGGGACGGGCTGTCGAGGCCGCAGACGAAGACCTCCGCAGTGGTACGGGGGACTTCGGCGACCAGATCGGATGCATCGGGGACAATGGCGACCCAAACCCAGCTTTCAGCCTCGTGGCTGGTTTGCACCGCCCGGCCCGCCCAGCATTGTCGTCGACCAGTACTACCCGCAAGCGCGTTCCCCGAGTTTATATTGCACTGCAACATGATGCGCGCCAAGCGCCTTTTTGCATGCTGGGTGTATTGTTAGGAGGCGGGCTGAAATCGTTGGCCCTTCCTCCGTTCCTGGATTGCTTGGGGGGCAGATTGAGTTGTCTGGCCTCGGTATTCGGTGAGCGCGATGGACTCACCCCTCAATCAGACCGCGCAAGCGGATTCAAATCAATCGCAAGCCATCCGGACGGACACTTACCAGACGGTGCAGTTCCAAGTGGAACTGCACCGTCTGGTAGATACAGACAGCCCTCCCCGCCGACGCCGTTGCGCTGACCGGTTGAGAGCGCACGTCCTTTCGTTCACAAAAAGAAGATCCTTACTTACCCGACCAATTCAATCCCCGCGAAGAAATAAGCAATCTCCGCCGCCGCTGCGTCCGGACTATCCGACCCATGCACCGAATTAGCCTCGATGCTTTCAGCGAAGTCCTTACGGATGGTGCCCGCATCAGCATTGGCAGGGTTGGTAGCGCCCATGATTTCGCGGTTGGCGAGGATGGCGTTTTCGCCTTCCAGCACCTGCACGAC
>JANXRN010000490.1 GCA_025352995.1 Acetobacteraceae bacterium
TTCACTCATGCCGAGGGGACACTCCAACAATGTAACTGGTTAGCCTGGTTTTATAGCCGATCCGGCCCCCTTTGGCCATGTGCTGACCGCGCCGGCGGAAACCGTGAACCCATCTGCCACATCGTCCAGCGGGGCGAACAAGGCCGCGTCGGTCCCGGTCAGGAAGCACTGCGCGGGCAGCCGCGCGACCGTATCGAACAGGGCCGCACGCCGTGCTTCATCAAGATGCACCAGCGGCTCATCTAGCAGCAAAAGCGGTGCAAAGCCGCGGGTGCGGCCCAGCAATTGTGCGTGGCCGAGCACGATCCCCAACAATAATGCCTTCTGCTGCCCGGTACTGGCCTGCGCTGCCGGCAGGCCGGTTGCCGCGTCCGATATCGTCAGATCGGCCCGATGCGCGCCAATGCGGGCGGACCCGGCCGCCGCATCAACCGTCCGCCCGTCCCGCAACGCCGCGCGCAGCCAATCTTCGGCATCAAGCGCCGGCCGGGCTTGCAGTTGCGCCGCGATCGGGCACGCCAGGCCCAGCCGTGCTGCCGGGAACGCGCCCTCCGCCGGGGCGGCGTTTAACTGCGCGATGACGGACGCGCGCGCCGCGATGGCGGCCACGCCGTGCCGCGCCATCGCGTCCTCCAGCCCCGCCAGCCAGGCCGTATCCGCCCGCCCTTCGGCCAGCAACCGGTTCCGCGATGCCATCGCGGTGTCATAAGCCGCAACCTCCCGCGCATGGCTCGGCTCAAACGCAAACACCAGTCGATCGAGGAACCGCCGCCGCCCCGACGCGCTTTCCTGAAACAGCCGGTCCATCTGCGGGGTCAACCACACGCAGGCGCAGCGCGTGGCAATTTCCGCCTGGTTTTTTGGCGGGGCGCCATCCAGCCGAAACACCCGCCGATCTGCCGGCCCGTCCGGCGCGCTGCCGGTGCCGATGTCGCAGTCGCCATCCGGCGTGCCGAGGCGGCTTGCCACTGCCCACGCGCTGGCCCCATGGCGCGGCAATTCCCCAATCCGCGCGCCGCGCAAGCCGCGGCCGGGCGACAGCAGCGAAATGGCTTCAAGCAAATTGGTCTTGCCGCTGCCATTGGCGCCGGTCAGCACGGAAATCTGCGGGGCGGGCCGCCAGACCAGCGTTTCGTAGTTGCGGAACTGGGTTAAGGTCAGGCGGAGCAGGTGTAAGCCAAGGGGCATTAAGCAGTTCTTTTTGTGAACAAAAAGAACCAAAAAAACTTTTTGATAATTTGTTGCCGTTGGCGTGCCAACTCACCATGGTCCCGAGCCAGCGGCAACGAAGTGGGAAAGTTTTTTTGCTTCTTTTTGTTCACAAAAAGAAGGCCTTCCTTCCTAAACCCGCATCGGCATCAAAACGTACAACGCGCTCGGGTCCGCTGCGTCCTGCACCACCGTCGGCGCGGAGCCATCGGCAAAGCGGAACTCCACCTGATCCTTGATCTGGTCGGTAATGTCGTTGAGGTAGCGTGCCTGGAACCCGATTTCGAGGGGGGAGCTATCGTACGTCACCCGCCCCTCATCCAGTTCCTCGGTCGCGGTCCCTTGGTCAGGGCTCGACGCGCTCAGCACCAGCAGGTCGCGGCCGAGTGACATTTTTACCGGCCGCGACCGCTCGGTCGAAATTGCCGACACGCGGGCCACGGCATCGGCGAAATCCTTGGTGCCGACGCGCAGGATTTTGTCGTTGTCGCGCGGGATCACCCGGTCATATTCCGGGAACGTGCCATCAATCAGCTTGCTGGTCAGCGCGATGGTGCCGACCTTGAACTGAATGCGCGTATCAGACAGCGCCACTTCGATATCGCCGGACACGTCATCCAGCAATTTGCGTAATTCGTTCACCGTCTTGCGCGGCACGATCACGCCGGGCATGCCGGCCGCCCCTTCCGGCAAATCTTCCTCAACCCGCGCTAGCCGATGTCCATCGGTCGCCACCGCACGCAGTACCTTGCCGCCTTCGATCTCGGCGGCGTGGATATAAATCCCGTTAAGGTAGTAGCGGGTTTCTTCGGTGCTGATGGCAAAGCGGGTGCGATCGATCAGTCCGCGCAAGGTGCTGGCCGGCAGGTTGAATTTATGCGGCAAGGTGCCTGCCGTCATCGACGGGAAATCATCGATCGGCAACACCACCAGGCTGGTCGCATAGCGCCCGGCGCGCAACGCCAATTGGGCGTCCCCGCCCGGACAGTCGAATTCAACTTCGGCGGTTTCCGGCAATTTGCGGACGATTTCATACAGCGTCGCGGCGGGCGCGGTGCACGCCCCGTTGCGGCTGCTGCTGGCGGCGACTTCTTCGACGACCGCGATTTCCATGTCGGTTGCGGTCAAGGTCAACCGCCCGTCACGCACCGCGATCATCACATTGGCCAGGATCGGGATGGTGTTGCGGCGTTCCACAACGCTTTGCACATGCCCCAATGCACGCAGCAGCGTCGCCCGGTCGGCCTTGAACTTCATCGCGTCTTACCCCTTGCACCGGCGGTCCGCCGCCGAGTCGCGCGGTTCAGGTGATATTAGGCGACTCGGATTGCCAATGTAGCGAAGCCGGCGCAGATGCGCAAAGGGTCAGGTGGGCGGCGTGGCGGCGGCCTCGGCCAGTTTCTTGCGCAGCGCCCGCATCTCCTCAAACCGCGCGGTGCCGTCGCGCATGATGGCGGCAATGCCGGTCATGCGGCCGTCATCGCCGGTGAACGGCACGATGGTGAATTCGACCGACAGGCGCGCGCCGCTTTTGTGTAAGGCGGGGACCGACAGGACCTCTCCATTGCCGTAGCGGGTAGCGCCGGTTTGCATGGTCTGGTGGTAGCCCGCCCAGTGCCGCCCTTGGATGTTGGGGGGGATGATAATGTCGAGTGACTGGCCAATCGCGTCCTGCGCGGTGAAGCCGAACAGCCGTTCGGCACCGGCGTTCCAGACTTGGATCAGCCCGGCGGCATCGGCATAGATAAGTGCGTCGGGCATGCCGTGCACCAGCTGCCGGGCGAATTGATCAGGATCGATTGGCATGATTTCCCCCATAACATTACTACAAAAACCGGGAGTCCGCCGACGCTGGAATGCCCAGCAGCCCAGCCAGCGACCCGCGCGGCGCGACCAGATCGGCGAGCGAATATTGGTCGAGCACCGCAAGAAACGCCGCCAGCGCGTCATGCAGCACCGATTGCAGCACGCAGGCTGGCCCGATCGCGCAATGGCCCTGGGGCGCAAAGCAGGCGACCAGATCCAAATCCGGTTCAGTCCGCCGGATCACCGCCCCAAGATTGATCGCGGCTGCCGGCCGACCGAGCCGGATGCCGCCGCCCTTGCCGCGGATGGTCTCGATATCCCCGGCGATGCCTGACTGATGGACGATTTTCATCACATGGGTTTCGGAAATGCCGTAGGTCCGCGCGATTTCGGCAATCGTGGTCGGTCGATCGGGATTGACCGCGAGATACATCAGGGTACGCAAGGTGAAATCAGTATAGCTAGTCAGGCGCATTATGCGGCCCTGTTGCGGAGCGGGACCAGGTCGGGCGGGGCGTCGAGCCGATGGAACACCGCGACTTGCAGGCTGCCGGCGATGCGTTCGGCCTTATCCAACAACCGCGCAGCGGCGTCAGGGGTGAACAGCGCCACCGCATTGGCTTCGAATAGCGCGAGCCAATGCGCGAACATCGGGCGTTCCAACCCGGCGACGTGGCGATGAACCTCAACCGGGCTGCCCGAATAAGCGCCCGATGCCAGCATAACCGACGACCAGAAGCGCCGCATGGTGGCCAAATGCCGCGGCCAGTCATCATTGGCGATCGCGGTTTCGAACACCGGGCCCAGCACCGTGTCGGCGCGCACTGCCTGGTAGAACCGATCGATCATCACGCCGAGCGTTGCGTCGTTGATGATGTCGAATTTCGGGGTTGGGCCGTCTGGCATGATACGGGCTCACAAAGGTTTCCTGGAAATATACCTTATCGTCTAAGCTCAAGCGAAGCAATATTTTCAATCATTCTTTTGAGATGTCGAGTCGATCCCGTTCCAGATGCTGCCGCAGGATTTGCCGCGCCGCCTCATCACCAGACGGCTGGCGCTGTTGGGAAACATTGCGTTCCTTCGCAGCAGCATTATCGAGAATATGATCGGACGATTGGATCAACCCAGCCGCTTGTAGCTCATGCAGCAAATCCCCGGTCGATAGCGCGGTAACCCGCTCAGGCAGGCC
This sequence comes from Acetobacteraceae bacterium, assembly GCA_025352995.1. GTDB lineage: Bacteria > Pseudomonadota > Alphaproteobacteria > Acetobacterales > Acetobacteraceae > CAITOL01. The sequence goes on from JANXRN010000490.1 coordinate 4,208, forward strand.
ACGCACAAAGCGGCGAGCCCTGATGTCGTTGTCTTCATAAAGAAGTACCGCTTCGAGATTCGGGTCGCGATCGATCTCAACGCCTAAAAGCTCAACGGCCGATTGTTCACCACGACCTCTTGAGCGGGTCCGTGGGTCGGCCGCACGCAGAACCTGGAATTCGACGAAAACCGAGGTGACGACAATTTCTACCTGTCCCGCGTGCCGTCGCGCCCATTGCACGATGTCCTCGGCGCCGGTACGGGCGAGGTCCTGGGTGACTTCGAAATACACCATGTCCGGGATCAAAACCCGCAACCCCGGCAAAGTTAGGCATTCCAGCGCGTCGGCGGCCGCAAGCGTGATCAACGGCGATGCGTCGGTCACCAGCAGGCCGAGCCGACTTGTCATCGCCCATGCGTCTCCGCAATTGCCTGCCGGATCATCGCCCGCCCACGCTGCCGTGCTTCCACATTCGGCCCATCCATTGGCGCGACCGGTGGGCGCAGCCCCAGCGCGCCTAGGCCCGCAAGTACGTCGCGGTAATTATCGATGCCGCGCCCGCGCAGGGACGTCCAGGTGATGTCGCCGGCAGCATATTGGCGCAGCAGCGCCTCCCGCTCATCCAAGTTCATATCCTACCACCCCACGCAACGCCCTGGCCACCCCCGGTGCGGCGGCGAAGATCAGGTTCCCGGCCACCAGCCCATCGCCTTCGAGAAACGGCGAAACCTCCGCCCCCGCTTCGCCCAGGATCGCCAAAGCAGCCGCCACGTCCCACAAATTAATATGAAGCTCGATATAAGCGTCGATCCGCCCCGCCGCGACATCGGCCAGCCCCAGCGCCCCGGACCCACCAGCCCGCAACATCGCCCCGGTCCCCATCACCGCCTGGGTCAGCGCGAAATAGTCAGCATTGGTCCGCCGTGGCGACCACCCGCATTCTACCATCCCGCGCGCCAAATCGGTGGTATCAGCCGCCCGGATCGGCGCGCCATTTAACGTTGCCCCCGCCCCCTGCCGCGCGGCGAAAGTCTCCCCCATCGCAGGCGCGACGATCACGCCCAGCAATGGCGTCCGATCTTCGATCAACCCCAACGA
>JANXRN010000492.1 GCA_025352995.1 Acetobacteraceae bacterium
GTTTCCGTGCTCGGCACCTGCAGCCAGTACAATGTTGGCGACAGCAACCATAACGGCGTGCTCGATGTCGGCGAAAGCTGGAGCTACCAGGCCAAGATCATCGAAACCGGCAACTATGTTGGCAACCCGAGCGTGTCGGCATCGACTTCGATTTCAGGCTGCAGCGCGGCTGGTGGGGAAACCATCTGGCTTAGCTCGGTGTTGAAATCCTATCAGACCACCAGCGGCACATCCTATGCGTTTAAGGGAGTGACGGCGAATGTTCACCTCGCCAACGGCACCACCCAAAGCTATAGCGTGCCAGACAGCTACGTGACCTTCTCCGGCACCTGCACCAGCCCGACGACGACATGGGACGCGGTGCAGCACGCCTGGATCACTACGCTGAAAGCGGGCAGTAACCCGGGTAACGTGTTCATGACTGGCGTGCCGATCACGGTTCCGGCTGGTACCAACATGAACGGTGCCACAGTGACGATGAGCGTGAACACCGCCGTCAGCTCCAACGGCGCCAGTGCGCCGACTTGGGCGATTTCAACCAGTGCCTACGACAATTTCAAAACCTCGACCGGCGATGACGCATCGCATGACTACAGCAAGATCGGCGTGAAGGCCTGCGACAACGGTGATAGCAGCTACTCTGGTCACAGCAGCTACGACAAAGCTGGTACTCCAGGTGGGACCCAAGACAATCACGGCGGATCGAACTACAACGCCAATTATGGTTGGAACGTCAGTCGCGACGACTATGGCAACGGTAGCTACAGCTGGGGTTGCACAGGCTATTCCAACAACTATGGCGGCTCGTACAATTCCGGCAGCGCGGGTTATAGCGCAACCGCAACAATGCTCATGACCGCGCTCAGCGACAGCTCCGTGATCGATAATGTCACCGTGTCCGCCCAAACTATCTGCCCAACCGGCTATGGCGGGGGCGGCTATAGCGGCAGTGGCGGCGATGATGGCTATCGTGGCGGATATTATGGCAATGGTGGTTCGGGTGACGACGGGCATTATCGCAATGGCTCGTATGGCTCCGGCGAGCGCGACGATGGTGGAAATTATTCCAACGGCACCGGTTCCTATCGCGGCAGCGGCTCGTATGGAAGCGGCGACTCCGGAAGCTATAGTAGCTACGGTGATCGCTCCTACTATTCCGGTAGCTATGGCGGTTACAGCAGCTGGGGTGACTATGGCGGGTGGAATTCCTACTCCTCCGGCTACAATTATGGCTCCAACTACAATTCTAGCTCCTATGGTTCGTCAAACGGGTCATCCAGCTCGAGCGACGGCAAAATCACCTGGGACTCGGCTCGCTCCTCCTGGACCGATGAAAAAAGCAGCTCGACCGGCTATTATGGTTCGGGGATTGACGACCGCGAAGTCACCAGCGGCGGCGACAAGGTCGGCTTGGAAGACGATTACAGCAAGTCCTGCGGCACCAACGGGGGCACCACCACCACAACCTCCGGCTGCGTTGTCACCACGGTCGTCGGCTCCGACATGCAAAATGTTCAGGTTCTGGCAACCAACAACATCCAGCTCGGCGGCACTGCAACGACCGGCGAACTAAAGGCCGCTTATGGCGCCGCGACCAAGCTGGAATTCACCTACAACCCCAGCGACGTTGTTTCGGCGAGCAATTTGCAGAACGGCATCGCGACCGCCAACGGTCACAACACCGACAGCCTGGCCTTCATCGAAGTCTCCAACAGCAACAACCCGTTTGCGACCGGCGCAAAAATCTACTTTGCGGGAACCGTCGGAACGGGCGCAAAGTTCATCGCCGACGCGACGGTGGATATTAACAACAACCTGCTGCCCGGCGGAACTTTCGGAACGGCGGCCGGTCAGAACCTCTATGCCTTCGTCTTCGCCGACCAGAATACCTTCAACGCCCATGCCGCGCCGATCCAGACCATCGTATATGATGCCACTGGCGGCAATGGTGGGATGCACATCAACGACCAGATCGGCAGCATCAAGCTCGCCGGTTATGTCGGGACCACGGGCCACGGCTACCTCGCCGCCTAGGCCGCACGGCCCAAACCGCGAAAACCCCCGGTGCCCAACAGGCGCCGGGGGTTTTTCGTTTTGCAAACCTGCTCTGGCGAATTGTCGCTGTTTCGGGCTAAATTTGCCTTAACAGCCATCCCGCGCGAAGGATCGTCCAATGTCGGAAACCCACACGCCCACCACCTTGCCCCGCACCCCGGACCAAATTCTTGGGCCGTTCTATCCGATCAGCCAGACTGCCGATCACAGCGGCGATCTGACCCAGCATGCCGATGGCGCGGCGGAAGGCACGGTGCTGTATCTCGGTGGGCGCATCATGGCGAGCAGCGGCGGGCCGGTCGCCGATGCGACGATCGAAATCTGGCAGGCCAATCAGCATGGCCGCTACGCCCATCCCGCCGATACCAATCCCGCGCCGCTCGATCCGCATTTCGGCGGCTTCGCGATTTTGAAAAGCGGCGCTGATGGCCGTTATTTGCTGAAAACCATCCTGCCCAAACCCTATCCGGTCACCCCCACCATGATGCGGCCGGCGCATATTCATTTCGCGGTGACCAGCAAAAACGAACGGCTGGTGACGCAAATGTATTTCGCTGGTGACCCGTACAATGATCAGGACCCGTTCCTGCAGAGCGCACGGCGTAAGGATGCGCTGATTGTTTCCCCGGCAGCCGATCCGGCGCAGCCCGGCGCCCTGCGGGCGACTTTCGACATCGTGCTCGGCGCCGGCTGAACCCGCAGCCCAACAAAAAAGGGCCTGGCAATCGCACGAAGGCGGTTGCCAGGCCCGGTCCGTATTGAAATCGCGTTGTCGAAATCACGAGGTATAAAAAATTCGGCTTTAATTCTGTCGGCGATACTGACTATTTCTAATATCTCATAAAATTTATTGCGAAAAACTCTCGTCTTAGGCTCTGCTGCCAGCATGATCATACTAGCAAGCGGCGTGCCAGCATTTCCGGCATCACTGCCATGCAATTTGCGACAGATCGGGTCTTCCCGGCCGGTCCGATGGCGTTCGCTGGATAATTTCCTCGCTTTTTGCGAATTTTGGCTCTCAGCAACGATTTGGAAACCTTCTTGGTGGAGTTTCCCCTGACCGCACGCCATTTCGTGGTGGCGCGCCACTGGGGTCGTTATTGCCATGCCGCATCGCATTGGCCGGTTCGCCATCACGCCCGATCGGCTTGGCATCGCCGGCAAGCTTTGGATCGTTGTGATCTTGTCCGTGATCGCCATGGGCATGGTGTGCGGTGGCGCAGTCTGGGACGTATTTCGTATCCAAAGCACGGCAGTTCGTTTTTTTGATTGGGGGCTTGCCGGCCTGCAGCGGGCGGCGGCGGTTGATCTCGCGCTCGAACGCCAGCGGCGTCTGGTCGCGGAAGCCCAGTTGGGCGGGATGACCGCTGCCCGCCGCCCAGCCTTGCTGGCCGACTTCGCAGCCCTGGCAGCGCAAATGGCGGCGGATACATCGGATGATGGGGGTGACTGGCGCGCCCGCGATATCGCCAGCCGTCTGCCGCAACTGGCCTTGCACGGCGAAGCGGCGCTGAAGACCCCAGACCCCAAGCGGTTGGCCGCCTTTGCCAACGACGCTGAAATGGCGGCGGCGGCAATTAAAGCCTGGCGCGTCGGGCGGGCGTCCGAAACGGCCGCGATGTCCGAGGGGCTGCGGGCCACCACCAACGCAACCCTGATTTGGATTCTGGCCGGCGCGGCCGCCGCCTTCGGCATCGCGGTCATCGGCGCAACATTTGCCGCCGGCGTGCTTCGCCGGCTCGGCGCGATTACCGCGGTGATGGTCGAACTCGCCCGCAACGATCAGGTGCCGTCGCTCCCATCGTTGGATGACGCCGATGAGGTTGGGGACATGGCGCGCGCAATGGCGGTGTTCCGCGATACCGCTGCCGAGGCGCGCCGACGGGGGGACGCGCTCGCCGCCGCCAACGCGGTGATCGATGCCGCACTCAATAATATGGGGCAGGGGTTGATCATGCTCGATGCCGACTTGCGGCTGCGCGTTAGCAATCGGCAATTCCAAACCTTGCACGGATTGCCGGGTGAATTGCTCTATGCCGGGATGCCGCTCGGGGAAATCCTGGCGCTGAGTCGGGCGGCCGGTAATTTGCCTGACGGTGATTTGGCGGCGTCGGAACGCAAGGCACGGGTGCTGCTCGCGGCCCGACGGCTGGTTGTCGATCAACGGGTGATGGGCAGCGGCCGGGTGCTATCGGTCCGTCGGGTACCGATGGAAGGCGGGGGCTGGGTCTGCACCTATGAGGATATTACCGAACAAAATCGCAGCACCGCGCGGATTGCCCATATGTCGCGCCACGATGTGTTGACCGATTTGCCCAACCGCGCCGCGCTGCAAGACACGCTGCGGGCGGTCTGCGGCGAGGCTTCGGTGGGCCTCGCGGTGCATTGCGTCAATCTCGACCGGTTCAAAACCGTCAATGACACTAATGGCTACGATATTGGCGATGCGGTGCTGTGTGAGGTCGCCAGGCGCTTGCGCCACTCGGTGCGTGACCAAGATTTGGTCGCGCGGCTGGGCGGCGACGAATTCGCCGTCATCCAGCGCAATGCCGATGATTTGGCGGCGGTGACGGCGCTGGCGGGCCGCCTGGTGGAGGTCTTGGCCCTGCCGTTCCGGGTTAACCACCATGACGTGGTGATTGGGGCCTCGATCGGCATTGCCATGTCGTCGGTCGATCAGCGCGACGATGCCCATTTGCTCCGCAACGCCGACCTTGCGCTTGACCGCGCCAAGCAAGATGGCGGCGGGGTATGGCGGGTTTTTGCGCCGGAAATGGATGCCGCCGCGCAGTCCCGCCGTACCCTCGAAGCCGATTTACGCCAGGCGTTGGAACGGCAGGAGTTTGAGCTGTTTTATCAACCGCTGGTCTCGCTCGCCGAACGACGGGTGAAAGGGTTCGAGGCGCTGATCCGCTGGCGCCACCCGATTTCCGGCCTGGTGCCGCCCGACCGCTTCATACCACTGGCTGAGGAGGTCGGGTTGATCGTGCCGATCGGTGAATGGGTGCTGCGCACCGCGTGCGCCGAAGCGATGAATTGGCCGGCCAATGTCGGGGTCGCGGTCAATTTATCGCCGATCCAATTCATGCAATCGACCGCGACGGGCAATATTGCCGAACAGGTTGAGGCCGCGTTACGCGACAGCGGCTTGCCACCTTCGCAGCTGGAGCTTGAAATTACCGAAAGCCTGCTGTTGCAGGAAAGCGCGTCGACAATTGCAGCCTTGCACCGCCTGCGCGCGCTTGGGGTGCGGATATCGCTCGATGATTTCGGCACCGGATATTCGTCGCTGCGCTATCTCAACAGCTTTCCGTTCGACAAGCTGAAGATCGATAAAAGCTTTGTGCGCGGCTTGCCGGATGGGGCGGATTCGTCGGCAATCGTGCGGGCGATTGCCGGGCTTGGCCTGTCGCTCGGAATTTCCACCACCGCCGAAGGGGTGGAAACGCTGGCGCAGCTTGAGCAGCTTATCGCTGACGGGTGCACCGAAGTGCAGGGCTATTTCTTCAGCCCGCCGCGCCCGGCGAGCGAAGTGCCGCGCTTGCTCGAAGAAGGCGCGCGGCGCATTGCGGCCTAGAAACCCCGCCGCCGACCCCGGACTGACCCGGGGCGGCGGCGGACGATCAGATCAGGCCTTGGCCTTCTTTTTGGCCGGCGCTGCCTTGGCTTTGGCCTTGGCGGGCTTGGTCGGTTTTGCCGCAGCTTTGGCGGGTTTCGCGGCGGGCTTCGGAGCGGCCACTGGCGCGGCGGCTGCCGGCTTGGCAGCTTCGCTTGCCGCTTCGGCCATCATGCCGCGCAAATCCTTGAGGAAATTCGTGCCCTTTGGGGTGCGCTGCACCAGCACGCTGCGGCGGTCGGCGGGATCGGTCTTGCGGCGGGCCAGATCAAGCTCGCCAAGCCGATCAAGCGCGCGGGTGATGGCGGGCTTGGACACGTTGAGATTGGCGGCGAGGCCACGTACGGTATGACCAGCCTCATCGAGGTAGCAGGTCAGGAACACGCCAAGCTGGCGGGCCGACAAATCGGGGCCATCGCGACGCACCAGGGAAACCGTGGTGTCACGCAAAATGCCAACGAGTTGGTCGGTGGCGGCGGGTGTGGGGGAAGCAGCCATGGGATTTATCCTTCGAGGTTAACAAATAACAGCCGGCCAGAATTCCTGGGCCGATCGGTCAGGTGATGGGCAAGCTATGGGCGATGGCCGTGGCCATTGCCCGGATCGCCTGGGCTTCCCCACCTTCGGGGCGGCCCGGGCGGGTCGCGTCATTCCAGGCGTAGATGTCGAAATGCGCCCACTTCACCCCCGGGGCGATGAAGCGGCGCATATAGAGCGCGGCAGTGACCGCCCCGGCCATCGGCTTGCTCGACACGTTATTGAGATCGGCGATCGGGCTATCGAGCCAATTGTCGTAGCCATCCCACAGCGGCAGGCGCCACATCGGGTCATGCCGATCGGTGCCGGCGGTGAGCAGGCGGGTTGCCCAATCATCGTCGTTGCAGAACAAGGCAGGCAATTCAGGGCCAAGCGCGACGCGCGCGGCCCCGGTCAGGGTCGCGCAATCGATGAGCAGCGCTGGGCTTTCGTCGGACGCCTCGGCCAGCAGATCGCACAAAACCAGGCGGCCTTCGGCGTCGGTGTTGCCGATTTCAACCGTCAGACCCCGCCTTGTGCGGATCACGTCGAGCGGGCGCATCGCGTGGCCCGACACCGAATTTTCCACGCAGCCCACCCGCACTGCCAGCCGGATTGGCAGATCGGCTTCCATCAGGATGCGCGCGAGGCCAAGCACATTGGCCGCCCCACCCATGTCCTTCTTCATCCGTAACATTCCTGCGGATGGTTTGAGGTCGTAACCACCCGTATCGAACACAACCCCTTTGCCGCACAGCGAAATCAGGGGGGCATCCGCCGTGGCCTTGCTGCCGCGCCAGGTGAATCCTGCCACCACCGGCGGGCGGTCCGAACCTCGGCCGACGGCTGATACGGTCGGGTATGCCGCATCAAGTGCGGCGCCTTCGGTACGAAAGCAGGTGGCGCCATTGGCGGTGCCAAGTGCTACGGCAGCGTCGGCCAGTTCCGCCGGCCCCAGTAAATTCGCCGGCGTATTGATCAGGTCGCGCACCATCCAGATCGCGCGCGCCTGCGACAAAGCGGCTGCACTGCCCGCCGATGCCACCAGCCGCGCTGGCGCGCGCTTGGGCTGCTTGAAGCCCTGGTAGCTGTACGCGCCCAGACAAAATCCCAAGACGGCGTGCGCCCTATCGTAATCCCCCGCGTCTAGCGCCCAGTCGCCTTCCGGCAAACGAGTTGCCAGCGATCCGAAGGCGTTCGGTCCATGATCGGCGCCGAGGCCAACAACCGCCCCGACCACGCCGCCGTCGCCCGGCAGCAGCGCCAACTCACCCGCCCGGCCGCCAAATCCGCTGCCGGTGAGGAAGTCGCGCTGCATTGGCGTCAGGCTTGCAAATACCCCCGAAAGCCCGTCAGGCCGGGCGGCGCGCAGTGTCCGCGCGGCCCCGGACGCGTCCACGCACGGCAGGCTTTGGTCGATCATCAAAATTCATTCCCAATCTGTCACACGCCGAAACTGCAACGCTTCGGTCAGGATATGAATCGCGGATGGACGGAATACAAGTGATTTCGATGGCGTCGCTGATAAACTAACGGTGATTTAATTAGCCAGACGCACGGAATGATGAAAAATCACTGCTCCGTAACGTTACGCAATATTTCGATGCGAAAACCGCGTGATGTTGGCCGATGCCGTTACAAGCTCGGGTTGGCCAGCACCAGTTCGATTCGTCGGGCGAATCCAGCTGGATCGGTTGGCAGTTCACCATCTTGTAGCCGCGCCAGGTCGAACAGCACCGATGCCTGATCGGCGATGTCGTCCCCGGCGGCCACCTGCGCCACCAGCCGGGCGATCAGGCGATGGCGCGGGTTGATTTCCAGGATGGGCGGCATGCCAAAACTATCGCGCCCGGCGCGGCGCAGAAGACGTTGCATTTGCAAATCGGGCCCCATTCCGCCGGCTGCCAGCACCACGGCGCTGTCGACCAGCCGATCGGTGGTGCGCACGTCGCTAACCGATTTATCCAACGCGGTCTTCATCGCCGCAATCAACGCGTCAGTGTCGGCAATTTCGCCCTCTGGCGCTTCCGTCGGCGCCAAGGCCGCCAGATCGGCGACGCCCTGGGTGACGCTGCGCAGCGGTTTGTCGGCGAAACTATCCAGCCGTTCGGGCCAGAAGGCGTCGATTGAATCTTCCAGCAGCAACACTTCGATCCCGCGGGCGCGGAAACCTTCAAGCTGGGCCGAGCCGGCCAGGGTTTCCGCCTTGTCGCCGGCGAGGAAATAGATCGCTTCCTGGCTTTCCTTCATTCGTTCCACGTAGTCCGACAGCGTGGTCAGTCCTTCAACGGCGGATGATTTGAAGCGCAGTAATGGCGCGAGTTCCTTGCGGTGATCAGCGTCTTCCCAGACGCCTTCCTTGATCACGGCGCCGAAATTATTCCAGATCGCGGCATAGGTCTCGGCGTCCTTGGCCTGGTTTTTCAGTTCGGTGATGACCCGATTGGTCACCGCGCGGCGGATGCGCGCCAGCACCGGGGTCGCCTGGAGCATTTCGCGTGACACGTTGAGCGGCAGATCTTCGGTATCAACCACGCCGTGGACGAAGCGCAGCCAGGGCGGCAGCAACTCGGCGCGGTCGGTGATGAACATGCGCCGCACATGCAGCCGTACTTTGGAAACGCGTTCCTGATCGGCCATCGGCTCAAACGGCTTCATGCCCGGAATGAACAGCATGGCGTAAAATTCAAGCGCGCCTTCGGCCCGCCATTGCAAGGTCACTGCCGGGCTGTCGAAATTATTGCTGACATGGCGGTAGAAGGCGGCGGCGTCCTGCTCTGAAACATCGGCCTTCATCTTGCGCCAGAGGGCGGTTCCCTCATTGGCGGGCTGGTCGACGCCGTCGCGGGCGATGGTGATCGGCAAGGTGATGTGGTCGGCCCATTTGCGCACCACCGCTTCAAGGCGCACCGGGTCGAGATATTCATCAGCGTCCGACTTGATATGCAGCACGATGTCGGTGCCGGGTTGATCCCGCGTCGCCGGGGCCATGGTGTAGTTGCCACGGCCTTCGGATGCCCAGGTCCAGGCTTCATCGGTGCCGGCGTGGCGCGATGTTACTTCGACCCGGTCGGCGACCATGAACGCTGAATAAAACCCGACGCCGAACTGGCCGATCAGATTGGGACGGTCTTCCGGCTTGGCCTCGGCGAGCGATGCCCCGAAAGCGCGCGTCCCCGATCGGGCAATCGTGCCGAGATTGGCGATCATGTCTTCGCGGGTCATGCCGATGCCGTCATCGGCGATCAGCAGGCGGCGCTCGGCTTTTTCCGGCACGATCCGTACTTTGGCCTCGGCCGGCAAGGCCAGTGCCGCATGGGTCAAGGCTTCGAAGCGGCGGCGATCGGTGGCGTCGGCGGCATTGGCCACCAGTTCACGCAAAAAAATCTCCCGTTCCGAGTACAGCGAATGCACCACCAAATCGAGCAGACGGCCAACCTCGGCGCCAAATTCGTGGGATTCTACGGTCGCGGCTTCGGTCATGCGGTTTGGTCTCCGGAAGATGAAAGGGGTGGCGCGGATATGCGCAGCGGATGGACAAATTTCAATGCGCAATGCGCAGTCATGTCACTTGCATTCCGCGTCGCAGCATTGGACGATTGGGCTATGACGGATTCGCCGCTGTCCGCCCGATCCAGCCGATATCCCGCAGACAGGGCGGCCCCGATGTTCGCGCCGCGCGTGAAGGCGGTGCTCGGCCCGACCAATACCGGCAAGACCCACCTCGCCATCGAGCGGCTGCTGGCGCATTCATCCGGCATTATCGGCTTCCCGCTGCGGCTGCTGGCGCGGGAAAATTACGACAAGATGGTGGCCAAGAAAGGGGCGGGGAACGTCGCCCTGATCACCGGGGAGGAGAAGATCGTCCCGCCCGGCGCGCGCTGGTTTTCCTGCACCGTCGAAGCCATGCCGTTGGATCGGGCGGTGGAATTCCTCGCCGTGGATGAAATCCAGCTATGCGCCGATCCTGACCGCGGCCATGTTTTCACCGATCGGCTGCTGCATGCGCGGGGGCTGGTTGAAACCATGTTCATGGGGGCGGAAACCATTCGCCCGCTGCTGCAGGCGCTGATCCCGCAGGCCCAGATCGAAACCAGGCCGCGTTTGTCGCAATTGACCCATATCGGGCCGGTCAAGCTCGCCAAGCTGCCGCCGCGCAGTGCCGTGGTCGCGTTCAGCGCTGCGGAGGTTTACGCAATTGCCGAAATGATCCGCCGGCGGCGTGGCGGCTGCGCGGTGGTGATGGGGCGGCTGTCGCCGCGCACCCGCAACGCCCAGGTGGAGTTGTACCAGAACAAGGAAGTTGATTTCCTGGTGGCGACGGATGCCATCGGCATGGGGCTGAACATGGATGTTGATGTGGTCGGTTTCGCCGGCCTGTCGAAATTCGACGGCCACCGGCCACGCCCGTTATTCGCGTCGGAAATTGCCCAGATTGCCGGGCGCGCCGGGCGCGGCATGCGCGATGGCCGCTTCGGCACCACCGGCCCGTGTCCGCCGATGGATGATGCGCTGGTGCGGGCGGTGGAAGGGCATAGTTTTGAGCGGCTGGAACAAATTTGCTGGCGCAATTCTGACCTCGATTTTTCTTCGATCGACAATTTGCTCGCCGATCTGCTCACCCCGCCGCCGCGCGCGGGCCTGACACGAGGCAATGACGCGACCGATCTGGAAACCCTGGCGGCTTTGGCGCGGGAGCCGGATATTCGCGCGCTGGCAACCGGGCGTGCCCGGGTGCGGCTGCTGTGGGATGCCTGCCAGATCCCCGATTTCCGCAAGATCGCCGATGACAGCCATGTGCGGCTATGCGCCCATGTCTTCAACCATCTGGTGCGCAAGAAGACGCTGCATCCGGATTGGCTCGCCGGGCAGATCGCTGCGATTTCGCGCACCGACGGCGATATCGACACGCTGATGCAACGCCTCGCCGGCGTTCGGGTGTTTGCCTACATCACCGCGCGCGGCGACTGGGTGCCGGACGCCGACCATTGGCAGGCGCGCACGCGGGAGGTTGAGGAAGCGCTGTCGGACGTGCTGCATGAACGGCTGACTGCGCGCTTTGTCGATCGACGGGCGGCGCTGCTGATGCGTCGGCTTGATTCCGGATCGGACGAAACCTTGCTGTCAGCGGTGACGCGGGTGGGGGAAGTTGTGGTCGAAGGCCATGTCGTGGGCCATGTCGCGGGGTTTCAGTTCGTGCCCGACCCGATCACGGCGGGGGATGAACGGCGGCTGGTGTGGCGCGCGGCGCGACGGGCGCTCGCGGTGGAAATTCCGCTGCGGATTGCGCGGCTGGAAGCCGCCGCCGATGCCGACATTACGCTGGCGCCGGACGGCAGCATTTTGTGGGACAGCGCGGCGGTTGCCCGCTTGCGGCGTGGCGCCTGCGCGCTGCGCCCGCAAGTCGAGGTGCTGGACAGCGAATTCATTGATGGCGCGGCGCGGGAGCGGCTGCGGTCGCGGCTGCAAGGCTTCGTCGGCAACGCGTTGCGGGCGCAACTCGGGCCGGTTTACGCGCTCAAGGATATCAGCACTCCGGCGCTGCGCGGCCTGCTCCATCGGGTCGAGGAAGGGCTGGGCATCGCGGCCCCGGAAGCTGGGTTGCCGGACGAGGCGCTGCGCCGCCACGGCCTTCGCGTCGGGCGCTATGCGGCCTTCATGCCGGCTTTGCTGAAACCGGCCGCGACCCGGATGCGCGCGTTGCTGCTGGCGCTGTGGGCCGGCGTTCCGGTGCCGAGCCTGCCGCCGGTGGGGCCGGTATCGATCGCCCGGCCGGCCGATTGGGGCGCGGGCACAGCGGCGTTGATGGGATGGGTCGAAGCAGGGCCGCTATTGGTCCGGCTGGATGTCGCCGAAAAAATCACCGTCCCGCTCGCCGAGGCTGGCCGCAACCGCCCGGTGGCGATCCCGCGCGATCTGCCGTCGCGCCTATCGGTGCGGGCGGAGTTGCTGCCGGCTGTCTTGCGCGGCCTCGGGTTCCGGCTGTTTCCGTCCGTGCCGCTGCCGGATGGGCATTTCGGGCCGCCGGCGCCGCCGATGATGGCGCCGATCCCGCCGCGTCGGGTGGTGGTGCCGGTGGCGCGGCTTGATACACCGTTTGCCGCACTTGCGGGGTTGCGGTAATTATGGCAAAAATTGGCAAATAATGCCATATCAAATCTCGGGAGTTTGCCATGGCGACGATGAATGTCTCGGTTCCCGACCTGATGCGCGATTGGGTGCAGTCCCGCGTCGATAATGGGCGATATGCGAGCGCGAGTGATTATGTGCGCGACTTGATCCGCAAAGATCAGGCGGAATTGATGCATGGCGAAAAATTGCTGGCGTCGCTCGATAAAGCGCTTGCGCAAGCGATTGCTGATGACGACGCCGGGCGCGTCACGCCGGCCGAGGAGGTTTTTGATCGGCTGAGCGCTAAATATGCGGCGATGGCGGCAAAACGCGCCAATACATGAAAGTTGTCTTCGCGCGCGCGGCCGAGCGTGGACTTGAAGATATCGGCGACTATATCGCCGGGGAAAACCCCTCCCGCGCGGAAACTTTTGTCGAAGAGCTGCGTGTTGCCGCCCTTTCTATCGGGCGCTTGGTATTGCGCACCGGGTTGGCCGGCGGCGGTGCGCCAAGAAAAGACTCATACCAAGCGCCGTTGACCCATTCTTCATGGGTCAACATTAAGGGCGCTTGGTATCAGACGCATTCCCGTTGGTCCCGAACTATGAGCGTTTCGGGATACGGCGGCGAGTTTGCAGAAATTATCTCATTTTCTATCGCATTCGCGCCGAGCGGGTTCGGATTCTGATGATCGTGCACGGCGCGCAGAACTATGAAAATCTTCTTTGCCCAGACGGGTGAAGCGCTAGCCCAACGGATACTCCACCTCGGCCTCATAAACCGCGGCTTCCTTGCCCAGACGCGAACTGAACAAGGTGAAGTGATCATATGCCACCGGGTCCGACCGGAATAAATTATGCGCCTGCAGAAACGCGGCGACCTTTTGCGGCACCGCATTGTCCAGCCGGGCGAGCGTCACGTGCGGGATGAAGCGGCGACGTTCCAGCGGCAGGCCCGCCCGTTGTAGCGCGGTTTCGATCTTGCCTTGCAAATGATCGAGCGCCGGGTTGCGCTCCACCCCGATCCAAAGCTGGGTTTCGCGGCCGCCCTTGGCGAAGGTGCCAACGCCGGCAAAAATCAGGCTGAACGCCTTGCCGCGCAGGGTGGCGAGCGCGAGGTCGATTTCCTCCGCCTGCACCGGCGTTACTTCGCCGATAAAGCGCAAGGTCAGGTGGAAATTCTCCTCCGGCACCCAGCGCGCGCCGGGCATGCTGCCGTCAAGCCGGTCAAACTGCTTGCGGATCGGCCATGGCAGATCGAGACCGACGAACAGCCTCACTTCGGCACCTGGTCGAGCAGGCGGATCACCACCGGCAGGATGCGGATGACGATGCGGCGCACGCCTTCCGGGTTGGGATGGATGTGATCGGCCTGGTTGAGGCTTGGGTCTCCGGCGATGCCGACCAGGAAGAACGGGTCAAAAATCACCCCTTGCCGCTGGCTCAGCCGGGTGAAGATATCGCGGAACGCCACGCCATAGGCGTCCCCGAAATTCGGCGGCGCCAGCATGCCGGTCAGCAGCACGGGGATTTTGCGCTTGGCCAGTGCGTCGAGAATGGCGGCCAAATTGGCCTCGGTGCCGGCAGGGTCGAGACCGCGCAGCCCGTCATTGGCGCCGAGTTCGAGGATCGCGGCGTCCGCCCCTTCGGCCAACGCCCAATCAAGCCGGGCACGCCCGCCGGCGCTGGTGTCGCCGGACACCGCCGCGTCAACCAGCGTTACCTCTCGTCCCGCGGCACGCAAGGCGGCGGTGAGCTTGGCTTGGAATCCTTCCGCGACCGGCAGGCCAAAGCCGGCGGCCAGCGAGTCGCCGATGACCAGCAGGCGCGGTGCCGCGGCCAACGCGGCGTGGGAAAACATGACAAATGCGCAAGCAAGTGCAATCGCCGCTTCCCGCCAGCGCCAGGGCAGGCCATATCCTGCGCCCATGGACGCCATCGCCAAACCCTCCGTGACTGCCCTCACCAACCCGTTGGTGCAGGTTTCCGATCTGGTGCTGACCGTGCCGGCGGCAAGCGGGCCCGTCAACATCTTGCGTGGCATCGACCTGACGATTGCCACGGGCGAGGTGGTTGGGCTGGTCGGGCCGTCGGGATCGGGCAAGACCAGCCTGCTGATGCTGCTTGCCGGACTGGAACAGGCGACCAGCGGGTCGGTGCGGCTCGCCGAACAGGAATTGACCGGATTGAGCGAGGACGCGCTCGCCCGCATCAGGCTCAGCACGGTCGGCATCGTGTTTCAGTCCTTCCATCTGATCCCGAGCATGACGGCGTTGGAAAATGTCGCGATCCCGCTGGAATTGGCCGGCAATCGGCACGCTTGGGTTAAAGCGCGCGCGAGCCTCGATCAGGTCGGGTTGGGCCATCGCCTGACCCATTTGCCGGGACAGCTCTCGGGCGGTGAGCAACAGCGGGTCGCACTCGCGCGCGCCTTTGCGCCGGAACCCAAGCTGCTGCTGGCCGATGAGCCGACCGGCAACCTCGATCGTGCAACTGGGGAAACCGTGATGGCGCTGCTATTCGATTTGCGCGCCCGGCTGGGGGCGACCTTGCTGCTGATCACCCATGATCCGGCGCTGGCGGCGCGCTGCGACCGGGTGGTGGCGATGCAGGATGGCAGGATCGTCGCGTGATCGGGCTGGTGCTGCGCATTGCCGGGCGCGAACTGCGCTTCGGCGTGGCCGGGCTGTGGATTGTGCTCGCCTGCCTGGCGCTTGGGGTGACCGCGATTGCCGCGGTCGGCACGTTGCGCAGCAGCGTCGCCGAGGGGCTGGCCCGCGATGGCGCGCGCATCCTTGGTGGCGATCTGGCGATCGACGGCGGCGCCCAGGAATTACCGGACAGATTGCGCGATTGGCTTCGGGCGCGGCGTATCACCTATTCAGACGTCACCACCTTGCGCACCATGCTGGTAGCGCCGTCCGGCAGCCGGCTGCTGGTGGAGTTGAAAGCGGTTGACGCCGCCTGGCCGCTGATCGGCGCGGCGCGAATTGACCCCAAGCAGGCGGTGGGCGGCGGCTTGCTGGTCGATCCCACAGTGCTCGAACGGCTCGGCGTTGCGTCGGGCAGCGCATTGCGGCTCGGCAACGGCATGGTGAAAATCGACGGGCAATTGCTGGAGGAGCCAGACCGGGTGTCGACCCCGACCTTGTTCGGCCCACGGGTGCTGGTAGCGCGGAGCACTTTGATGGCGGCCGGGCTGGTGCAGCCGGGTGCAATTGTCAGCCACCAGATGCGGATCAAACTGCCCGCCGACGCCAATGTGACGGCGACGCTGATCGAGCTGCGCAATGTCTTCGCCGAGGATGGCTGGCGCTTTCGCCAGGCGAGTGATGCCGCCCCTGGCGTCGGGCAATTCGTCGATCGAATGGCGCTGTTCATGACCTTGGTGGGGCTGACGTCGCTGCTGGTCGGCGGCATTGGTGTGGCCAACGGGGTGCGCGCCTGGCTTGCGGCGCGGGCACGGACGATTGCGATTTTGCGTTGCCTTGGGGCATCAGCCGGATTGGTGTTCACCGTGGTGATGGTGCAGGTGCTGGCGCTGGCGGGCGCCGGGGTGGTGATCGGGCTGATCGCAGGCGGCGCCTTGCCGTGGCTCGCCGGGGGGTATTTGCGCGATGTGCTGCCGGTGCCGCCGGTGGATGGTTTGTATCCAAGGGCGTTGGCGCAGGCGGCAGCGTTCGGGCTGTTGACGGCAGCTTGCTTTGCGCTTTGGCCGCTCGGGCGGGCGATGCGTATCCCTGGGGCGGCGTTGTTTCGGGACTCGGTGGTGCCGGACGCGCGCGGTTTCACCTGGCGCTTGCTCGCCGCCAATAGCGTGCTGGCGGTCATTCTGGTCGGCCTAATCGTGGCAACTGCCGAGGACCCGAAATTCGCCTTGTGGTTCTGCGCCGCTGCCGCGGCGACCTTGGCGCTGTTCCGCCTTGGCGGCTGGGGCTTGATGGCCTTGGCGCGCGCAACCGTCGGGCTGGGGCACCGCGCCTGGCTGCGGCTCGGCCTGTCCAATCTGTATCGGCCGGGGGCAGCAACCGCGCTCATGCTGGTCTCCGTCGGGCTTGGCCTGTCCACCCTTGCCGCCGTCGCGCTGATCCAAGGCAATGTCCGCCACCAGGTCGCCGAACAACTGCCGGCCAATGCGCCGAGCTTCTTCTTCATCGACATCCAGAACGACCAGATGGCGGCGTTCCACACCATCATCGACGGCTTCCAAGGGGTTAGCGAGTTCCGCGACGTGCCGAGCCTGCGCGCCCGAGTGGTCAGCGTGAAGGGCACCCCGGTTGATCAGTTCCACACCACGCCCGACACGGCGTGGGCGCTGCGCGGTGACCGCGGCCTGACTTATGCCGGCGCCCCGCCGGAAGGCAGCCGGGTTGTCGCCGGCAGCTGGTGGCCGGCCGATTATGACGGCCCGCCCTTGGTGAGTTTCGACGCCGCCATTGCCGCCGGCTGGGGGATCGGAGTGGGCGATACCATCCGGCTCAATGTTCTGGGCCGCAATATCGACTTCAAGATCGCCAATCTGCGCGATGTCGCCTGGCGCACGCTGGGGGTCAATTTCACCATGATCGCCAGCCCCGGCCTGCTGGCGCGGGCGCCGCACACTCATATTGCGACGCTAAAGGTCGATGGGACGGCGCAGGCCGATCTGCTGCGGGCGGTGACCGATGCGCTGCCCAATGTTTCGGCTATTCGGGTGGCGGACGTGCTGGGCGTGGTTGGCATCATGCTCGATCAGATCGCAACGGCGTTGGCGGCGACCGGGTCGCTGACCCTGGTATCGGGCATTCTGGTGCTGGCCGGCGCGGTGGCGGCGGGGCAACGAAGCCGCATCCGTGACGCGGTGATCCTGAAAACCCTGGGCGCGAGCCGTGGGCAGATCCGCGCGGCATGGCTGGTCGAATTCGGCCTGATCGGTGCCATCGCCGGAATTCTGGCGGCAGCGATCGGCACGGCGGCAAGCTGGGGCGTGGTCCATTTCGTCATGGGCACGTCCTGGGTGTTTCTGCCCGGCACCTTGGCCGCAGTTATTCTCGGCTGCATCGCGCTGATGTTGGGCTTCGGCTATGCCGGGACGGCGAGCGCGCTGCGGGCCAAAGTGGCGCCAATGTTGCGTAATGAGTGAGTTTTCTGCCGCACTTCCAAAACATTACACCGAATTTTCTTGAACCGGGACGCGAACTGCACGAAATAGGGGGGTAAGTAATTCTACCTCCAACGGAAGAGACCCAAATGGCCATCACGCCCGACTTTCGGAGCTATACCGGCGCCACCCGCGCGGCGGACTCCGCGGCCGCCCTGGACGCCGGTCTGCGCAGCTACATGCTGCGGGTTTATAACTGGATGTCGTCTGGCCTGGTACTGACCGGCCTGGTTGCCTACGCCATCGCCACCGTGCCGGCACTTTATAACGCCTTCTATCCCGAGGTGATGACCCCGCGTGGCCTGATGCATGCGCCGGGGCCGTTGGCCTACATCGCCATGTTCTCCCCCCTGGCATTCATGCTGGTGTTGAATTTCGGCGTGAACAAGCTGTCGACCACGGCCGTGCAGGGCATTTTCTGGGCGTTTTGCGCGGCGATGGGCGCCAGCATGAGCAGCATCTTTCTGGTCTATGTGCATAGCTCGATCGTCCAGGTGTTCTTCATCACTGCCGGCACCTTCGCTGCCATGTCGATCTACGGTTACACCACCCGCAGCGACCTGACGCGAATGGGCAGCTTCCTGATGATGGGCCTGTTCGGCATTTTGATCGCCAGCGTGGTCAACATGTTCCTGGGCAGTGGCGCGCTGCAGTTCGCCATTTCGGTGATCGGGGTGCTGGTGTTCACCGGCCTGACCGCCTACGACACCCAGCGCATCAAAGCGGACTACGTGGAATACGCCTATTCCTACGGCCCGGGCGAAGCTGCCAAGCGCAGCGTGTTCGATAGTCTTTCGCTGCTGCTGAACTTCATCAATTTGTTCATGATGCTGCTGCAGCTGCTCGGCGTCCGCAACAACAACACCTGATCTGGCGCAAGCCGGAAAACGGAAAAGGCCGCAGCGGAAGCTGCGGCCTTTTTATGCGGCGAGCCTGATGCAGTCCCAAGCGGGACTGCACCCTACAGCGATTTCAGGAACTGGGTCAGCTTCACGATCGCGGTCAGCTTGTCGGTCTGATCGAGCGCGCCAAGTTCGGCTGCCAGACGATCCAACGCGGCCTCATAGATCTGCCGTTCTGAGAAGCTCTGATCCGGCTGGCCGGAATTGCGATGCAGATCGCGCACCACTTCGGCAATTGCCAGCGGGTCGCCGGAATTGATCTTGGCCTCGTATTCCTGGGCCCGGCGCGACCACATGGTGCGCTTGATGCGGGCGCGACCCTTGAGGATCGCCAGCGCCTCATCAAACAACTTCCGGGTGGCAAGCTTACGCAAGCCGGCGCTGCGCGCCTTGGACACCGGCACCCGCAAGGTCATGCGGTTTTCTTCAAACGTGATGTGGATCAGTTCGAGCCGATGCCCGGCAATATCCTCAACCGCAATTTTCTCGACCTTACCAACGCCGTGGGTCGGGTAAACCACATAATCGCCCTCGGCGAAGGATTCGTCCTTGTTCGAGGCGCGGGAAATTTGCGGCGGCCGGCCATTATGCTGGATCGGGCCGCCCATCCGCTGCTCGACAACTTTGGACACCGGCTTGGCCTCACCCGGGGTCGCCTCGATCGGTGCGGTGGCGGACACTGGCGGGGACGCGGGCTTGGCTGCCACAACCGGCTTGGGGGCCGGTTTCGGCGCCGCCTTGGCTTTGCCGCCGCCGGCGGCTTCCTCGGCGCGATGGGCGCGGGCGGCTTCACGCACCAGGTCGGCCATGGTTGGCGCCGCACTGGCAGGGGCTGCATCTTCGGCAACGGCCTCGACCTTTGGCGCGGCTTTCGTGGCGGACGCTTTCGCCGCTGGCTTGGTCGGCTTCACCGCGGCCGGGGGCGCGGACATCGTGATCGGCGTGGCATCCGGGGTCGCTTGCGCGTTGATTTCAGTCAAACTTCTGACTTCCTTGGTTTTCTTCAAGTTCGAATCTGGCGCTGACGCACCCGGCGCATTCGCGGCTTTGGCGGCCCGTTTGGTTTTGCCGGCCTCGGCGATTTTCTCAACCGGGGGGGCAGGCGATGCAGACGCAGCAGATAGCTTCATCCCATTCCTCGCGCTTCACGATGTCCGACCGGTCCATCAACCCAGGGACGGGTCGCGGGTCGCCGACGGTACGTCATCCAAGCTTTGCAAAAACCGGCGGCATGCCGCGCGGGCGAGGATCTATGTAACACAAATTGCACACGCCGTCATCCCGGCTGGCAACGGCCAGACATGACAATAGGTTAAGGCGTCCCTGGCTCGGGGGAGAACAGCTTCTCCTTATCCGGCTTGCCCTTCCAGTCATCGGCGTCGGCCGGGGCGACGCCCTTGCGGGTGATGTTGGGCCATTGGCCGGGCGCCGAATAAATCCGGTTGCGTTCCAGCCACGACGTCGCGCGATCATCGCTATCCGGCAAAATCGCCTCGGCCGGGCATTCCGGTTCGCACACGCCGCAATCGATGCATTCGTCGGGGTTGATGACGAGCATGTTTTCGCCGACGTAAAAACAATCGACCGGGCAGACTTCGACGCAATCCATGAATTTGCAGCGGATGCAGTTCTCGTTGACCACATAGGTCATCGGGGACTCCTAGAGTTGGACCGGAAAGGGAGGGAGCGGCGGGATATGCCCAGATTTGCGCGTTACGGCAAGGGTGCTGCCGCATCGCCGCCTTGCGCGGAGGCGTCTTGGATCAGCCGATACAGCAGCCTGGCGGCCGTCGCAGGCCCGCGCCGTTCGGACAGGGCGGTCACTTCCAGCACCAGCACATCGCCACGGATCGGCAGCGTGATGACATCGCCCACCCGCACCCGCGCATGCGGCTTTTCGGTCGGCTGGCGATTAATCCGCACCCCGCCGGCGGCCACCAGCGCTGCGCAATCGGTGCGCCCACGCAGCATGCGGGCGCACCATAAATACATATCCAACCGCTGCCAGTCCGCGCCATCGCCCATCCCACAAGTCTAGCCGGCGACGGCGCGCATCACCAGAAGGCACAATTCCATCGCCGAAACTGATTCAATCGGCGGCCGGTTTGGGCTAATCTGGGGAAATTAAGTCGGAGGGTCCCAGAAAATGCTCGTGCAAGCACTCGGTTACGTCGGACTGCATGCCACCCAATTGGCCGACTGGGGCGGCTACGGCACCGGCTTCCTCGGCCTGCAATTGGCGGAAAAATCCAGCCAGGAACTGGTCTTCCGCATGGATGACCGCCGCCAACGCCTGGTGGTCGCCGCCGACCAGAAAGACGGGCCGTCCTTCTTCGGCTGGGAAGTCGCCGATGCGGCAGCCCTCGACGCCATCGCCGCCCGGCTCGAAGCCGCTGGCACCAAAGTCATCCGTGGCGACGCCGCCCTTGCCGACCGCCGCCATGTCCGCGGGCTGATCATCTGCGCCGACCCACTCGGCAACCGCGTCGAACTGTTCCACGGCGCCGAAATCGCCTCGACCCCATTCCAGCCCGGCCGCTGCATCTCCGGCTTCCGCACCGGCACCCTCGGCATGGGCCACACGGTGCTGCTGGTGAAAAGCCTCGACGCCGTGCTGCCCTTCTACCGCGACGTATTAGGCTTCGGCGTCAGCGACTGGATCGCCACCCCGCTCAAAGCCTGCTTCATGCATGTCAACGGCCGCCATCACAGCCTCGCCCTCATCGAAGGCCCGCAAAACGCGCTCCACCACCTGATGATGGAACTCTACAGCCTCGATGACGTCGGCCAAGGCTACGACCTCGCCCTCGCCGAACCCAACCGCATCGCCACCACCCTCGGCCGCCACACCAACGACTTCATGACCAGCTTCTACGCCCGCACCCCCGGCGGCTTCCTGGTGGAGTACGGCTGGGGCGGCCGGGTGATCGACCCGCCGACCTGGCAATCCCATGAATGCACCCACGGTCCGTCGCTCTGGGGCCATGACCGCGCTGATTGGACTCCGGAACGCCAGGCACTCGCCGGGACCATCAAACGCCGCGCAGCTGAACAGGGGCAACGCGAACCGGTGCAGGTGATGGCGGGGAATTATACGCTGACGCCTGGGGTGTGCCCGTGGTGGGATGATAATGTGCGGCAAGCTGCAGAATAAGGAAGGCAAGCAGTTCTTTTTGTGAACAAAAAGAACCAAAAAAACTTTTTA
This sequence comes from Acetobacteraceae bacterium, assembly GCA_025352995.1. GTDB lineage: Bacteria > Pseudomonadota > Alphaproteobacteria > Acetobacterales > Acetobacteraceae > CAITOL01. The sequence continues at coordinate 21,545 of JANXRN010000492.1, forward strand.
ATACTTAGCTGCGATTGCCGTGCGACAGCGGTCAGGTCCCGAGCCAACGGCCAGAATTGACAAAGTTTTTTTGCTTCTTTTTGTTCGCAAAAAGAAGATTTTCCTTCACCTAACCTTAGCGCTTTCCGTCCGAAGCTGCCCACAAGCCGCCAAAATATCCCGCCCGCGCGGCGTGCGCACTGGCGACGAAAACCCGGCATCCATCACGATTTTGGCGAAGGCGTCGATTGATGCTGGCGTGCTGGTTTCGTAGGCGCTGCCGGGCCAGGGGTTGAACGGGATCAGATTCACTTTGGCTGGGATGCCGGCGATCAGGCGGACGAGTTCGTGGGCTTCGGCAGGCGAGTCATTCACGCCTTTCAGCATGACGTATTCGAAGGTGATGCGCCGTGCGTTACTGGCTGCTGGGTAGCGTCGGCAGGCGGCGATCAATTCCTTGATCGGGTATTTCCGGTTGAGCGGCACGATGTCGTCGCGCAGGTCATCGGTGACGGCGTGGAGGGAAATCGCCAGATTGACCGCGAGGTCCTGCCCGCAGCGATCCATCATCGGAACGACGCCGGAGGTAGACAGTGTGATGCGTCGGCGCGACAGCCCGATGCCTTCGCCGTCCATGGCAATGCGCATGGCGCGCGCGACATTGTCGTAGTTGTAGAGCGGCTCTCCCATGCCCATCAGCACGATAGTGGAGAGCAGGCGCGGGGTTTCGCCGCGCGGGCTGGGCCATTCGCCGTAGCTGTCGCGGGCGGCCATGAATTGCCCGACGATTTCGGCGGCGCCGAGGTTGCGCACCAGGGTTTGGGTGCCGGTGTGGCAGAATTTGCACGATAGGGTGCAGCCGACTTGGGATGAGATGCAGACCGCACCGCGATCTTGCACCGGATCGGGGATATAGACGGTTTCGGCTTCCTGCCCGTCGCGGAAGCGAAACAGGAATTTCCGGGTTTCGTCGGTGCTGGTTTGCACCACGGCGGCTTCTGGCCGGCCGATGATGAAATGTTCAGCAAGCTTGGCCTGGAGCGGCTTGGCGATGGACGACATCCGGGTGAAGTCGGTCACGCCCTGGTGATAGACCCAGTGCCAGATTTGCTTGGTGCGGAAGGCGGGCTCACCGATATCGGCGAGGGCTGCGGTAATTTCTTCCCGCGTGAGGCCGATCAGTTCCCGGCGGCCATCGGGCAGCATTGGAGGCGGCGGGTTGAAGCGCGCGGTTTTGGCGAGGATGCGGTCGCGCTCAATCGCGGTTAGATCGGACAGCGCGTTCATTTTGTCGGGCAGGCTTTGCTGATCGCGTCATAGGCTTGCTTGAAGCCCTTGAGGCTGAAGCTGTCGGTCACGTCGGCGGCTTTCGGCACCGGCGATTTTGCCGTCGCGTTGGCGGCTTTTTGGAAAGCGGCGATGACGGCAAGTCCGTCACGGGCAAAGGCGTAGCGCTGGGCGGTGTAAAAATCGACGGTCAATTTGTCGATTTGCAGCGCAACGCTTGCGTTCGGCCCATAGGCAAAGCCGGCATTCAGCGCCACCGCATCTTGCGCGGCGCCGCGCCGTGTTACCGTCAGCACCACATCGCCTCGGCCGGGCAGTTTGCGCGACGCGGTCTTGCCGCGGGTGAAGGCGTAGCACACCGTTTGCCCGGCTTCGACATTGGTTGCTGCCTGCCAGTCGTCAAACGTGCCGATCGATTTCCGCGCCGGCGCGTCCGGCGTTTTGGCCGGGGCCGCGACTGTCACGAACGGCAGCAGCAGGCCAAACGCCAGCTTGAGAGTGAAATTTCGCATGATCCAACAAATACGGATGCTGGCCGCGCCAAACAAGCGCTTGTTCAGCGTTCCTCGTCGTTGCCTTCGACTTCGACCTCAACGATTGCCTCGGCTTCGTCTTCGAGGTCGGAGGTGTCTTCGAGCACATCTTCATCCGCTTCGTCCTCGGCCACTTCGACCTCAACATCTGCGTCTTCGAGGCCAGGCGTCGGCGCGACCTTGGCGCGGCGCTTTTCTTCCATCACGTTGCCGATCGGGCGACGAACGCGCGGCTGTTCGGCGGGCTGTTCGGTATCGCATTTCGGGCACACCGCAGGCTGGCGGGTCAGGTCGAAAAAGCGGGCAGCGCAGGAAACGCAAACGCGTTTGGTGCCGAGTTCAGGCTTGGCCATGGATCGCCTCACAACTGGAACAATAAAATGGAGAGCCGACCACCAAGGCGGCGCGGGATTTGGCTAGAGGGCGCGCCCCATGCCATCGCCACAGGCCGCTGTCAAATATTTCTATCGCCGAGCCTGCCATGGTAGAGGGCGGGCATGTTCAAACCTGACCAAGCTGCCCGCTGGGCATTGCTGTTTGCCGGTCTCGCGATCGGTGAAAGCCGGATCAGCGCAAGCGGCGACCATTCCGTTCTGATCGCCGCCCTGCGCGCGCTGGGTGCGACCGCGCGGCAGGACCGGGACGGGACCTGGGTGATCGCTGGCCGGGGGATTGGTGCGCTGACCGAGCCCGATGCGGTCATCGCGGTGGGCGCGGATCGATGGCTGTTGGCCGCTTTGGCCGGGCTGCTGGGCAGCCATCCGATATTTGCGGTGCTGACTGGCGACGCGGAATGTCCCGATGGTTTGCCGCAGCTGTTGCAGTCGATTGGCGCCCTGGTTCAGCACCCTGCATCTGGTGGAATGCCGCTCGCGATCGCCGGCGCCTGTGACGCCCTGCCGATTGACCAGTCGGGGATCGATGGAGACCTCGCCATCGCGGCCCTGGTCGCCGGATTGAATGCGCGCGGCGTCACAAGCCTGGCATTCGCGGGCGTTGAACTGCCGGCCGAGATCGCCCTGGGCATCGCGACCTTGCGTGGCTTTGGCGCCGAGGTGACCGACGATGTCGATGACGGCCAGCGCGTGATCCGCCTGCGCGGCCAGCCGGAGCTGCGCGGCTGCATGATTGGTGGACTGGTTATAGCCGTGGACGGCCCCGCGGCGGCCGGGAAGGGCACTTTGGCCCGCCGCCTCGCCGCCGAATTTGGCCTGCCTTATCTTGATACCGGCTTGTTATATCGTGCGGTTGCCCGGCTGGTGTTCGATGCCGGCGGTGATCCCGCCGACGCTGATGCGGCAGCCGAAGCAGCCCGTCGTCTGCGCCCGGAGGACACTGCGCGCGGTGATTTGCGCGGCCCGCCGGTGGACGGGGCGGCCAGCCAGGTCGGTGCCTACCCCGCGGTCCGTGCCGCCTTGGTGGATTTCCAGCGCCAGTTCGCTGGCGGCCAAGGTGGGGTGCTCGATGGCCGCGATATCGGCACGGTGATTTTCCCCGATGCGCCGATCAAATTCTTCGTCACCGCCAGCGCCGACGCGCGCAGCCGACGACGTTGGCTTGAATTGCAGGCGCGCGGTGTGGCGGCGGATTTCGACCAGATTGCCGCCGAAATGCGCAGCCGCGATGCCAATGACGCCGCCCGGGCGGCAGCGCCGATGCAGGCGGCGGCCGATGCTGTGGTGCTCGATACCACCGATCTTGATGCCGACGCGGCGTTTCGCATGGCTGCTGATATGGTCCGCCGCCATATTGCTGGGCTTTAGCCCGGTTTTCACGCGATCTTGCGCTTGACTCCGCGCGTCCGGGGCGTATGTCTCCCGACGCGCGGTTGCACCGCGTCGTTTTCATCAACCGGCCCGCACCCGAATGGAACGGGGCGCGGGCACGTCGTGCTTTCCGCAAGGACAGCGCGCATGCAATGCGGTCAGCGGGTCCCCCGCCCCGCGCAAGGACGAAATTCTCCCTATGGCATCAGCCGCCCTTTCCCTCGACCACGAAAATGATTTTGCTGCCCTCCTCGATGAGACCCTCGGCCGGGATGCTGGCTTTGAAGGCTCCGTCGTCACCGGACGGGTGATACGCCTCACCGACGAATTCGCCATCGTCGATGTCGGCCTGAAAAGCGAAGGGCGCGTCGCGCTCAAGGAATTTGCGCTTCCTGGCATGGCCCCGGAAATCAAGCCCGGCGACAATGTCGAGCTTTATGTTGAACGCTACGAAGATCGCGATGGCGCGATTGTTCTGTCGCGTGAAAAAGCCCGCCGCGAAGAAGCCTGGACTGCGCTGGAAAAGGCGTTCGAAGCCCAGACCCGCGTCAACGGGGTGATTTATGGTCGCGTCAAGGGTGGCTTCACCGTCGATCTTGGCGGCGCCGTGGCCTTCTTGCCGGGCAGCCAGGTCGATATCCGCCCGGTGCGCGACGTCGGCCCGCTGATGGGCCAGCCGCAGCCGTTCCAGATCCTCAAGATGGATCGCGCCCGTGGCAACATCGTGGTCTCGCGCCGCGCGGTGCTCGAAGAAACCCGCGCCGAACAGCGCAGCGAACTGATCCAGGGCCTGAAAGAAGGCATGATCCTCGACGGCGTGGTCAAGAACATCACCGATTACGGTGCGTTCGTCGATCTCGGCGGCGTCGATGGCCTGCTGCATGTCACCGACATTGCGTGGCGCCGGATCAACCACCCCAGCGAGGCGCTGCAGATCGGCATGCCAGTCAAGGTGCAGGTCATTCGCTTCAATTCGGACACCCAGCGCATCAGCCTCGGCATGAAGCAGCTGGAAGCTGATCCGTGGGAAGGTGTGACCGCGAAATATCCGCCGGGCGCGAAATATAGCGGCCGCGTCACCAACATCACCGATTACGGCGCCTTCGTCGAACTCGAACCCGGCGTTGAAGGCCTGGTGCATGTGTCCGAAATGTCGTGGACCAAGAAGAACGTCCATCCCGGCAAGATCGTGGCCACGAGCCAGGAAGTCGAGGTCCTGGTGCTCGACGTCGACAGTTCGAAGCGGCGCATTTCGCTCGGCATCAAGCAGGTGCAGCGCAACCCGTGGGAGGAGTTCGTCGAGGCCCATCCGATCGGATCGGAAGTCGAAGGCGAAATCCGCAACATGACGGAATTTGGCCTGTTCATCGGCCTGTCCGACGATATCGACGGCATGGTTCACATGTCCGACCTGTCGTGGGACGAACCCGGCGAGCTCGCCATGGCGAAGTTCGACAAAGGCCAGATGATCACCGCCAAGGTGCTCGACGTCGATGTCGAGAAAGAACGCATCAGCCTCGGCATCAAGCAGCTGCGCGATGACCCGGCGGCAAGCGTGCTCGACCGGATCAAGAAGGGCGAAATCGTCACCTGCGTGGTCACTGCGGTGCAGTCCAACGGCATCGAAGTGAAAATCGATGACGTGCTGACCGGCTTCATCCGCCGCGCTGAACTGGCCCGCGACAAGGGCGATCAGCGCCCGGACCGCTTCGCGATCGGGGAAAAAGTGGATGCGCGGGTCACCGCCATCGACCGCGCTGCCCGCAAGCTCCAGCTCACGATCAAGGGCAAGGAGATCGAGGAAGACAAGCAGGCAATCGCCGAATTCGGCACGTCCGACAGTGGCGCGTCGCTGGGCGATATCCTGGGGGCCGCGATCCGTCGTCGCAACCAGAACCTGCCGGAGTAAGACAGGGTTGGTCGTTTAAGTGACCCTGGAAACTGATCTGCTGATTGACAGGCGGCGCCTCAAGCGCCGCCTGTTGGTTTGGCGGGTGATTGCGGTTATCGCGGTCTTGGCCTGCATTGGTGTGGCGTTTGGCACCAATCGCGTCGACGTATCGGGACCCCATGTTGCCCGGGTGCGGATCACCGGCGAAATTGGTGACAATCGCAAATTGATCGAAGCAATCGCAGCGGTTGCCAAGGATGACAGCGCCCGCGCGATGGTCGTCACCATCAACAGCCCCGGCGGGACCGTTGGCGCGAGTGAGGCGTTGTATATCGCCATCGCCGAAGTTGCCGCCAAGAAGCCGGTTGTTGCCGTCATGGGCGGTGTCGCGGCATCGGGCGGCTATATGGCAGCCATTGCCGCGCCGCGCATTTATGCCCGCGAATCAACCATCACCGGCTCCATCGGGGTGATGCTATCGAGTTTTGAGGCGTCCGGCCTGCTCGGCAAAGTCGGCATCGGCGCGGAAACCCTGACGTCTGGCGCGATGAAAGACCAACCCAGCCTGACCCATCCGATCAGCGGTCCGGGACGCACCGTGCTTCAGGCGCTGGTGATGGATTTATACGACCAGTTTGTCGAGAAAGTTGCCCTCGGCCGCAAAATCGACCTGGCCAAGGTGCGGGAACTGGCCGATGGGCGGGTTTATACCGGCCGCCAGGCATTGCGGGTGGGGCTAATCGACGCCATCGGTGGCGAAGCGGATGCGCGGGGCTGGCTGGCGGCGGAAAAGGGCATTGCGGCTTCGTTGCCGACCCGTGATGCGCTGCGCCGCGGCAAGCTTGAAGCGCTGCTGGACGACACGCCCGGCGAATTCTTCGGTGGTGTTCTGAAAACTTTGTTTTCTCAACGGGTTAAACTTGACGGCGCAATGGCCTTGTGGCAACCGTTTGAAACAAACTAAAGTTCGAGTTCGGAAATCGCCAATTCGGCACAGAAATGGGGCGCGCGCATGACCAAGTCCGAACTGATCGCCGAATTATCCGCCGCCAACCCGCATTTGCTGAGCCGGGATGTCGAAACCATCGTGGCGACCATCTTCAATGAAATCACCGCCGCCCTGTCGCGCGGCGAACGGGTGGAACTGCGGGGGTTCGGCGCGTTCACCGTCAAGCAGCGCGATGCCCGCACTGGCCGCAACCCGCGCACTGGCGAATCAGTTCCCGTCGACGAAAAAGTGATCCCCTTCTTCAAGGCCGGCAAGGAACTGCGGGAACGGGTTAATCGCGGCAAATCGGTCTAGCGATGGCTGTGTTCTGGCTCCGGCTGGTGCTGGCGCTGCCGTTTCTCGCGGTGCTGGTGTCCTTCGTGCTCTCGAACCCGGAAAATGTGGTGATCCGGCTATGGCCCACCGATCTGGCGCAAACGATGCCGCTGTCGATTGCCATCCTGTCGGCGATGGCCGTCGCATTCCTGATCGGCGCGCTGCTGATCTGGTTCAACGCCATTGCCGCGCGCTATGCTGCCCGCCGCGCCAATTTGCGGGTGGCGGCGCTCGAAGCCCAGGTCAAAGCCCAGCAGGCCCGACCGGCGGCCACGATCACGCTCCCGGCCCCGAGCTAGAGACACCATGAAAACCGGACTGATCGCGGCTCTGGATACCACCGATCCGCAGCGCGCCCGTGCCTGGGCGACGGCGATTGCGCCGCATTGCGGCATGTTGAAGCTGGGGCTGGAATTCTACCTCGCCAACGGGGCCGCAGGGGTGCGGCTGATCGATGATCGGCCGGTGTTCCTCGACCTCAAGCTGCATGACATTCCCAACACCGTCGCGGGCGGGGTGCGGGCGATTTTGCCGCTGCAACCGCATTTCTTGACGCTGCATGCGGCCGGGGGGGCTGCGATGATCGCGGCGGCCCGCGAAGCTGCCGAAATCGCGGGCAGCCGCCGCCCGCGCTTGCTGGCGGTGACGGTGCTGACCAGCTTTGATGCCGAAACCTTGCATTCGACCGGGGTTGCCGGCGGACCGCGCCAGCAGGTGATGCGGCTTGCGCGCCTCGCGCTCGCTGCCGGTGCCGATGGGTTGGTGTGCAGCCCGCACGAAGTGGCGATGCTGCGCGATGCGCTGGGCGATGGCCCCGAACTTGTCGTCCCTGGCATTCGCCCCGCCGGCAGCGACAAAGGCGATCAGGCCCGCACCATGACGCCGGCCGAAGCGGCGGCTGCGGGCGCAAGCTGGCTGGTGGTTGGCCGCCCGATCACCGGGGCGCCTGATCCGGCGGCGTCCGCCGCTGCCATCGCCGCCGAGTTGGCCGGGTGACCCAGGTTAAGATTTGCGGGATTGCCGATCCGGTCTGCTTTGATGTGGTAGTTGAAGAAGGTGCCGACTATGTCGGCTTCGTGTTCTTCCCGCCATCGCCGCGCGCCATCGATCCGGCGCGCGCGGCAGCACTTTCGGCGCGGGCTGTGGGTGGACCGCGGCGGGTGGGGCTGTTTGTCGATCCCGATGACGGGTTGATCGCGTCGGTGCTGGCGCAGGTGAAGCTTGATGCGCTGCAACTCCATAATTGTACAGTCGCGCGCATTGCCGCCATCCGCGTGCGTTTCGGCGTGCCGGTTTGGCGTGCGGTCGGGGTGGCAGTGGCCGCCGATTTGCCGACCGAGGGGCATGGCGATTTGCTGATGCTCGACGCCAAGGCGCCCAAGGGCGCGACCCGGCCGGGCGGCAATGCTGCGGTGTTTGACTGGACGGTGCTGGCTGGCTGGAAAGCCCCCGGCCGTTGGATGCTCGCCGGCGGGTTGACGGCGGAAAATGTCAGGGACGCCATCGCCGCTACCGGCGCGCCGATCGTCGATGTCTCATCGGGCGTGGAAAGCGCGTCGGGGGTTAAGGACCCAGCATTGATCCGCGCCTTCATCCGTGCCGCGAAGGCCGCCTGATCGCGCCACGATGAACCGCCCGGCGACCCGGCTGCAATTGCTGATGTTTTCCTACCTCTGCGTCATGTGGGGCGGAACCTGGATCGGCATGAAAATCGGCACTGAAGCGGTGCCGCCCGGGGTATTTTCCGGCTTACGCTGGAGCGTGGCGGGCGGGGTCGTGCTGGCCTATCTCGCCGTGCGTGGCCAGCCGATCCGGTTTCCCCCACGGCTCACCGGTCGGGTTCTGCTGGTGGCGCTGCTGATGATCAGCTTCAACGTGGTGGTCATGCTTTATGGCCTGCGTCATGTCGGCAGCGGCCTGGCGTCGGTGGTCAGTTCCGCGTTGACCCCAGTGGCGCTGCTTGGCTTCGCTGCCCTGCTCGGCCAGGAGCGCTTTGACCGTCGCCAGATCGGCGCTATCGCCCTCGGCATCGCCGGCATCATCTTGCTGTTCGGCCCCAAAGCTGCCCTCGGCCGCTTCGACCTCGCCGAGATGATCGGTACCGTGATGGTGATTTTCGGCAATTTATCCTACTGCCTCGGCTCGGTGATGGCCCGCCCGCTGATGCGCAATATGGCGCCGGTGCAGATGGCCGGCGTCACCAATTTCCTCGGCGGCATCATCCTGCTGATCGGCTCGATCTTGTTCGAGCCGGGCGCTGTGGCAGCGCTGCGGCTTGACTGGGGCTGGGCGCCGTGGCTGTCCTGGTGGTTCCTGGTTCTGCCCGGCTCGCTTGGCGCCACCACCGTCTATTTCGTTCTGGTGCGCGACTGGGGCGCAAGCCGCACCGGCACCTATGCCTTCATTTCCCCGATCATCACCGTGGCGCTCGGCATGGCCTTGCTCGGCGAGCGGCTTTACGCCCTCGATGCGTTCGGCATGGGCTTGATGCTGGTGGCGGCCTGGGTGGCGCTGCGGAAATAGATCATCATTCGTTCAAACGGCTTCGTTTGAACGGATAAAGATGATCGTGAAAGCAATATCTCATACCAACCCGCTTAAGTGTTGACCCATGAAGAATGGGTCAACGCGGGTCGGTATCAGTCTTTGTTTGGCGCGCCGCCGCCGGCCAACCCGGCGCGCAATACCAACCCGCCTTGACGATGGAAGTGTCATCATCAAGGCGGGTTGGTATAAGCGTGCAATCTGCTGGTCGGAAAGCGCCAAATAGGTTTTCGCCAATCGCCGAAACCCCACCAGTTCG